>CAZYDV010000026.1:0-32657 GCA_964646405.1 uncultured Granulosicoccaceae bacterium | reverse complement strand
CCAGAGCGCCAGCACCAGGCGAATTGGCGAAGGCGACACAACAGATTCAGCGCGCGCGCAGGATTGTTATCATGGCCGGTCTCGGCGCCCGACGCAGCGACGCTGCGCCAGCCTGCCGACAACTGGCACAACAGACCGGTGCGCTGCTGGCTACAAGCTTACCGGCGCGCGGCCTGTTTCACGACGACCCCTGGTGCATTGGTGTTGTCGGCGGGTTCTCCAGTCAACTCACAAGGGAGTTTCTGGCCCGTGCCGATCTGATCATCGCTGTCGGCTGCCGGCTGGCGCAGCATAACTCCAGTGACGGGAAACTGTTCTCAGCCGATCGCGTACTGCAAATCGATCTGCATCCTGCGACGGTGAGCCAGGGGCGAATCGCCGCTCGCTCGCACTTGCGCGGCGATGCCAAAGCCGCTATCGAAGCACTGCTGGAGCATCTGCCAGAACGACAGGCATCAAATGAAGACTGGCGCAGCCAGGCCACGGCCGACGCCATCGCAGGCCATGTTCCCGATGATCACCCTTATCCACCCGAACCCGGTTTGCACGACCCGCGCGAGGTCGTCCACGCGTTAGATCAAACGATTCCCAAACACTGGTATGCCGTCAACTCTTCCGGGCACTGTTCGTGGTTCTTTGCACACATGGTCGGACGACCAGCCAACTGCTTTTTGACAATTCGAGAGTTCGGCGCCATCGGCAACGGTTTGTCGTTCGCGATCGGCGCGGCAGTGGCAAGACCAGATTTGCCGGTTGTGCTGTTCGACGGTGATGGCAGCTTTCTGATGCACGTTCAGGAATTGGAGACGATTCGTCGCCACAAGCTCAACATACTGATCGTGGTGATGAACGACGGCGCCTATGGCTCCGAAATTCACAAGTTGCGAGCCCATGGACTGAGCGACCACGGGGCGGTGTTTGGCCACAACGACCTCGCGGCAATCGCGCGTGGTTTTGGCATCTCGGCCGAACGTATCGAATCACTGGATCAACTGGACACTGCTCTGACCCGTTTTACTAAAAATAAAGGTGCCACACTCTGGGATTTTCACGTCTCGGATAAAATCGCGTCACCGGCATTGCGCCAATAGCGATTGAAGCGCTACCGAAGTTTGCGATTCAAATACAGTCGAAGCGAAAAACGGCCGACTGCCGATATTGTTCACCGGGTTGCAGCAACACCGACGGATAGGATGGCCGGTTGACCGCATCCGGGAAATGCTGCGTTTCCAGACACAACGCCCCACGCCGACCGTAAGCTTGCCCATCCTTGCCAGCCAGTTCACACAGGTGGTTGGCGGTATAGAATTGCAGCCCAGGCTGTGTGGTCGAGAGTGTCATCCGCCGACCGCTGACAGGATCAGTCAATACGGCGGCGATTGCCGGTTGATCGTGCGTGCCAATCACCCAGCAATGATCGTATCCACTGGCAAAGTGTAATTGTTCAAAATCGCTGTCGATGCGACTGCCGATCGTGCACGGCGTCGAAAAATCCATCGGCGTACCGCTGACCGGGTCGATGCGCTCAAGCGGTATCCTGTGCGAATCTGTCGGTAAGTATGTGTCTGCCGGCAACTGGAGTTCGTGCGACAACGCACCGTCGGTTCCCGCCTGGTCATGACCGCACAGATTGAAGTAGGCGTGATTGCTTAAATTTACCGGCGTCGGCCTGTCGGTGACTGCCTGGTAGTCGATACACAGCTCGTTGTCGTCGGTCCACCGATAGCGCACCGTGACGTTGAGATCACCGGGGTAGCCGCCTGTGCCATGCGGACGGTACGCCGACATGACCAGCACATCGTCAATCATTTGCGTACGCCAGACCTGTCGATGCAAGCCCGTGCTTCCACCGTGCAGGTGGTGGGCACCGTTGTTTGCCTCGAGCTGATACTGCATGCCATCGATAGAAAACTGGCTGTGTGCGATACGATTGGCCACCGGACCGACAACACACCCAAGGTAGGCCGGGCACTGCTCATAGGCGGCCAGATTGTCATAGCCCAGCACCACATCGGCGAATTCACCTTGGCGATCTGCCACTCGAAGCCCAACGATGGTGGCCCCATATTCTGCAAGTGTTACTTGCGCACCGGTTGCATTGCGCAAGGTATGCAGCGCCACTTCGATACCGTCGGCTGTGTACCCGAACGGCTGACTCGAATGGCGGGCCACATTAACTGTCAGTGGCGGTGGTCTGCGGTACAGCGTCTGCCGAGACGCCACTCTCGGTGGCCGCATCGAGCAGACTTTGCCAGGTCTCTGCAGGCAATGTCACACCATTGGCCAGGCGCTGCTTTCGCGCCCGTCGCTCAGGATCACCCGGTATCATCACTGGCTGACTGGCATCCGCCGGTTTGGCCGCGCGAACAAAATCGACATAGCTTGCGACCGACGCGGCGAATTCGTGCCCATCGTCGATCGCTGACGGATTCAGGTAAAACGACAGCATGCCATTGTAAGGCCCTTCACCGGGACCGCTCGGGCCAGAGCCCGTCAGCGCACCGGCGAGCAACTCACAGGCAATCGCAAGCCCTGACCCTTTGTGATCGCCCATCGCGGTCAATGCGCCTGGCCCGGCTCGTGGATTGGGGACTTCTCCCGGCCCGACATCGCCGTACAACGCGTGTGGATCATCAGTCGGCTGGCCATTCTCATTCACCAACCCACCGGGTGGCGGTTTCGGCCCACCCTTCAAAGCAATCAGTGCCTTGCCCTCGGCGATCCGCGAGGTGGCAAAATCCAGTACGAAATCGTCGCCACCCGGATTCGGTACGCCGATGGTTACCGGTGCGGTGGACATGCGACGCTCGGCACCACCAAATGGCGCGACCAGCATGCTGCGCGCCACATTGACAAAATGCACGGACGCAAAGCCCGCCTGGCAGGCACGTTCGGCCCATGCCCCGATTCGCCCCAGATGACCGGCTCGGCGCAATGCGACCAGACCCACGCCGTGCTCGCGTGCTTTTTCGATACCGATATCCAGCGCCTGTCTGCCGAGCACCTGGCCAAAGCCGTGCTGCCCGTCGAGCAATACGAAAGCACCTCCGTCGATCACCGTCTGGACCGACTGACCAAATTTCATGTGACCGCGACGCATGTCCCGCAGATAACGCGGCACGCGCACCACGCCGTGACTGTCGTGGCCGGACAGGTTGGCTTCGACCAGATTATCGCCAATGGCGCGCGCTTCAATGTCATCGGCACCGGCCGCAGCAAACGTGCGGGCGATAAATGACGCGAGTTCGGTGGCGGGGACAACTACAGAGGGAGCACTCAACGGGTTTTTCCTCGCGGGTTGGGGCACATCGAATTGACCAGTCGGTGTAAGGCCAAAGCCTCGATCAAACGTGCTGACCACCGTTCACGTGAATTTCGGCGCCGGTCACGTAGCGCGCCTGCTCTGAGCACAGAAAATAGATCATCGAGGCAACTTCCTCTGGTGTGCCAAGACGACCTAACGGGATCGAGGCAATCAACTCCTCGGTGCCCGGGGAGAGGATAGAGGTGTCGATTTCGCCCGGCGCGATAGCGTTGACCTTGATACCAAAACGGCCAAAATCGGATGCCATCTCGCGCGTCAGCGTCGCCAGTGCGGCCTTGCTGCAGGCATAGGCGCTACCCGCAAACTTGTGCACTCGACTGCCCGCGATCGAGGTCACGTTGACGATGCCGCCCTTGCCTTGCTCCAGGTTTTCCCGCAGTCCGCGCGCCAGCAGCACCGGCGCCACCAGATTCACCTTCAGCACCTGCTGCCAAACCGACGCAGGCGTATCAATCGAACCCAGGCGCTGTCCATCCTGATCTTTGGGCGAAATAGCCGCGTTGTTGACCAGCGCGTGCAGAGCACCACCACCGAGCCGGCTGCGCATCTCCTCTATGCCAGCCGCCAGGCTGTCGTCATCGGACAGATCAATCTGGATATGGTCTTCGGGCCCGGAACTCCACGGGCAGTCCTCCGGAAAAGACTGGCGCGAACACGTAATGACCCGCCAGCCAGCCGACGAGAATCGCTTGACCGTGGCGTGGCCTATGCCGCGGCTGGCACCGGTGAGGATGACGGTTTTTCGCTCATCCGCGTCTTGAGTCCGGGCTGTTGGCGCCGGCGCCGTATTGGGGCTCATGGCAGTTATCCCCTGCGCGTCGCTGGTCGAGTGATTGTCAATGCTCTCTGCACCTGCCATTAATGAGAATGATTATCATTACGTAGAATTGGCGTGTCAAGCCCGCTCCCCTCTACTTATATCACCTGCAGGGGATCTGCGATCATCAAAGCAAAGAATTTGTGCATATTTTTGGTTAGTGTCGCCAAGTCGCAGTGCATCGGTAAATTCAACGTAAATTGAATTCACGGCGATCAACCGCAGACTGATTATTGCAATGTCCCACCACAGGTGAGCCAAACCAACAGGAGATTCTGCATGAAATCGGTAACGTTTATCGCCAGCGTTCTGCTGGCCACAGCGCTGTCAACTCAGGCCAGCGCGCATGGCAAACGAGATCCGCTGGCCCGCCAGGCGGCGATGGAGACCATAATCAACTCAGTCGACCCGGGCACTGCCGCCAGCATCCAGAGTCGCGCCCAGCTAATCAAGCAGCAGCACGCGAGTTTGCGCGAACTGCGCGAATCCGAAGCGGCAGACCGTACCGCGATTCAATCGGCTCGCCAGGTGCTGCGCAACAGTCGCGCAGAGATGGGCCAGGAGATCAAGCGGGTGCTGGCCGAGCAACCAGAATTGCGCGAGCAACTTAAGTTGCAGCGTAAAACCTTCCGCCAACATCGGCGCCTGAGCCGATTCGTGATTGCCAACGATGACGCCTTCGATCTGCTGATCGATAAAGCGCCTGCAGACCAGCACCAGCCGTTGCTGGAAAACAGGGCACTGCTGAGCGCTGCCCGATCCACCATACTCGATGCCAGAGCCAGCGGCGCCAGCAAGACACAGGTCAAATCGTTGCTGCGTCACACGCGCCAGTTGTTTCGCTCGCATCGAGCGTCGGTCCGCAAAATCCTGTCAGACAACGCCGACGTGCAAAACGAATTGGTCGCCATGGCAGACGATGCCGGCTTTCGACATCGCGCGCGCAAGCGTTAGCACCAGATAGCGGCGCCATGAGACTGCGCCGGCTAAACAGCCGGCGTGGCCGAAGTTACTTTTTCTTCTCGGCTGACGGCTTCTTACCTGCTTCCTGCTTTTTCTCCTGCTTTGGTTTTGCCTGCGCCGCCGTCTCCGAATCAGGCCGAAACACCCCGCCACGAACGAAAGCACGCTGGTGCTCAGCCAGCATTTTCGCTCTTTCGCTGTCTGTCATTCGATCCCAACGCGCTCTGGCCTCGACTATCGGACGAGCTGCCTCATCGGCCTCGGAGACCGCCTCGGCAAAACCACTTTGCCAGGGCTGGGTGCTGTAGAGGTCATTGTCCGCGGCGACAGGCGCTGCGATCAGCGCCAGGGCAGGAAACACGATCCCGCCAACAATACTTTTCATGAAGGGCTCCAACTAGGTCGGCGACGTCGCGACGGGGGCCGGATCACGGCACCATGCACATCATCATACTGACGACATCGACGGCCGCGACTTGACGATCGCTTTATCGAATTGATACACGCATCAGGGCAACCGGCCGAGGCCGCGCCAGTCACCGTGATTGCGTGTCATACTTGACCGACCGACTACGCACCGGGCGGCAACGCCGTCGTTCAGATCAACTCATGCCGAAAGATTCACCGCCAGTTCAACTACCGGACGGCTACTACCTCGACAACTTCAACACCCAGCTCGAATTTGTCGCGCAACACTACTGGCATCTGCTCAACGCCGACGAACAAGGGTTTTATCACCGTTATCACGCACTCGATAGACAGGCGATGTGTCTGTACGTTCGA
Organism: uncultured Granulosicoccaceae bacterium; assembly: GCA_964646405.1. GTDB lineage: Bacteria > Pseudomonadota > Gammaproteobacteria > Granulosicoccales > Granulosicoccaceae > CAKZSB01. Next base: position 26,769 of record CAZYDV010000026.1, on the reverse strand, counting down.
CTGCTGTCGCGCAGCAAATCGCTTTTTCGCCAGAGCAAGCTGCAATACGACGAGATCGATGATCTGCCGAACGCGGCTGCACAACTGGAGTCACAGCGGCTGGTTGCCATCGACCCTCAATTGCCGATCGCTGAAGTGCTGCCGCTGTTCACGCGCGGCGACCTGCAACAGGCGATCGGTGCAAAGAAGCAGTCCGCGCGTCGTGCACAACTGGAAGCAAAAATAACCGAGCTGCCGCAAGCGATGGCTGAGCTGCGCCAGAATGACACCCTGATCGCGGTGCTGGAGCAACAGTGTTTCACCGTTTATCGACTGTTGTTTTTCGGTAATCTCTACCAGGACCTGACCGCCTTTGTGCTGCGCGATCTAGGCCTGCAACGCTACGAACCCTATCGAATCGACACGAACACCCTACCGTTCGAGAGCCGCGCGCAGCTCGAACAACACCTGCACTACTACCGGTGCCGCGAGATGTTTGATATCGCGAGCACCGCTGGCCCCGAGGCACTGCTCGCACTGCATGCACAGTTGCCGAGTGCGGCACTGAATGACACCGCGCTGCAACGACGAACCGAAAAACTGGCCATCGCAATTGCTCGCCAACTGGAGCGCGAAGACGCGAACGACGCTGCGCTAACGCTCTACCAGAACATTGCTCGTGCACCGGCTCGCGAGCGGGCGACCCGGCTGTTGGCCAAAAAAGGGGACAATACGCAGGCACTGGCACTTTGTGAGCAGATGATCGATGCACCGAGTTGCTCTGAAGAACTGCAATTCGCCACCCAGTTCGGTCGCAGACTGGCCAAAAAAACGGCCCGGCTGTGGTTCGGTCCGGACACGCCTAACGAGCCCGCCAGCCAGACCATCACGCTGGCAGAGTCAGAGCAACCGGTGGAGATCGCGGCCGCCAAACACTATCAGCAGGGCGGCCAGTGCTTTTATGTAGAGAACACCCTGATCACCGGGGTATTCGGGCTATGTATCTGGGACATCATATTCGCTCCGGTCAAAGGGGCGTTCTACCACCCGTTCCACAACGCACCGGCTGACTTCAACGACCCGGGATTTCGCACTACCCGGCGCGCACTGCTGGCGCAGCGCTTTGATGCACTTGCCAACGGTGCACTGCCATCTCTGGTTGCCAGACACTGGCACGAAAAAAAAGGCATTGCCAACCCGCTGGTCAACTGGCGCTATCTGAACATCGAGCTACTCGAGATCGCTATTGATCGAATTGAGCTGGCAGACTGGCTGGCGTGTTTCGACTATCTGCTCGCCGATCTTCGCAACCATCGCAATGGCTTGCCGGATCTGATCTTCTTTCCCGATAGTGGCGGCTACCAGCTTATTGAGGTCAAGGCCCCGGGCGATCGACTGCAGAACAACCAGCGACGCTGGATGGCGCACTTTGAAACCTGTGGCATCGAACACGGCGTGGTCAATGTCGAGTGGGAGCCGAGCACCGTCCCACATGCCTGAGATGCTCACCGTTTCGGTCGGCAAGCTGGTCGCGTTCTCGTGCAGACGCGGAGACCTGACGCACTCCGGGCCTGCCGGCCCGACGGCACAACAGGGTCAGGCGGCCCACAAAGCAATGCAGGCAGAGCGAGCAAATAGCACGCAGGCGGAAGTCAGTGTCAAAACATCAATCCAGCGCGGTGACTACACGGTCAGGCTTCGCGGCCGAATTGATCTGGTCACCCACACCGATGCCGAACTCAAACTTGGCGAAATAAAAAGTACCTATGTGCCGGCGGACAAACTCGATCAGTCAAGCAAAGACCTGCACGCCGCACAATTGAAGGTCTATGGCTACTGCTATCTGAAACAGCACGCCCCGTCAGCGCAAACGATCGCGCTGGAGCTGATCTGGTTTAATATCAAATCGGGCCAAAAGCACACCGAAGTGGCGACATTCAGCTTCGATGAGCTGGAGCAGTTCACACTGGAAGCGCTGGATCAGTACCTGGCATGGCACGCGATCATCAGCGCGCATCGTCATCACATGCGAACAACGGCAGCCGAAGTTTCATTCCCGCACGGAACCTTTCGCAAGGGCCAACGCGAAATGGCAGCCGCGATCTATTGCGGTGCTCGTGACGCCGGCAGCCTGCTGCTCGAAGCCCCAACCGGTGTTGGCAAAACCATTAGCGCTCTATTCGCTGCGTGCAAGGCGCTGGGTGAGTCCCATGTCGACAGGCTTATCTACCTGACTGCCAAGAATTCAGGTCGTGAAGCGGCGGCACAGGGTTTAAGCCAGTTGCGCGACGCCGGCGTGGCACTGACAGCCATCACCATCACCGCCAAGAAGACCAGTTGCCACTGCAGCAATGGTCGTTGTACCCGAGATGAAGCGGGCCGCTGCCCGTTGACCATCGGCTTTTTTGACAGACTTCCAGCCGCCCGCCGGCAACTGATTGAATACGACATCATCACACCCACCCTGCTCGATAAAGTAGCAGACCAACATCAAGTGTGCCCGTTCGAACTGGTCCAGCAAATGTTGCCCTGGGTCGATGCCATTATCTGCGACTACAACTACGTCTTCGACCCCCTGGTTCGTTTTGCTTTTTTCGAAGAGACAGCCGCGCGCAGCCTGTTGCTGGTCGACGAGGTACACAATCTTATGGATCGCGCACGCGCAATGCATTCGGCGCAGTTAAATCGCTACGACATTCGCAGGGTCGCCGCCGATTGCAAATCACTCAACCCGCCGCTGCATCGGGAAATGCAACGACTCAGTCGAGCCATCAGCCGCTGGGCAAACGTTTGCACCGATGTTGAAAGTGTCAGTACAGAACCGCCCGCCACCATCGGGCGCGCGATAACACAGTGCGCCGAGGCGTTAATGGACACACCTGAAGGAGGTCACAATTCCAGTGAATCGGTGGCGGAACTGGCGCGAGAGATATACCGGTATCTGGTGATAGCAGATATCTACACAGAGCATCACAGAACGATAACGCTTAAGAAAATCGCCGATGCGCTCGGCGGCAAAAGCCGACTCAGAGGCAATGTACAAGTGCAGCTTCGCTGTCTGGATGCGTCGAGCAGCCTGCAAAAGCGATTTTCGCTGTTTCGATCGATCGCCGTTTTCTCTGCCACCCTGCGACCCAGGCAATTCTATCTGCAGTCGCTGGGCTTGCCCGAATCCACTACCACCCTCGCCCTCAACTCGCCGTTTTGCGCCACACAACAATTGACTTGTATTTGCAGCTATGTCGATACGCGCTTTCAGGCACGAGATCACTCTCTACCACAAATCATCGATATCATTCGCTGTGTGTATCTTGCACACCCGGGCAACTATCAGGTGTTTTTTCCAAGCTATGCCTACATGGAACGCGCTTGCAAACTCTTCGCGCAAACCTGCCCCGATATTGATTTGACTATCCAACAACGCGACTCCAGCGAGAGTGATCGAGAATCCTTCCTCGCGGGATTTACCCGGGACAGCAAACAACTGGGATTTGCCATCATGGGTGGCATCTATGGCGAGGGCGTGGACTATGTAGGTGATCGACTGATCGGATCAATTGTGATAGGCACAGGATTGCCCTCGATCACACTCGAACAAAAACTGATCGAACGTCATTATCAGGAACAGCAACTCAACGGATTCGACTACGCCAGCCGCTACCCCGGACTGACGCGGGTGCTGCAAACCGCTGGCCGAGTGATTCGCTCAGAGGAAGATCGCGGCATTGTAATACTGATCGACAAACGATTTGATCAGGCATTCTATCGCTCGCTGTATCCAAACCATTGGCACGTCAGTGCCTGCAACGACCTGGTATCACTTGGGCAACAGCTAAATCGTTTTTGGCTCAAGCCTCAGGATACAACGCCCAGTGACATGGAGCCTACACCGCGATCGCAATAGACGATCGACTGCAAACCAGGCAGGTACCGGCCATCAGGTTGACAGGCTCACCGCCGTATCAACTTTGTGGGCACGCACTGCAATCGAATGCGGCAACCAAAACCTGAAGGCTATGTTGCGCAGCGCTCACTTTCTGCCAAAACAATGGTGCAATTCACCCCATTTGGGTAATGAGATATTGGTGAGGATGTAATACCATCCCGCCGAACAGTCTGGTGAAACGGTACCGGAGCCCTAGAGAGGGTCTTCAATCCGAATCAACCAGGGACGGGATCTGCCATATAGCGAATAACCGTGATGGATCAACGGCTTCAGAAATACAACTCAGTGCGGGATGTACAGTGACTCTTCAGACAAACACCAGTGAACTGTTTAATGTTCTAAACACCCTGAGTATCGGTATGATGATCTTCAATACCGACGGAGAAGTGATACTAAGCAACCACGCCGCCGACGCCATTGTGCAAAGTAAGATCTGGCTGGATCTGGCCGATCAGCGGCTGAGAGTGAAGAACACCAGAACTATTGATTTCGATTCTCGGCTACGCGATGCGCTGGACGGCCACGCCGCCAACGATCACAACCTCATCCTTCTGAACGGCAATCATTCGGACGATTCGCTCCTGCTCGCGTTCACACCGACACTCTCACCAGACAAATCTGATGACAACGTCGTGTGCATGATCATCGATCCGCATACCGACCAGGAAATCGACCGCACCCTGCTCAAGCAACTGTATGGCCTCACCGAAGCAGAAAGTGATATCGCCGCACTCCTCGCACGCGGCCTGAACTATTCAGAAATCGCCGAACAACGTGGCGTTGCCGTCTCGACAATACGCAGCTACAGCAAATCCATTTTCCGAAAACTCAAGGTCAACTGCCGATCAGAGGTGGTTCGCAAAGTCCACAGTCTCGCAATTCCCGTCAATCAGCGGAAAAACTGAACCCAACGATCGCCGCCATAATAGCGACCGTAGCGAAAATAAGGCGCTACCCTGTTTATCAAGCGGCCCACTAGACAAAAGGCTGTAGCGCACGCTCCAGATCACCAATCAGATCGTCAATATCCTCGATGCCCGTCGAGTAGCGAATCAGGCTTTCGGGTATACCCATTGCCGCACGTTCTTCCGCACTGCACTCGACGTGGCTGGTCGTCGCCGGTGGACCGATCGTCGTTTCCACCGCACCGAGATTGGCCGCCGCATGGGCAAACTGCAGACGCGGCACAAACTTGCGAACACTGTCAAAGCTGTCCTGCCTGAGTTTAAAACTCAACATGCCGCCAAAGCCCTGCATTTGCCGGCGGGCGATTTCGTGGCCATCGTGCGATTCAAGCCCTGGATAATACACCCTGGCCACTGCCGGGTGACCCTCCAGAAACTGTGCGACAGCCATCGCATTGCTGTTTTGCTGCCGTATCCGCAACGTCAGGGTTTTCATCCCACGCAATAACAAATAGGCCGCCATCGGATCAAGTGTGGCCCCATTGATCTCTCGATAGTGATAGACGCAGTCGATCAGTGCCTGACTACCGCAAACAACGCCGCCCAGCGCATCGGCATGCCCGCCGAGAAATTTGGTTGCACTGTGCAGCACCAGGTCGGCACCGAGTTGCAAGGGGTGTTGATTAATGGGCGTTGCGAATGTGTTGTCGACTATTACTGTCGCCCCGACCCTTTTGCCGGCTGCTGCCAGGCGCGCGATGTCGACCACTCGGGTGGTAGGATTCGTCGGGCTCTCGAGATAGAGCACATCACAGCCTCGTTCAAGCGCCGCCTCTATCTGCTCGTGGTCCGTGGTATCGCACAGCTCAACCGCGATGTTGAAACGGGGAAGGAACTCGGTAAACAGCACATTGGTGCCGCCGTAGGTATCCTTGACCGACACCACACGCTGCCCGGGTGACAACAGCGCGAAGAGTGTGCTGCTGATGACCCCCATGCCGGTCGCGGCGCTGGTTACCGCCTCTGCCTGTTCGAGTTGCCGCACTTTCTGCTCGAAAGCGTGCACGGTGGGGTTGGTGTTGCGCCCATAGATATGACCGGGTTTGTGCCCCAGCGCAACCGCCTGCCACTCGTCGACATCCTGGTAGCCAAAGCCGACGCTGTGCACCACAGGCACCTGGGTCGAGCCCTGCATTAAAGATGACTCCTCTCCAGCCCAAACGCATTGCGTACCGCTGGACGGGCCTTTATTACCTGCATCGTCGACCATGAGTCACCCGAAACCTGATTTTACGAGCTGCAGGTATAACATCTGCCACAGGCGGGTGATTGCCTACTTGCGCATACTCTTTTCCAGCTCGGCGCAATAGTCGCGCTGATTGGCCACTGGTGTAAAGATCAATACATCAAAAAGTGCCAGAGCATCATAGTCGGTGGCCACCCTGCGATCAGGGTCGACCTCGATCAGCGCAATTGACAACGGCGGATCCTCAATGAGCAGCGCAAGATGCCTCGGCACACCGGAATCGACGCGCGTGTGCCCCGTCCCTGCAAGCAATACCGTTTTCCGGCCTGTGGTATCGACAAGCGCGCGCGCCATGGCCGCATCCTTGACGAGCTGAATATCGACCATCGACGCCAAGCTCTGTCGAGGTAACAAACCGCAGTGACCATCGAACACCTGTTCGAGCACTTTATCCTGCAACGGCGCGCGCAGTTTCGCGGCCGTCGGGTGCTGATCAGAAATACCCGCCTGATAGACGGTTTTCATCTGTGACGATGAGATATTGCCGGCGCGCAGCGGCAGTCGTCGGTTGATCACCCAGCTAATCGCCGCGCCATAGTCCTGCCACGGCCAGCCGCTCTCGGGCCACTGCAGCTCTGACTGCAGTTGCTCGGCGGACAAGGCCAGTTCGTCGTCCGCCGCCAGCTGTGTGCTGATTTCATCCACCAGCGGTTGCTGACTTTCGTCAAGCATCTCCAATACGACACCCGGGCCAGGCTGGCCCGACGCCTTCACCGTGTCATTGATCGCACGAAGCAGACGCAATTCGATTTCATGATGATCGCGATTGTCGTGCTTTTCGCCAATAAGAATGAACCGGCTTTGGGCCATTCTCTGAAGCAGCGCGGGCCAATCGAGCGCACCGCTGCCGTCGTGAATCTGGCCAACCAGCGGATGGGTGGCATAGTGCGGCGATTGCCACTGATCGGGCAATGCCGACAAGCCCGACCGACTGGCCAGAATCAAAATCACCAATACGCAAATGCGTACGCAACGACGAACGATCATTTTCTCACCCTGGTGTCGATTTGACGGCCGGCCAGAAGCACCACAACCCCGTGTTCAGACCGCACGCCTGAGTGCCGGTTCCACCCCGCATGCGTGCATTGCGGCACACAAAAATCGCACTCGGCAAATGCAGAGCGCTTTATAATGCCGACACGTGTCACAACCACCGAGCCAGCATGCCCAGTCATATTTTTAAAAGCCCGTTGCCCGATGTGGACATTCCCGCCACATCACTGACCGATTACGTATTTGCCGGTGCCAACGCGTGGCCCGACCGCCCGGCGATGATCGATGGCGGCGACGGCCGCACGGTCACGTTTGCGCAGTTGCGCGAGATGATCGGCAAATTCGCCGGCGGCCTACAAGCTCGCGGTTTTGGCCCGGGCACCACGCTGGCGCTGATGGCGCCTAACATGATCGAGTACGCGATCGTATTTCACGCAACCGGTGTCTGCGGTGCCACCGTCACCACTATCAACCCAACGTACGGCGCAGACGAGGTTCGCTACCAGCTCAACGATGCCGGTGCAACGCTCGTGATCACCGTGCCGGCGTTTGTCGAGACCGCCACCGAGGCGATGGCAGATAGCCCCGCGACTGAGGTCATCGCCATCGGCACGCCTGAGTTCGAGGCATTGTACGCCGATCCGATCGAGCAGATTGCAATCGATAGTCACAACGACGTACTGGTGTTGCCCTATTCGTCCGGTACCACCGGTCTGCCAAAAGGCGTGATGCTGACGCATCACAATCTGGTTGCCAACCTGGCTCAAAGTGGCGCGATGATGGACTACGGCGAAAACGAAGTCGCACTCGCGGCGCTGCCATTTTTCCATATCTACGGCATGCAGGTGCTGATGAACGGCTTGCTTGCGGAGGGCGTCACAGTCGTCACCATGGCCCGTTTCGATATGGAGCAGGCGCTGCAGCTGATTCAGCAGCACTCGGTCACCCAGTTCTTTGCCGTGCCACCTATCGTGCTGGGGCTGGCCAAACATCCGGCCGTCGAGCAGGTCGACGTCTCCTCGTTGCGGCGCATCTTCTGCGGTGCCGCCCCGCTCGGCGGCGAACTTGGCGAGGAGGCAGCCTCACGGATCGACTGCCCGATCGTACAAGGCTACGGCATGACCGAGCTCAGCCCGATCAGCCACGCCACAGTCGGCGACCACTACAAGACCGGCTCCAGTGGCTACACCGCGCCCAACACAGAAGTGCGCATCGTCGATGACGAGGGCAATGACCTCGGCCCGGGCGAACCAGGTGAGATGCTGATTCGCGGACCGCAGGTAATGAAAGGCTATCTCTCCAACGCCGAGGCGACTGCCGAGACGCTGGACAGTGATGGTTGGCTGCACACCGGCGACGTGGCGCGAATCGACGCCGACGATCACATGTTTATCGTCGATCGGGTCAAAGAGCTGATCAAGTACAAAGGGTTTCAGGTAGCGCCAGCGGAACTGGAAGCGCTGATCGTCCAGCACCCGGCGGTGGCTGATGTCGCGGTGATTGGAATACCGGAGATCGAGGCCGGAGAACTGCCTAAAGCTTTTGTCGTGTTAAAGCCCGGCGCCAGCGCCAGCGCTGAAGACATTCAGACATTTATCAAAGCCGAGGTGGCAAGTTACAAGCAGATACGCCTGCTGGAGTTCGTCGACGAGATTCCAAAGTCCGCCTCGGGCAAGATTCTGCGTCGCTTCCTGCGCGATCGCAAAGCCTGAAGGGTCACCGCGCTGCCCGCTTTGCTGCGGGCAGTGCTGTCAGCGCCCAACCACTCCCTGGCAATTACGCCTGCGACGCCGGCTGTACGCCGGCGTCCGGTTCAGTGGCGTTTTATTGCGCTACCGCAGGACTTCTGCGCACCATCACATCCACTCTGCGATTCTGTGCCCGGCCTTCGGCAGTGGAGTTATCCGCGATCGGTGACAACTCACCCTCGGCGCTGGCCGTGATGTCAAAGCCATCAATGCGAGCTTCGATATAGCTTCTGACATTCTCTGCCCGCATGGTCGAAAGCTGCTCATTGTATTGGGCAGAACCGGTATCGTCGGTGTGCCCGACCACTTCGATGCTTCCGCCATTGATCACGCCGAGCTGCACAATCAGCCGCTCAAGAGACTGCATACCCTCCCAGCTAAGCTCGGCAGAATTGAGTTCAAACATGGCATTGCCGCTGAGCGTTTCGCTCAGAATCGGCTGCGCATGCGATGCAGGCACCTCGACAATGGGCTCGGGCTCGACCGTCTCGGCCACCGCTAAGGTGCCGCCGCATACCCGGCCAACATCTCCGCTCCAATCGATTGAACGCAGACAGTTACCGTCGCTGGCCTTCAATGGGTTGTTGTCTGAGTCGACGATGTAGGACGATGCTTCGCTACCGGCTGCAGTGTCGAGCGCCTGTTGAGTCGTGGTATCGATAGACGTTGCGCATCCACCGAGCACCAGCATGGCCGCTGCGCAGCCACTTACCAGCTTAATCATGGGGTATCTCCTTCGCTGTATAGTTATTGTTAGTGCAAGTACAGATTACGAAACGCATTCTCTGACACACTGTTCGCATTCTCTACGACTCAGTGGTTAAAGAATGTGTCGTATTGGAAAGATGGCGATACACCTGTTCGTGACGGTCGAACTAAAACCAGTCATCAGCCCGACCGCGGCGCGTTAAAGCTGCTCGGCGAGCCGCAAGGCCTCCGCCATTGCGGTCTCCACGTTACGCGGGGCGAGGCAATCGCCGATAGCCTGCAGAGGCGCAAGCCGCTCCGGGCTTGCGGCGCGCATCAGTGCATCCTGCGACTGGCACCCGTTCCAGTCGACCAACAGTTCGATCGCCGGACGCTCTGTCAATGCGCCACTGAACACATTGCGCAATTGCACCGCGCCATCGCGAAAACCGGCGAAAGACGACTGCGCGGTAAATATCACGCCCCGCTTACCCAGCCGCTCATACCAGGCGTTGCGGTTGGTCGCGTCCAGATCACCAGCCACGGCAAAATCTTCGCTGACGACTTCGACTTCGGCGCCGCGATCGAGTAACCACTCAGCGGCGACCAGCCCGGCCTGCCCTCGACCATCGCTGATCACGATTGCCCGGCGCGCATCAATTGACGATCGATCCAGCAACTGCATCGGCGTGGTCACTGGCAGCGGCAGATCGTGATGTCGCATCGTCTCGCAGGCACCGGTGGCAACGACGACAAGCTGGGCATCGATCGCCCCCAGATCGGTCGACGCAATAGCCCGATTGAACTCAACTTCCACGCCGAGACGGCGAAGCTCTGACTCGCGCCAGCGAATGATCCGACCGAGTTCGGCCATCGATGGTGAGCGACTCCAGTAAGCCAGTTGCCCGCCCAGGCTGGCAGAAGCCTCGAACACAACCACTGAGTGACCACGCGTCGCAGACAATCGCGCCACTTCAAGCCCGGCCGGCCCGCCTCCGATTACGGCAATGCGTCGCGGCTTTTTTGTTGGCAGCAGCACCTGACCGGGGGCCTTCAATTCTGGATTGTGCATGCAGCGAATCGGTTTACCGGCGTAGCGATTGGCGATACAGGTATTGGCACCGACGCAGGGACGAATCTGCTGTAGCTGCCCGAGTTTGATCTTGCTGACGATGGTTGGATCGCAGATGTGCGCGCGGGTCATGCCCACCATATCGGCCTTGCCCTGCGCGATGATCCGCTCGGCATGCACGGGATCGACCACGCGGCCTACCGTGAACACCGGAACCGATACCTCGGCCTTGATCGCTGCGGCAAGATCGACAAACACACCATGCGGCGTCGGCGTCGGCGCCCAGTGTTTCGAACGACCGGTGTGGGTGAAATTTGTGTGGGCGATGATATTCAGATAGTCCACCAGACCGCGCTCGGCCAGCAACCGACACACGTCAATCATCTGCTGCAGATCGAGACCACCCGGCTCAAATTCATCGCCTGGCAAACGGTAGCCGAGTATTTGACCATCGGCCAGTTGGGCGCGCACCGCCCGCAGTAACTCGACCAGAAAACGGACACGATTCTCAAGGCTTCCGCCATATTCATCGCGTCTGTGATTGCTCAGCGGAGACAGAAAAGCCTGAGGCAGATAGCCAAAAGCGGCGAGCACCTCGACACCATCGAGCCCACCCTGCCGGACTCTTGCTGCGGCCGCCTCATGTGCCGCAATGACCTCGGCTATTTCATCCACCGTCATAGCGTGCGCCACACGCCCGGTGATCGCTGAACGCACACTCGATGCCGACCAGGCAACCGTGCCGGGCTGATCAATCAGTACTGTGCCTCCGCTGTGGGCAAGCTGTGCCAGAATCCGCCCGCCCTCGCCGTGTACCGCATCGGCCAGTCGCTGATAGCCCGGAATGATGCTGTCATCCAGATTCCACAAGCCATCACCCGCGGTGCTCAACAAACCGGATTTGTGTACCGGTGTTCCTCCGGTCAACTGCAGCCCCACACCTTGCGCGGCAAAGCGCTGATGATAGGCAATGTAGGTGTTGCCCGGTTGGTTGTGCTCGGCAAAGCCAGGCACATGCGCTGACACCAGTACCCGATTTCGAATCTCAATCGCATGGCCCGGACGGCCGATTGGCAGGGGTGACAACAAGCGGGAAAATTCAGACATGACAGACTCGCGTTCAAGCGGACGACGTACAGCAAGCAACACCATGTTACCCGTCGATACTCTCTGGCCCCAAACGCACCAACACGCTTTCGCGCCGTCGGCACTCAGTCACCGACTGTTAGCCACGACGGGCATTTGGCTTGCGAACATCATTGCAGCGGCGTTTGATCAACCCGAATCAGTTCGCTGACTTCAAAGCCTTTTTGCTGTGCGCTCGCAATGAAAGCATCAAATACTTCGTCGCTGACAACCGGCGTGCGAGATAACAGCCAGAGATAGTTGTGGTTGTAGCCGGCGACATAAGCGTGTTGATAGTCCGGATCGAGTTCGAATACCACATAGGAGCCATAAAACGGCCCAAAGAACGATACTTTCAGATGCCCGGTTTCAGGTGCCTCCTTGAAATAGGCTTTTCCGGTGGCCTCTTCAAACGCCTGCGCACCGGCAGAGTAGCCTCGGTTCAGCACTTCGACGCCGCCATCATCGCGCAGGCTGTAAGTGGCCGACACGTGGCTCAATCCGCGTTCGAAACGATGATCGAGGCGGGCAATCTCGTACCACTTCCCCAGGTAGCGCTGTAACTCAAACCCCTGCACAGGCTCAACACCTTTCGGCAAGCCCGTACAGCCGCTGAGCAGCACGACAGACAACAGGATAACTCGAAGCATGACATTCAAAAGGCGTTGGCAACCACGGCAACTTACCGCAGCGTGCACCATGCTGTCACAAAAAACGGCAACCTGAAAATTCGCACAGGCTTCATGACCGCTCAACCAGTTGTCGAGGGAAGTTAGCCCGGAATATCCTTGAAGGGGCGAGAGTATCGTGCAGAGAATTGTTTTCACAACGGATTGTGCGGGCGCATCGAATACTCACTGAAATTTGTATGAGGCCACAATCCGTTGAGCAGACAAGAATCAATCAGGAAACCCTCAATTTCATGAATAATCCGGGCTAGTGTATGCTTTTATTACTCACCCGATTGATACCGCCCCCATTTTCAGCAGTTGGCCTTCCTTACGTGAAACCTTCCCTCGGCACTGCCACGCAGCGCAATTCACCCCACGAGCCGGTGATTCAATTCCGCGAAGCGGGCAAAAAATACGGCTCTCTGGAGGTATTGAAATCCGTTTCCCTGTGCGTTGACCGAGGCGAAGTCTACGGATTTTTAGGGCGCAATGGTGCGGGTAAATCCACCGCCATCAAAATGCTGCTCGGTATTACGCGCGCGACCAGTGGCTCTATCGAAATGTTCGGCAGACCCGTGTCGTCAGACGTCGTCGCCACCCGGCAACGCGTTGGCTATGTGGCGCAGGAACAACATTTCTACCCGTGGATGTCGCCCATGCAGCTTGGCAAATTCGTCAAAGGCATGTATCCAAAATGGCAACAGGTTCAGTACCAGCAACTACTCGATCTTTTCGAACTACCGACGAAACGCAGGATCGGCCATTTCTCAGGTGGCATGAAGGCAAAACTCGCGCTCAGCCTCGCCGTTGCCACCGGCCCCGAGTGCCTGATACTGGATGAGCCTACCGCCGGAATGGATCCGGTTGCCAGACGGGAGTTTCTGGATCTCGTCAGCAGCCAGGCCAGCCAAACAGAGGCGACCGTGTTTTTTTCAACACACCTCATCGACGACATCGAATCTATCGCCGATCGAATCGCAGTTATTGAATCCGGCAGAACGGTGTACGAAGGGCGCATGCAAACACTGTCGAAGTTGATCGCGTCATACTCGATTGACGAATCACTGTATCAGGCTGGCAGCGTCCCTGGCGACTGTGTGTATCGAGGAAGCTGGTGCCTGCAAAAAGGGATGCGCAACGGCAGATGGATCATGGTGTTCGAGTATGAACACGGCGTACCGGAAAACCCGGTTTTAAACCCCGGCTGGCAGCAGGACCCGATGACCCTGGAAGACATCTTTGTGGCTATGGTTGCCAGGACAAACTGAACCGTGATCTGGCGCAATATTCTGGCGAAAGACGCCGCAGAACACGGCCTGGCACTTTTTGCCCTGACAATAGGCCTGCTAGGTGTTTTCGCCTTGTCACTGGCGCGTCAAAGCGCCAGTGAATTTGGCATGAGCAGTTTTCAGGTCGTGTACTTCGCCCTGCTGACAATCATGCCACTGGTCGCGCTGATTCTAGGCAATCGTCTGATCGTGCGCGAGTATACCGGCGGCACCCGGCAGTTCATGGAGAGCCTGCCCATCGCACCCGCCACCCCGCTGGTGGTGAAATTCATCAGTGGCTGGATAGTTTTGCTCGCAGCCGGCACCTTGCTGATTGCGCTGGCCGCCCTGTTTGCCGACCCATCAGAATACTTCGACAAGCGCTACCTGTCGCTGCTGTGGGTAAAGACCAGTGCCGTGCTGTCCCTGTTGTGGAGCGTTGTATTTTTCGCGAGCATCACTGGCAAGTATCGACTGATCATTTATCTCGTCATCATCACCGCACTGATCTATGTGGTTTTTCTGCCAGCCTTCGATGAAAACCGCCTCCCCCCTGTCGCACTGATGGACAGTGAACTGTTTGCCCTGGAACGCGACATTTTCCCGTGGCGCAATATCGCGCTCACCCTGCTGATGGCAGCCGCCATATCAGTGGCAGGCTTTGCGTTGGCCCTGGCCAGTGAAGGCAGCTTCGCCGACCAACTGGGCAAACCGTTAAGCAGACGAAACCTGATGGCCACCGGCATCCTGGTCATCGCCATACTGACCACCGCGAGCAGCTTGCGAGAGAAGTGGGCCTCCACCAGCACAGAATTCGGTGGCGGACAGGTCTTAAAAATCGATGACCCGAGCATTGAGATATCCTACATATCTGAGGCGTACCGGAATCAGGCTCAGCGCGCACTCGACAACCTTCAGCGCGCTCTGCAAAAGCTTCGTGAGGATACGGGTATCGACACATTGCCAATGCTGAAAGTGGCACTCAATACCAATCTGGAAAAAAGACTGATTCACGCAACTTACAACGAGGGCGTCTTTGTCACGGCAAACTTCGCCGACTACAACTCTTATGATCACAGCATGATGAACACGGTGGCCGTTCACCACATGATGCTTATGCTGACCAACAGCCGCTGGGACTACGAGTCCAGGCACTGGCTGCTCGATGGTTTTGCCAGATGGTGGGCTGAGGGTGGCGAAACCGCACCGTCCAGCCCGCATACGGCTGAATATATTGCCAGAGCTCTGATCGCGCAGCGCGGGTTTTCTCCAGACAACAATCCACTACTGGCCTGGCAAACCACGACCGAACAGCATGGATTCGAGAGCGCCTTTTCATTGGGATTCACTGCACTGATGTATTTACAGGAGACCCACGGAACCGACACCCTGCACCAATTGGCATCGAGCTACCTTGACGAAAACCCGCCGACATCCTCACTGGAATCCATCAAAACACTGATCAGAACTGACGCCGAACGGTTCGAGAAAATCACCACCGTACCGATCCAAACCTTCACCGACAACTGGTTGGCGTGGCTCGCGCAACAACGCAGCGACCCGGCCGTACAGACATTGATCGATGCTGCGCCCATGCTCACAGCAAGCGCTACCAGCAGCGTCGACAACCGTGGCCTGAGCTGGCTTGAGGCAAGCTACCAGGCGCTGGATAATCGAATCGATCAAATCGGCGGACAGTGCGTTTTGCGTCATAAACGTACGTTTGCCTACAATCGAGAGGAAGACATATTCAACAGGGAGCACGACCGCCAGGACTGCACAACGGATCAACCGGCACACCGGATCGAATCGCCCTATGCACCAGGCGATCGCGCCTTCATCGTGCTCGAACATGAAGCGAGCGGCTTTAACTGGCCGATTCGCATCTGGTCTGGCCGGGTGACCATCAAATGACCGCCTTGATGATCAGCCAACTCAGGCAGCTACTACCCTTCGCCATGCTGTGGGCGGTGTTGACAGGGCTTGCCTATACGGTGGAGCTTTTCAGCAGCCGGGTGGACGAACAGGATTTTCTCGACTGGTGTTCAACTGCATGCAGTGCAGGATCGAATATCGATCAAATGCTGATTTTATTGTTCCTTTGCATGCTGGCGGCTTACCGACTTTTCCCGCGCGAGTTTGATGAGGGCACCATCGATTTTGTTCGCAGCCTGCCCGTTTCCAGACGACAGATATTTGTATCGAAGATACTGGCCACCTGGCTGCTCATTTGCTCGCTGCTGACTGCAGAGTTTTTAATCACCCACGCACTACTGCAATTCAACAGACAAACCGTCTCTGGACAGGATTATCCCTCTACCCTCTTGTGGCTCCTGCTGCGAAGCTGTCTCTTTAGTCTCGTGGTGGTGGCGCACGGAGTTTTGATTTCGTGGTTTCGGGTTACCGGATTGATTCTCTACAGCGGCTACCTGATCGCGCTCTACTGGCTTGAAGAGACAACGGGCAAATCGGGCGTTTTCAATCTATTTCGATTTTTTAACAGCGAATACTACGGCGAGCAAATCCTGTTTGACTGGCCAGCAATCACAGCGCAACTGATCGTAGCAGGCGTGTTTCTTTACTTAAGCTATGCACTGTGGAGCAAAACCGAAACCCAACCACGCGCGCAGCGAAGCGGTATCGTCGCACGATACGGTCCCACCGCCATGGCGGTGATCGCATTTCTGCTGACATCGGTCGTGCTGATCGGCTCTATTGGAAACGAAACCCGAACCAACGCCCGGGAAAACATCGTACACCACGCCACCCAGCATTATCGCTTCTCCTACCATCGGCAGGATCAGGCTCGAATGACGGAGCTTTTGCAATTTGCTGATCGCGACTACCAGGCACTGGCAACACTCCTGAACCTTCAGACAAATCCGTTCATCCAAGCCAGAATGACCTTGCAGAGCAACCATGCGTTTGGCTACGCCTCGCACAAGGAAATACGGATGAAACTGGGTGACAACGAACCAGTGAATCCCCTCTATCGACGTATTCTAAGCCACGAAACCACCCATGTATTTCAGAGTGTAGAGTCTAACCGGGCATTCGCTGACAACAGAAACAGCGTGGGCTTTTTCCTTGAAGGCATGGCTCAGTACACCTCATTTGCTATCGTGCCGGACGAGCGGAGTCGCCGCACCAACTGGATACTGTCTTCAGTGGCTTGGCAACGTCAGGATATCACTTTCGACGAACTCGCCCATCGCGGTGTGTTCGACTCTACCTACGATGCAGAACTGATATACGGCCTTGGAGATCTGTGGGTAGATGCGATGGTCCAACAATGCACAGAGGCATCACTGGGCGAAATTCTGCGCGCAATCGGCGGCAAGGATGCACCTGCCAACCTGCAGGGCGCCGGGTACTGGCGTTATCACCTGCGCACTATCGGTTGTGACCTGGAAAACATCAATCATTTGTGGCGCGAGCAAATGCGCCAGATTGTCGACAACAGAAACGACGGAGGCTTTCCGGAACACCGCAATGTCTCTACCAGTATTGCAGGCGACCAACTGCTCGTTACTGTGACGGTAACTCCAGACCCGAGCGGCGCACTGCCAGATCACTACCTGATTCGTGTTGGCAATGAAACAAGCCTTGCAAATAGACCGCACCGGATCAGGCGCGGCAGGGTAATTCAATCGGGCGCTGACACACAGGTGCAGTTCGAGCTGCCGCTGTCAACGATTACCGGGCAGCGATTCCGCTATCAGTTCGGCTTTGTGCCCTACCCGGATTCGCGACACTATTTCGAGAAATGGCGCAACGGGACGATCCCGAAAAGCCAGGCACAAACCGAGTAGCTTGCCAATATGAACCGCGACATTGTCACCGGACTGCTCGACGACTACCGCGAACAGTATCCGGACGAGGCGGCAACCGTCGAGCAGTACAAGCAATTTGTCGCCGACAACCCAGATTGCTTCAAACGCACACTGCTAAGCGGTCACGCCACCGGATCGGCCTGGCTAGTCAATCCCGATATGACGCATGTTCTGCTCACCCACCATCGAAAGCTCAACATATGGGTCCAGTTGGGCGGCCACGCCGATGGCAATAGTGACTTGCTGGATGTGGCATTGCGCGAGGCTCGCGAGGAATCCGGAATCGCCACAATTAACGTATTCAGCCCCAAACTGTTCGACATCGACATCCACTCCATTCCTGAGCGCGGCAACGAACCCGCCCACTATCACTACGACGCGCGCTTCGCACTCATAGCGACTACCACCGAATTCACCGTCAGCGACGAGTCACACGCGCTGGCCTGGGTTGAAATCGCCAGGCTTGCTGATAAAACACAAGAGCCCTCGATGCTCCGCATGGCGAACAAATGGGCAGTGCTACACTCACGCCAACGTTCTTAAACGAACAGAGTTAGAACACGATGAACCAACCTACAGTGGTAGTGGACCAAACCAATCAAGTGCAGTGGGGCATACAGGCGCATACCGGCGTACTCACAGACGTGCTGCTAGGCAAACCCGATCATTTCCGCTGGGTGCCGCTCAATGCTATCTCGGCAGTTAACCAGGCCAATCAATCACAGATGGGCTATCAGTTCGACAAACAGACCGCCATGCGACAGCATCGACAAATGGTTGAGGTCTACGAAGCCAACGGCATTCGATGTCACTTTGTAGAAGCTGACGAAGGCTTACCCAGCAGTGTCTTTACCCGCGATTCAAGCTTCATGACCCCATGGGGTGCAGTCATCGCAAGCATACAAACACCTCCACGCCGGCAAGACTACGCCGTCGTCTCAGAGTTCTATCGACTGGCAAACATACCCATCTGGAAATGGGTCACCGCAGATCACTTCGAGGGCGGTGATTTTGTCATCGTTAAACCCGGGGTCGCGCTGCTGGGCTGGTCGGGCGACCGCTCCACCGAAGCTGGCGCCAGACAAGTCGCCGGATGGCTGGAACAACAGCAATGGAGCGTATCGATCGTGCCGATTCCACCGCAGTTCGTCCACATGGATGCCGTGGTGGTTATGTTGGAAGAAAATCTCGCGCTGGTCTGCGAAGACGCCTTACCCTCGTATGCAATCGAGTGGCTGGATCAACAAGGCGTTGATCGCATTGCCGTGCCCTACGCCGATTGCGTAAAGCTGGGTGGCAACATTGTGAGCCTGGGTAACAAGCGCGTATTGTCGATGGCGCACAACATCAATGTTAACGCACGCCTGGCGGACGCAGGCTTCACGGTTAGCGCGGTGGAATATGACATGTTCGCACTGGGCGGCGGCGGCGTACACTGCTCTTGCCATGAACTTAAACGAGAATAACTCGAAAGCGTACCGTGTAATTCGAAAAACCGCCGACACGCCGACAGGCCCGACTCATGCCGGGCCAGATGATCAATTTCTCACTTGCATCGGAATAAGCCGGGCTAGATGCTTGGCCCCCGCCCCTCTACTTTCAGGGCAATCACCTTGCCGCCGCGCAGCACCGAGACTTCAAACCCTTCATTCTCCGGCAGGGAATCTATCTGACTTTTTATCGCCGCAAAGTCGTGAGGCTCATCGCAGGCCACCCCGTGAATCGATAACACGACATCGCCGCCAAGCTTGACCTGCGTACCGGCCATGGTTGCTGTGATCTGCCCACCACGCAGCCCGGCTTTCTGCGCCATCGAACCACTGACGACATGCTGTACCAGCAATCCTGATGTCTGCGGGACGTTGATCGCCGAGGCGAGTTCCGGGGTGAGCAGCAAACCGTCAAAGCCTGCCCAAAATTCTGATGCCTGCATCAATGACTTTTCCGCACCGTTAATCGACACGGCAAACCCGATGCCGTTGAAACCTCCACTTTTACTCAGGATAAAGCTGACGATTCCAATCACCTTGCCGTCGCGATTGAACATCGGCCCACCGGAGTTGCCCTGGTTGATGGCAGTGTCTGTCTGCAGGAAATCGACCGGCTCGCCGCCCGCCATCAGTCCGCGATTGACACGCCCGGACAAATGCCCAACGGACAGCGTTTGTTCAATTCCAAAGGGTGCCCCAATGACAAACACCGGCTCACCAATACGCACCGCATTGGAGTCTGTCGTCTGCGCGACGACGATCCCCTCGGGTGGGTTGGTCAGCCGCAGCAATGCCACGTCACTCGCCGTGATGGATGAAATGATTTCTGCGTCGGTGGTGTAGCCGCTTTTGAACTTGACCTTGATACGGCTGGCAGTATGCACCACATGAGCAGCGGTGATGATCTTGTCTTTTTCAATCACAACCCCGGAGCCAAGGCCGTTTTGAAAGGTGCGGCTTTGGGAATCGAAGTTGCGCGTGTGAATGGTGACCACACTGGGACTTAGCTCTTCATAAAGCTGCGAGAAGTCCTCTGCACCCAGGTGGGTCGAGCTGAATAGCAGCAGTACCAGAATCGCTTTGATCGCTCTCATCAGTCACTCCTTTTCCATTCGGTCTCATTTGGTAGACCGAGCGATGTCGAGCGAGTTCCACGCCATGGCGGCTGCCACCCGCCACGCCCTTGAGCGGTACGGCCGGCTGAAAGGAATTTGGCCCCACAAACCGGGACTGCGCGTACGCAGGAAAATCCCTGTACAGCCAGTACGATTGCGGCTATTCGGATCTATGCTGCGGGGCGCTTTGACTGCGATGGCTGACGGCTTAGCTGTCGAAACTCATCGTCGATCAACTACCCGTTGCGCCTTGCCGGCCGAGCGTGGCACACCGCCCTGGTCCAGCACGTTGATCGTTGCCGTTACGCCGACCATCTCCTTGACCGTTTGCGCCAAAGCAGCGGCGGCCGCGTCGGCAGTACCCAACGCCTCCGGTTTCAATTCGACATTGATCGACAGCCCATCCATATTGCCCTGTCGATCAACGATCATCTGATAGTGAGGTGAAAGGTCAGGCACAGCCAGAATACGTTCTTCAATTTGCGTTGGAAAAACATTGACCCCGCGAATGATCAGCATATCGTCGCTGCGACCGGTGATCTTTTGCATGCGTCGCATCGGCCGCCCGTTGCCCGGCATCAACCGGGTGAGATCACGGGTGCGATAGCGCACGACCGGCATCGCTTCTTTGGTTAGCGAGGTAAAAACCAGTTCACCCTCTTCACCATCGGGCAATACTTCACCGGTGTCGGGATCGATGATTTCGGGATAAAAATGATCCTCCCAGATTGTCGGCCCATCTTTGCTGTCGATCAACTCCTGTGCGACACCGGGACCAATCACCTCAGACAAACCATAGATGTCCACCGCATGGATGCCCATCCGCTGTTCTATCTCTGCGCGCATGGAATCGGTCCAGGGCTCAGCGCCGAAAATACCGATCTCGAGCGATGTCGATGCCGGATCTATGCCCTGTCGTTCCAGCTCATCGGCAAGGTTCAAACAATACGATGGCGTGACCATGATGATACGCGGTTTGAAATCCTGTATCAGCTGAATCTGCTTTTCTGTCTGGCCACCACCCATTGGAATCACTGTGCAACCAAGCAACTCTGCACCATAGTGCGCGCCCAGCCCGCCAGTGAATAAACCATAACCGTAGGCCACTTGAATGATGTCACCCGGCGCGCCACCTGCGGCGCGAATACTGCGCGCAACAACCTCGGCCCAGACGTTGATATCGTTGCGGGTATAGCCAACAACCGTCGGCTTGCCAGTAGTGCCACTGGAGGCGTGCACTCGCACGACCTGTTCGCGCGGCACCGCAAACAATCCAAACGGATAGTTGTCTCGCAATGTGGACTTTTCGGTGAACGGAAAACGGGCCAGATCAGCCAGAGTCTTCAGATCGCCAGGCGTCACACCAGCCGCCTCGAAACTCGCCTTGAAATGCGGCACATTGTCATAGGCATGTTTGAGCGTCCACTGCATGCGCTCAAGCTGTAGCTTCTGCAGATCGGCAATCGATGCCTGCTCAATGGGCTCAAGCCCGGCTCTATCCAGATTTGTCATCTTTTCAACCTGTTTGTATTTTCGCTAGTTGCCGATCAAACTTTTTCGACAACCATGGCAATGCCCTGGCCGACACCGATGCACATGGTGCACAGTGCATAGCGGCCGCCGTTTCGATGCAACTGATTGATCGCCGTGGTCACCAGACGAGCACCGGACATACCCAGCGGGTGCCCCAGTGCAATCGCGCCGCCATTGGGATTGACCCGCGGATCGTCGTCGGCAACACCCAGTTCACGCAACACCGCAAGCCCTTGTGCGGCAAACGCTTCATTGAGCTCGATGACATCCATTTGATCGATAGTAAGCCCTGTCATTTGCATCAGCTTCTTCGACGCAGGTGCGGGGCCGATGCCCATCACGCGCGGCTCGACACCGGCAACCGCGGTTGCGATTACCCGTGCGCGGGGTGTCAAACCATACTCGGTGGCGGCGGCTTCGCTTGCGAGCAGCAACGCGCAGGCGCCGTCATTGACCCCTGATGCATTGCCGGCGGTCACCGTGCCGTTCTCTCGAAAGGGTGTAGCGAGGCTCGCCAACTTTTCCAGTTGGGTATCTGCGCGCGGATGCTCATCGGCTGAGACGACAACGTCATCACCGCGACGCTGCGGGATCGTGACCGCTACGATCTCGCTATCGAAAAAGCCACTGCGTTGCGCCGCTGCTGTGCGCTGTTGCGTCGCTAAGGCAAACCGATCCTGATCTTCGCGCGACACCCCAAATTCGGCCGCTACATTTTCTGCCGTCTCTGGCATGGAGTCGATGCCGTACTGCTTTTTCATCAATTTGTTGACAAAACGCCAGCCGATGGTGGTATCAAAAACATCCGCACTTCTGGAAAAAGCGGCAGTGGCCTTGCCCATGACAAACGGTGCGCGAGACATGGACTCAACGCCACCGGCCACGGTCAACTGTGCCTCACCGGTTTTAATCGCACGCGCGCCAAGAGATATCGCGTCCATACCAGAACCACAAAGTCGATTGACCGTATTGGCCGGCACACCAACCGGCAAGCCCGCCAGCAGCGCCGCCATCCGTCCTACGTTGCGGTTGTCTTCGCCTGCCTGATTGGCACAACCAAAGTTCAGATCATCGACGCGATTCCAGTCGACGCCGGGGTTGCGATCGATCAGTGCGCGCAACGGTATCGCGCCAAGATCATCCGTGCGTACGCTGGATAACGCACCGCCATAGCGACCGATCGGCGTTCTCACCGCATCACAAATATACGCATCCATTATTATTCCTCGTGTTTGTTGGTTTGGACCGGACCATCGCCGTTGTGGTACGGCGAAATATAGCCGATTGATCGGGTGATTACAGCAGCCTGGTTCGGGCGATCAGGCACTATGAAAATCGCCGCTGCAGGGTCTTTCGGGTATTGACTGTCATTGAACCCAATCCCTGGTGATCGAGCCATTCTTCAGAGGATGGCAACAGCGAAAGATAGAACCCGGCGACAAACGCACGGCAGGCTTCTCGCGGCCAGTCGACGGGCAACATTGACGCCGAAAGATCCGTCGATTTCAACAGTACCCTGCGCCACTCGTGAATCAACAGGCAGCGCGCCGCCATTGCATCGAGCGGACCGACGGCTTCTGTCTCCATTAATTGTTGCATCGATTCAAAGCGCGATTGCAGACCGGTGAACCCGCTGGCGATGTTCGCGGGCCCGGCAAGTGAAGACAACCACTGCGGCACCTTATCGGGCCGGCCGCGCACCACCAGCAGATCGCTGTCATTGAGCAATTCGGCACCGACCAGTTGCGGCTGATCGATCAATACGCAATTCGACGACAGACGCACCGCCGGCACGACCGCTTGCACGGCCTGTGTCCAGCCGGCGTCAGCCTGTGGATTGAATAACACCAGCCATTGATCATCGTTGACGTCGACCGGTGCGCGAGCGGAGTAGATACGCCGAGTGGCACGTTCAAACGGCTCTGCGCCCTGCCGCGACAACGTATAGAAACTCTGCCGGCCACGCTTTTCACGCACGACCCAGCCGTCGCGCACCAGTCGTGACAGCGCCGTGCGAACTGCACCGGGCTCGATACCAAAGCGCTGCATTAGCGCTTGCACTGTGGTGGCCGCCACCTCGCCACCACGCGGCACGACAGCGTCGCCAAAAAAAGTGATGATTACCGACCAGGCTTTCAGCGCGTTGTCGGCGCGCAACTGGCGAATCGCCTCGTCCAGCGCTGCAGCGGTTGTCGACGCCGCATCGATTTGGCGTGCCTGTCTACCAGCGGTCGCCATTGTGCTTTAGCCGGCGTTCATGGTTAAAAGTTCGTAGCTTGCGACTTGCTCGTCGTGCTGGTTGTGCAAAGTCACGGCCCAGGCTACTTCACCATATTGCTCGTTGCGACGAGTCTTTCGACTGACCGTCAACGTCACCGCGATGCTGTCGCCAGGACTGACAGGCTTTTGAAACGCCAGATTGTTCAGCCCGGTATTGGCCAGCACCGGACCCGGATCGGGATCGACGAACAGACCTGCGGCAAACGATAGCAGCAGATAACCGTGCGCCACACGCCCCGGAAAAAACGGATTTGCGCTGGCGGCTTCTTCATCCATGTGGGCGTAGAAGGTGTCGCCAGTGAAGTGCGCAAAGTGTTCGATATCGTCGAGGGATATCGTTCGTGCCTCGGTTTTAAGCGTATCGCCCACCTGCACTTCATCAAACGTTTTGCGAAACGGATGCACGCCATCAATCGTCTGCGCGGCACCGGTGATATGGGTGTGGGTGATCGCTGACAGTATATCCGGACTGCCCTGAATCGCGGTGCGCTGCATATAGTGTTTCACCGCGCGAACACCGCCAAGTTCTTCGCCACCACCCGCTCTGCCCGGCCCGCCGTGCACCATCTGCGGCATCGGCGATCCATGGCCGGTGGACTCGGCCATCGATTGACGATTGTTGAAATACAAACGTCCATGCCACGCACCACTGCCCAGTACCATGGCCCGCGCCAGTGCCGCATCGCCGGTGACGACCGATGCAACCAAACTGCCTCCGCCACGATTGAGCAGTTGCTGCGCATGCGCCACATTGCGATACGCCATCAGGGTTGCCACCGGCCCGAATGCCTCGACCTCATGCACAAGCTTTGCCGCATCCGGATCGTCGCATTGAAACAACATTGGCTGCACATAGGCCCCTTTATCAGGGTCGGCTCCGTGTACCTGAAGTTTATCTGCCGCAGTGATCATGCGCGCCTCGCTTGCGATCATCGCCACTTTTTCCAGTACATCGTCGCGTTGCTGCTGCGACACCAGTGCGCCCATGCGAGTAGATTCGTCTGCGGGATTGCCGATGCGGGTCGACGCCAGGCGCACCGAAATCGCCTCGGAAAAATCATCTGCCATCGATTGCGGCACAATTATTCGGCGAATCGCGGTACACTTTTGTCCGGCCTTGACCGTCATCTCGCGGCAGACCTCTTTGACGAACAAATCAAATTCCGGCGAATCGCGATTAACATCCTCGCCGACCATCGAGGCATTGAGGCTGTCCTGCTCGGCGATAAAGGGGACACCATTATTCATCAATGCGGGTCGAGTGCGCAGCGCCAGTGCCGTGTCGGCGGAGCCGGTGAAGCTCACCGCGTCCTGACAGCCCAGGCTGTCGAGTAGTTCTCCCGGCACCGATGTGGTGAGCTGCATGCTGCCGGGTGGAAACGCCTCACTGGCGAGCATCAGGCGAAAACAGGCTTCGGTAACATAGCAGGTGGCGGTGGCCGGCTTGATGATGGCCGGCATACCAGCCAGCAGCGTCGGCGCAAGCTTTTCGAGCATGCCCCAGACCGGAAAATTGAAGGCGTTGATATGCACGGCCACGCCAGGTCGCGACGTGTATACGTGTTGTCCCAGGAAGCTGCCATTGCGCGACAGCCGTTCGGTGTTGCCATCGGGCAGTATCGTCTCATCAGGCAATTCTCGCCGACCGGCTGATGCATAGCTGAACAGGGTTCCGATACCACCATCGACATCGATCATCGAGTCGGCGCGCGTGGCACCCGTTGAAAACGCTAACTGATACAACGCCTCTTTGTGCTCGGTGAGATACTGCGCCATCGCTTTCAGCCCTCGTGCCCGGGCGTGAAATGTCATTTCGCGCAGCGCCGGGCCACCCTGCTTGCGCGCCCATTCAAGCAGCGCTGCGCTGTCGATATCGCTGTGTCCGGCACGCGCAATCAACTGCCCGTCTACGGCACTGTATATGTCACGGGCATCGGCCGACGGGTCGGTCCAGCTGCCCGCCAGGAAACTTTGCACATTCGCAGTCATCGGTTTGGCCTGAATTGAGTTAACAGGTGATCGAATGGAGCGATGTTGATTTCAACGCTTGACGCCCACAAGAATATGTTACACAATTTTTATCGATAAACAAATCTTGTAACACATTCACTTGCTCGTCTACCGGCCGATAGCCGGAATAGCAACCGTCACGGAGCATTGCCATGTACTCGCAGGGCCTAATCGGTGCCGATACCCAGGCAGACGAAACACCGGAGTTTCTCGCAGCATTCCAGGCCAGGATAGACGCTGAGGAGAAGATCGAACCGAATGACCCCATGCCACAGGCTTATCGCAAGACACTGATTCGCATGATTAGTCAACACGCGCATTCGGAAATCGTCGGCATGCTGCCAGAGGGCAACTGGATAACCCGCGCACCTTCTTTGCGCCGAAAGATTGCGCTGCTGGCCAAAGTGCAGGACGAGGGCGGCCATGGTCTGTATCTCTATTCTGCGGCAGAAACGCTGGGTACCTCGCGCGAGCAGATGACCGAAGATCTGCTCAGTGGCAAGGCCAAGTATTCATCGATATTCAACTACCCCACCCCGACCTGGGCCGACATAGGCGCGATCGGCTGGCTGGTGGACGGGGCCGCGATCATGAACCAGGTGCCGTTGTGTCGGTGTTCTTACGGCCCCTACGCACGCGCCATGATCCGAGTCTGCAAAGAAGAAAGTTTCCACCAGCGTCAGGGCTATGAGCTGATGAGCACGCTGGCCAAAGGCAACGATGACCAAAAAGCGCTGGCCCAGGACGCTCTGAATCGCTGGTGGTGGCCGTCGCTGATGATGTTCGGGCCGCCAGACACTGACAGCCA
>CAZYDV010000025.1:0-32866 GCA_964646405.1 uncultured Granulosicoccaceae bacterium | reverse complement strand
CGCAGCTTTTCGATATCGGTGTCGTAGGGCACACGCAGCTCAAGCTTCATGGTGACCCAGTCGCGGCTAAGATTTTTGACTGTAGCCATCTCGCCATAGGGAATCGTTTGCACAGCGCCTAAATGGTGCCGCAGTTGCATAGAGCGAATTGAAATCTTCTCCACTGTGCCACGCATCGAGCCCACCTCAACGTACTCGCCCATCCGGAAAGCGTCGTCGACCAGAAAGAAAATGCCGGAAATCACATCCTGAACCAGCTTCTGCGCCCCAAAACCCACCGCGATACCAATCACCCCGGCACCGGCCAGCAACGGCCCAATCTGAACACCGACAACGTACAGGGCTGTGAGTACGAGAAAAATCGCCAGCACGATTGACATGACGGTACGCAACAGTGGCAACAGGGTTTCAGTGCGAGTACCGCCCTGACCACCACCATCCAGTTCCAGCGCGGCAATCGGATCGATATCGGACTCTGGCATCTTGCTCTCTGCCCAGCCCTGTACGATTTCCCAGATGGCAAATCCAACGACGGCGACGATACCCAGCTCCACCACCACGTCAAAAAACTGTTGCACCAGCGGATGTCCAACTAACTGGCTGGCACCCTGAAAACCCCACGCCTTGGTAACAGTAAATACCGCGAACGCGAGCAACACCAATCGAAAACCGGTTTGAATTACTTTGGTGAAGCGCTCGCCACGATGACGATTGATGGGTGAATTGAACACTTTCGCAGCGATGACATTCTCGAGAAACATGCGTATCGCGCGATCGAGGATCGGAAAAGATAAGGTGATCCACCAGCACACGGCGACCTTGTCGGCACGCTCGTCGTTACCGATGAACAGGTTGAACGACCAGATCGCCCAGATAACCAGCAGCCAGGCGCTGAGTATGAACGGCCAGCTTCGGTAGAGTCCGGCGGCGACCGGGCTTTCTTGCGGATCGGGATTGCCCTGCGGGTAGAAAACCTGGTTGAACTGTTTGCGCGACAGCCAGATAAATGCAATGAACGCGAGGTTGACGACCAATGTCAACGCAGCGGTCATGAAGACCACCAGTGGCTGATACATCCCCATGTGGCCAAGAAAAGCGATCAGCGCAAGCCCAAGCTGCAGCACGGCAAAGGTAAACACCAGGCTTTTGTAGGCAAACCGGGCTTCGCGATCCTGTAGAGGCATCAGCCGCAGATTGGAGTTGTTAGGCGACAGCACAGCACGCATCACAGCGTTAAACAGCAGCACCCAAGTCTGGGCCATGACGATACCATCTACCAGCACGCGATTGGCGGAACCTGCCTCGAAGAAATAGACGGCCGCGGCGTGGGCAAAGAAATAGAACACCCAGACGCTGATCAACTCGAGCACCAGCGACAGCGCGCTATAGAGCAGCGTCGTCAAGCCATCGCCGGAGTCGGCGACTCTGGCGTTCAGCTTGCGGCGTGTGCGTCTGGGTCCAATCAGTAAGAAACCACACCAGCCGATGGCAAACACAATCAGCGCGTTGATGGCCGGTCGAATGAATCCGGCCATCCCCTGGAAGTCAGTCATCGAGTACCAAATGACAACAAACAACGATCGCGTGTGTGGCAGCGCATCGAACAATTCGAAAAGGGAGGCGCGAAATTCCGCCGCGCTGTTTTCCACTCCGGACGACAGAGACCCGGCAGATGCACCCGCTGCAAGCACCGAGTGTCCAGGCATCAACAACATCAATAAAAGAAAGGAAACGCCAGCAAGCCAGCGGCAATCTCGGGGGGAGATACGATTGGTTCGGACTCTTTGCTGCATATCGCCTTAACAAGCTGTTTCTTCAACCCGGCGAAGTGTGCCACAAATTTTAACCATTGACATGGGCGAGACTACGAGAATTCACTTAGTAAACACTACAATATTTATATTTTTCAATAGATTGCGTACATTACAAACCACTGTGCCGAGGTCACTGCGCACGCAAATTCGAGCGTCGCACCAGTGATATCTGCAGGTGGCCGCGCCCAATCCAGCTGCCACTTTCAACCATCCAATACATTTCTACGGTCACAACCACCTGCCCGCGGCGCCGTTGCACTCAAGTGTGACAGTGGTAACAGAACCGTGTGACGGCAGCCCTGCAAATCGCAAAGTCGATAGTGCTTCAAATTCTTTACAACGCAGCCGATTTAGACTCCGGTCGGATCACTTCCGCGCCACGACGAAGGCAAGCATATGAACAGGGGTTACTCCAGACAGCTTCTAGCCAGCTATCGCCTACAGCAACAAACAGCCGATGGCCTCACCGTCGCTGATGTTCCATTCACGAACGAAGATCTGGCTGATACGCGACCACGCCGTCGCCATCGCTGGCTCAAGGCAGCCTCCAGAGTTACCGGCCTGGCGCTCTTTGCATGTTTGCCCGCCGTTGTACTGGTAGGCATGAAGCTCGTCGGCAAGCCTGAGCTCAGCGCCTCTGAAATCATTCAAATGGACGGTTACTCCGGTCGCCAGAGTGTTCCGGATCCAGTGACAGCCGAGGGCCTGATCGGGTTTAAAGTAAGTGGCCAATCAGGCAACATCCGCGAGATCTCAGCCCGCAACCACGCACCGGTTGTTCAAGCGATCGCTCCACAGATAATCAATGAGTACTTCAGTGTCTATCCAGACACAGCGGTCGATGTCGATACCAAAATCCGCATGCAAGTGCTAAAACAGTGGAGTAATCTGCGCGCGACGCCCAATATCGACGGCGATATCATCACTGCGCTCGACAGACGCGAAAGCGTGACGGTGCTGGGGCAGACTGAAAAGTGGCTGCGCGTCGAAACTGACAACAATCAACGTGGTTATATGCATCGTTCCGTACTCGGCGCCAATTAAGCAGCCTCGGCCCGCGCTCTACATGCGGCCGCAAACCCGACTGCCTGCCACTCAGCGTCAATGATATAGTGCCCAACACGCGTCCTCCTGATCGGGTTCGGATGCTGCGCAACCTGCGAAGGACTCAATGCACGCCTTGATCGGCTAGTGGCCACACACCACAAAAGCGTACTGCTTGGCTGCAGTATTATGCTCGCATCGACGGGACTCTTTGCCTCGATGCACGCTTGCGTCCGCCATCTCAGTGCGGATCTGCACCCATTTGAAATCGCATTTTTCCGGAACCTTTTCGGCATCGCCTTCCTGATGCCCGCGATTTTGCGAGGCCGCTTTGCGATACTAAAAACTGATCATTTCAACTGGCACTTGCTGCGCGCATCCATCAATGTGTTCGCAATGTTGCTTTTTTTCTACGCCTTGTCGATCACGCCACTGGCCGTCGTACAGGCGCTGAGCTTCACCGCCCCCCTGTTTACCACCATGCTCGCCGCGCTGTTGTTGAGAGAAAAAGTCAGAGCCCGACGCTGGGCGGCCATCCTGATCGGTTTTGTCGGGGTGATGATCGTCTTGCGGCCAGGCGTTCAGGCTATCGACACAGGCGCGCTGCTAGTGCTGGCGTCAGCCGCTATCTGGGCGATGACCATGATCATTATAAAGAAACTGTCCGATAGCGATTCCGCGGTCACTATTACGGCTTATGTCACTCTGCTGCTCACGCCGATGTCGCTGGTTCCGGCACTCTGGTACTGGGTCTGGCCCAGCGGCATGCAGTGGCTGTGGCTGGCGCTGGCCGGTGTGGCCGGCACCCTGGGGCAGTACTGCATCGCCAAGGCGTTCGCCTATGCCGACGCAACTGTCGTACTGCCGTTTGATTTTGCCAAGATCATCTGGGGTGCCGCACTGGGCTATTTGTTGTTTGGCGAACTGGTTTCTATCTATACCTGGCTTGGCGGTGCCGTGATTTTCAGCGGTGCGCTTTACCTTGCCTTTCGCGAAAGACAACTGGAACAACAAAAAAGGCGTATGCGCTAGCAGCTCATCCGGCACCATCCCAAACACGGCCCGGAATCATTACTTCACCACGGGCGAGCAGACGGGCGGTGCGAGTCAGGCCCGCACTGTTGAGGCATAGGTTGCCGTCGGTGCAGTCGTAATCGAGTTCCAGTTCAATCGCGCCGGAAGGATGTTCAATGCTTATGGTGGACGAATCAGCATTCGTGCACGCCAGATCACAGGCCACCGAATCGGGCGCCAGCGCACAGGCTGCCACACACTGCGAGCCGGTGACGGCCATTGAAGGATGGCAATTCCACGGCATGAAATAGCGCGCCCGGATCGTGCCACCGGCCGCAGGGGCCGACAACAGACCAATCTTTGGAATTACCGACTCACTGACGTCACCCAGCCCCATGCGCTGACCCGCCTGCAAACGAATGTGTTCCAGGCGCTGCATCAGCTCGGTGTTGGCGTCGAGCTCTTCGGGCGACTCGGCACCTGTCAGGCCAAAGGCATCGGCACGCGCCATCACCATTGGCATGGCAACGTCAACGCAACTGACGGCGATATCGTCGATCACTTCTGACGCCACCCCGGAGGGAAACAATGCGCCCGTTTTGCTGCCGACCACATCCATGAATTTAAGCAGCACCGGCGACGCCGTACCCGGCACGCCATTTATTGAAGCGTCACCGTCGTATTCGACATGACCACCCGGCGTTTGCACTACCGATTCGATCCGCGAGCCCGTGTTGACAGCTCGGATACGTACCACAGTGGCATCTGACCGGGCATCGACCAGACCCATCTCGATCGCCGCCGGCCCAACGCCGGTCAGAATGTTGCCGCAACTGGGCTCGTAGTCGACCTGACGGCTCTGCACCGACACCTGCGCGAAGAAATAATCGACGTCGGCCCATTCGTCATCTGAGCGAGACAACATTGCCACCTTCGTTGTCACCGCGTTGCCGCCGCCAATCCCGTCGATGTTGATCGCATGGCCCGAGCCCACCACCGCGATCAGCACGCGTGAAAGGTCGGTGAGATCAGACGGTAGATCACGCCGGTTGAAATAGGGCCCTCGTGATGTACCACCGCGCATAAACAAATAGGGGATCGCTGTTTGACGCATGGAGATCGAACCTGTGGCGAAACTTAAGTTGACCGAAACAAGGCGACACGACGCCCTGGACCCTGTGAGCAGGAATAATACCGCCTGCGACTGGCCGATGGGTCGAATCGCTCGCGCTCGGCGGGCGCGCCTGCAATGGTGTATGGTTTGCGCTAATCCGCCCACTACTCAATGTACGCGCGCTATCCGGATACAGACTTATGAACAGCATCAAGGTTACAGAACTCCTCGGCGACGGCATCGGCCCTGAACTCGCCGAGTCAGTTCATGCCATTGCCGATACCATGCCGGCCGAAATACACTTCGAACCGGTGGACTGGTCTCTCGAGCGACGCGAGCGCCTGGGCGAGGCGGCAATTGACGAGGCTGAGGCCTCGATGCGCGCAAACCGCTTGGCGTTGAAGTATCCCACGGTCACCCAGACTACCAGCCCGAATGCACTGATCAGACGCCGACTCAATTTCAGTGTGATCTACCGGCCGGCCATTTCGATCGAAGGCGTCGACTCCAACTTCAAGCAAAACGTCGGGCTGCACATCGTCAGAATCGCCACCGGCGGCACCTATGATGATCCCGGGCAACTGGTTGGCAAAGATGCAGCGGTATCGCTGCGCATGGTCGAGCGCGGCCCCTGCAAACAGGCGGCGCACTTCGCGTTCGAACTCGCCCGACGCAAGGGGCTCGTCCATCATGGCAAGCCGTTTTCCGTCACTTCATCGTCAAAACATACCATCCAGCGGGTCACCGACGGCCTGTTCGAATCAGCGGTCGCTGACGTTCACGACTCACATCCGGACATCGAACATCACGTCGAGCTGTTTGACGCGCTGTTGGCTAAGATAATCATCAAGCCAGAGGACTACGAAGTCGTGTTGGTACTTAACGAATATGGAGATTTTCTTTCAGACATGGCTTCAGGCCTGGTCGGCAGCTTAGGCACCGGTGCCAGCGGCAATTACTCGTTTACCGACGACTACAAAGTCGACATCGCAATGTTCGATCCCGCCGGCGGCACCGCACCGGACATTGCCGGCAAGAATATCTGCAACCCCACTGCCGTACTGCTGGCATTCGGCATGCTGCTCGATCACGTCGATCGCTACGATCTGGGTCACGCGTTGCGTATGGCGATACTCGGCTGCATCAAGGAGGGTGTCTGCACACGCGATCTGGGTGGCAGCCTCAACACCGACGAATTCACCCGTGAGATCGTACAACGCTATCCCGAGTGGCTGCCCGACGATTTACGCTGAGTGCCGTTCAGCTGATCATGCCGGTCGTTCGAAGTAGATCAGCTCACCAGCACCCAGGTACTCGCCCCCACCGAGCCGCCCCAGAGGATCGACCGCGCCGGCTTTGACACTGACCCGGCCTTTTGCATCCTGCCCCACGACGGCGTCGTCCAGATACAGGTGCTTGAGCTCGGCAAAAACGATCGCCTGCTGTTTGATCATGTGCATATCGGCAAACTCGCAAGCATAGGCGATGCGACAGTCTGCCACCCGTGGCAAATCGGATCCGGGCATTGGCGCCAGTTCCAGCCCCAGCTTATCCACCTCTGATTCACCGTACGGCATAGTGGCTGACGATTGAGTCATCGCCTCGGCCTGCTCGCGGTGGGCGATATTGACAACAAACTCGCGATTCTTTTCTATGTTGCGCCGGGTGTCCTTGATCGAACCATCCGGCGCCAGCCCGATGGATAGAAAAATCATGGGCGGATCGCTACTGATACCATTGAAGTAGGAAAATGGGGCCAGATTATGTGAGCCGTCATCGCTGCGCGTCAGCACCCACGCAACCGGTCGCGGGATAATGGTCTGGGTCATCATCGCGTAGGCCTGAATCGGGCTCAAATCACTCAGATCGATATGCATGCATCTTCCTGCCAATTAGTAATAGAAAATCTAAAACCCCTTCAACCGACAGTATAGCGCGCAGTAACCCGTGTTGATTCCGACCATACGCTAACCCTCGCGACGACAGTACATATTGTTGCCGGACACGGAATATGACACCATTCGACCGCTACATCTTGTGCTAACTTCTACGGAAAGGAATTAAATATGCGCTATTTGCTGACCCTGTGTTGCGTCTTGTTATCCTCCACTGCCTTCGCGGGCCTGGCCGTCAACGGCAAACTGGCCGATATACAGCATCTACCCGCCCAGTCCGTAGAGGGCAAGGTTGAATTCGTCACTGGTGATTCAGACCTCACTACCTATGGCGGAGGTTTCAACTTGAAGTATTCCGACAAACTTCTACTTACGGGCACGCTCGCACTCGTCTCCGCAGATTCAGACGACGGCACTCTTTTTGGCTTTGGTGGCCAATACGTCGTCGATGGTGTTCTATCGACGGTGGATGTCGCCACATTCGGATCTTATGAGCGACTCTCCGCCGACAGTGACTTGAATCTGATAACAATCGGCGCAGTGGTCAGCAGCCGTGAGCCCGTCGGCGCCAACAAGAACATCTTTTGGTACGGCAACCTCTTTATCTCCCGCGCCAGCGGTGATGGCAGCGAGACCGATCTCGGGTTCGGCGGTGGACTGGTCGTACCTTCGGCATCAGGCGAGTGGTTCGGCGGGATCGACATCATCGAGGATCCCGTGTTGGGCTTTGGCTTTCGCTACTTCATTAAATAGCGACAAAAGCTTTGCGCTGCTGGCCCACCGTGCCAGCAGCCTTTTGGATCGGGTGCTTGCCTATGCCAGCCGCACAAATGCCACAATAGACCACACGAAACCATTCAGACATTCCCTTCAAACTGACGTCCAGGCCAGCCTTCCCGAACGACGTCGATTCACCGTTCAGGCGTTTACATGAAAATCGAAATACTCTGTACCGGTGACGAAATCCTCACGGGTAAAACGGTCAATACCAATCACAGCTACATCGCACAACGGCTGACAGAGGCAGGGCTGCAAACGTATTGGGGCACCACCGTCGGTGATGATCGCGAAAGCCTGGTCAACGCGTTTCAACAGGCATCGCAGCGTGCCGATGCAGTGATCGTGAACGGAGGCCTTGGGCCTACGGTAGATGATTTATCGCAGGAGGTTGCCGCAGAGGCCGCCGGTGTTGAACTGGAGCTGCACGAGCCCTGGTTGCAACGACTTCAGGATTACTACACCAGCCGTGGCAGGCAAATGCCACCCAATAACAAGAAGCAGGCAATGCTACCAGCCGGTTGCGAATTCATTGACAACCCAATCGGAACAGCCTGCGGGTTCGCGGTCAATATCAGCGGTGTGCTTTTTTATTTTACACCTGGTGTTCCACGCGAGATGCGCCGCATGATTGATGAACAAGTTGTGCCGCGCATCCTGAAATCCAGCGGACTGCAAATCGTTACACAACTCAAGAGATTTCACTCTTTCGGCATTGGCGAGTCACGCGCTGATCAAATGCTGAAAGACGTCGAGAGACTGGCACCCGATGGCAGCGTAAAACTCGGTTTTCAATCACACTACCCGCAACTGGAAACCAAACTCGCCGCGCGAGCTGCGAACGAAGAGGAGTTGCAAAGAGTACTGGCGCCACTGGATGCAAAAGTCCGCGAGTGTCTGGGCAATTTCATTTTGTGTGAAGACACAGAAACCGTAGAGCAGGTTGTACTCAGGCTGCTGGCAGAGAAGAGCGCAACACTGTCAACTCTGGAAATGGCCAGCGGTGGCGCAATCAGCAAGCGACTGGTCAGTGCCGATCCTGACGGTACAATCACCCGCCGAGGCATCGTCAGTCGACACCTCACAGAACTTGCGGCAAGCCTGAATACGACGCTTGCAGTGGAATCACCAAATCTGGACAACGCCTGTATACTGGCCGAACAATGCAATACCATCAGCGGCAGCAGCCATTCGCTGGCGTTGCTGCAGTCACAGGAAACTATCGACGACAACACCCGATCCGGCGCCCACATCTACATCGCCATCGCCACCCCACAAGGCACAGTCAAGCGCCAGGCAAGATTTATGGGTGGCATAGAATGGGTGCAGCTGGGCAGCGTGGAAATGGCGATCGATTGCCTGCGCCGCTGCCTGCTGGGATTACCGGTGGACGAAAAGATTGACTTTGAGCAGCAGGGGTAATGCAAGCACCCAATCTAACGTGCTTCCGTCGAAGTCTAAAGTGTTGACGCCAAAACCCGATGGCTCATGACCTGATAAAAATATCGTCCGGGTAACCGGTTTTCATGACCAAGTGATTACTGGATAGTGAGAGCCGCCAGGTTGAACCGTATTGGACTCTCCCGGTTCATTATTCTACGGTGAAATCACCTCGACCATCCCTGATCAATCCAAAGTATTCCGCATCGTAGTGTATGTGCGCAACAGGCTGGAGGATGCAAGCATCAAGACCCTTCACAGGGTGCTGAAAAACGCCTTACACAACTATCTTGCTGGCAAATTGTCCGAGACCTAACGCCGGTATTTCACACCAGACTGGCGTTCCGGCGGATAGCTATGGTCCGGTTGCGCCAGCCCGGTCAGACTGGATGCAATAGTTTTCCAACAACCTGCCAGCCTGGTCTGCTTCCACCGGCTACACTACAACTGAGGTTTTTTGTCAAAAAACCACTAAAGAGTCAAAGATCTCTGCAACCACTTCGTCAGTGACTCCGAAACAATCGACCGAATGCAGATAATCACCAACATAGGCCAACTGCCAACTCGATGGCGTATTCGCATTAACGTTAAAGCGAAACATCGGGGTGCCGTTTACGGTTACGAACGCGGTGTCAGAGACAAGGGCCTGATTGAACGTACTTAGAAAATTGTCAGTCTGCTCTGCAAGGCTGCTGCCAGGCTGCAGAGTTGAGCTAACACCACAACTGAAGTTCCCACCCGATTCGGTAGTTTCCGGTGCCAGAAAGCGAGCGCTCACTCCAAAGCCCGGATCTGCGTTCAACGACCAGCTAGCGGGATAGTCCAGTTGTAAAAACGAATCTGTATATCTTTGCGTATCCCCTTCTACTGGCGCTTCGGCACCAACACAGGCTGCCGGCAATGCTGTTTCGCTGATTGAATCGTGAGTAGCGCTCCCCCCTGAGCCCTCCAGAATCAACTGTCCGTTATCGACCCGCATTGTAAACTGAGTGCTGGCGCCATCGCCCTCGTCAATTGTGAAAGTCGTTGACGATAACAGCGTGGCTTCGATTTGCCGGCATGGCTGCGGCGGCAAATTCACGTAACTGGTTACCGTATCTTCAGTAATTAACCAGAAATTTTCAGCAAGCAGGGTGTTCTGCCAGGATCCGATCACTTCTGGGATTACAGTGATCAGATCGCCCAATTCGTCATCTATATCGTCGGGGTTTGTTACGTCAGCAGGCTCACCGTCACCGCCGCCCCCACATCCTGTTATAAACGCAGCAAAGACGAGCGCTACGAAAAAGCAACGCTTGGGTTTGCCAAAAGCGTTCGTGCCCGGGCCAGGCAGGCGAGTTTGCGTGATCAACATAACAATGCCTCTTACTCATAAATATTCCACTGCCGTAATATAGCAGGAATGTGAACACAATAGGTAATAGGCGTTATTTCCGGTGGAAACGATTGCGCGAGTGACAACACAACCAAATGTAAAAGTCTTACGGCACTTGGCTCTCACGTTCATAGACAACGTCTATCGATCCTATGTTTGCTGGCCAAGCCAGGCATCAGCAATCAGGTAGTCCGCACGAAGTCCCACCCCGTACCGCTCGACCCGGCACTACCACACTATCCGCACTTTGCTTGTTGTGTTGCTTCAACATAGTGTTTAGCCACTACCTTAACAGCCGTACTGCTTTGCAATGTGCAGATCAAGGCCACGCCAATTTACATCCTCTCGCTTGAGACGCCCAACATCACATCGCGGCACGCTTGATCAAAATACTGAAACGTTTTTTACTATTGCCCATGCACTAGTACATTGTCTGCAATCTGAATTCCGATAACTGCGTTTTTCTGGATTACAACCCCTTGTCGGGTTCAGGCAAATTCTACTTGATCTGCTCTAACAAGCTCCTGCTCTGCCCACCCGCCAGCCGCGCAAATTCATCCAACGCTTTCTTACCACCCGCTGCATATACTGCCGCCGCATTGAGC
Source organism: uncultured Granulosicoccaceae bacterium (assembly GCA_964646405.1). Taxonomy (GTDB): domain Bacteria; phylum Pseudomonadota; class Gammaproteobacteria; order Granulosicoccales; family Granulosicoccaceae; genus CAKZSB01. Next base: position 21,788 of record CAZYDV010000025.1, on the reverse strand, counting down.
AGCTCACCCAGTTGCGCTGCACTGTTGTAATCGAGCTGACAATGTGCTCCACCGCTGAGCTTTGCAAACTGTTTGAATGCCTGCGTGGCAGTGGGATTATTGCCCTCCTGAAAAATGAACATCGGCAACTGATACAGCTTGAGCTGTCCGGCTAGCGCCCCCAACTGGTCCACTTCTTCTTCCATCGCATCGCCAACATAGACCAGCGCATCGACCTCACTGCGTCGCGCCTCAGTCAATGCATGTTTCAACACCCTTTCAATTTGCGTGCGCCCGGCCAGACACTGAACCGAGCTCATGAGCCTTACCAGTGTGTCGGAGCTCGTCAGCCAGGGCGATGATTTGCACTCCTGGTAACCACGAAAAAACACTAGTTGCAGATGTAGTTCACCAATCTTTTTGGTCTTTTTGAACATGTCTCCCTGCAACCGGCACGCCATATCCCAGGTTGGCGCGCGACTGGCAGTGGCATCCATGGCGAATATCAGGCGACCCGCACGGCCGCCGTCGGCATTGCGTGCCGGTAGCTGATCAACCTTTTTCAGAAAATCGTCAATCGACGTGCCGGTGCCGGTTTTGTCAAGTGGGTTCCTGTTGTCACTCACCTGATCGACACCGCATCGAGCGGGGTGACGGGTGCTACCCCCGGCACCCGTATGCCGCCACGAACCTCCCCGACCACAATCGCACCGTAACGCTCTTCGTAGGCTAGCGGCAGTGTTCGCGGCTCATGCGCAGAGAGCCAGAGGCGAATCAGATGACGTTTTTTTTCGGGCTCATCAAAATCTTCATAGCTTGTTCTGGCGTGCAGAATCTGGTGGTTGTGCAGTAATTGAATATCGCCCTGCTGAAAATCCATTTCCAATTTGAATTCATCGCTATGAGCCAACCGGTCGAACTCGTCCAGCGCTTCTATCTGCAGCGCTGTGGTGGTGACCTGATCCGGGAACCGCGCGATTGCGGCATCGATAAAATCGCGCGCATAAATCACATTGATCAGGCCGTCGTGCTCGTGCACCACCGGCATTTGATAGGTCGGTTGTTTGCCGGCGGGCACCTCGCCCTTGCGATCGTAGGTGTAGGGCAATTTCAGTTGAGCCGCCAGTTGCGGTGAATGCTCTACCATGTACAAATAGATGGCAGTTGAACTGGCAATCGCACTCTGGCCCCCACGGCGCGCCGGCTGCAGGCACAATAACCCAACGATATCGCAACTATCGGTATGGAACGGCTGTCGATACGCAGTGGTATAGATTCTGGTGGCGGGATCGGTCGGGTCATTACCGATGTCCTTGACATGACCAATCAGATGCCCCAGTCCATTTTGCGACACGGCGGTACCAAACCAGGCTCCAACCCCTGCATACGCCCTGATTATTTCTTCACGATTCAGTGTCTGTACGGGCATTCCGCGCAACAGTACATAGCCACGCCCGTGTATCAGTTCGCGGTGAATCGCCGAAAGCTTCCCCCCCAGCGCGGGCAGATTGAAATTCTCACGATTGATCTGGTCAATCGGACGCCGTTCGTCGATCGATTGAGCGACGGCTGTACCTATCTCTGCAACGTCCGCCGTGTTGAGCTGAACCATCCAGTCGCTGCGTTCGCGCATTTGATTGGCGGTCCACGCCGCCGGATTTTCCTCGATCGCCATGGCTGCAGGTTTAATATTCCTCGTTTAGATAGCGAGCGCGAAGGTGTTGCAGAAAATACTCCGAGTTAGTCCCCTCACCGGTGGCGTTGACCATCAATTGCTGCGAATCGAACAGACAACCCTTGCTCCAGATATGGTCTGCCAGCCACTCCCTGACGAAAGTCACTTCGCCTTTGCGCAATGATTGTTGCCAATCCGGATGTTGCTTGCGAATAGTCGCGAACAACTGCGCGCCGTTCAGTGCTCCCAGTGTGTAGGATGGAAAGTAGCCAAATGCTCCATCAGTCCAGTGGATATCCTGCAGACACCCACGCGTGTATTCGCCCTGTGTCGATAGGCCCAGATAGGACTGCATGCGCTCGTGCCACATGTCGGGAATAGCATCGGCTTCTGCCTCGCCGTTGATCAGAGCACTTTCGATTTCGTATCGCAACATCACATGCAGCGGATAGGTCACTTCGTCTGCCTCTACGCGAATGTAGCCAGGCGTAACTACCGTGTAAGCGTGCCATAGATCATTGGCATCGAATCGATCGGCTGCCGGCAACTCACGATGTACCGTGCGACTGAAGTACTCGGTAAACGCACGAGACAGAAACAACTGTTTTTCAAATAACAGGCTCTGGCTCTCGTGAATACTCATGTTGCGATGTTGCCCAACCGGCAGGCCACGCCACTGCGCGGGCAGCCCACCCTCGTAACTGGCATGACCGGTTTCATGGGCGGTTGCCAGCATGGCCTCAGCGAATTCGTTTTCGCTGTATCGAGTAGTGATGCGCAAGTCACCGGCTTCACCCGTGCTAAACGGGTGCACGCTCACGTCCAGCCGACCGGCGTCGAATTCAAACCCCAACGCCGACATCAACGCCTGACTCAGCTTTTGTTGTTCGTCTACCGGATAGGTCCCACTCATCGACTTCGCCGGACGAGACGCCTGTTTTTCCATCACCTGCTGGAGCAGACCGGGCAATTCTTTCCTGAGTCCGGTGAAAACCTGATCGATCATCTGCTGCTTGTCGCCGGCGCAGTGAAGATCGAGCAGGGCTTCATAGGGTGTGGCAAATTCACCGTTGGCTGCGGCGGTGCGCAACTGAGCCTCTTCGCGGGCGAGCTTCAGTACTTCGCGAAAATTCGCGAGAAACCCGGCCCAGTCATTTTCGGTGCGCTGTGTGCGCCAGCCGTGCTCACAATGAGAACCGGCCATAATCTTCGCCTTCACCAGATCGGCGGGCAGGCAGTTGGACTCACGCCAACGTCGACGCATTTCATGCAGACTTCTGGCCTGCTCGACGCGTTGACCCGGGTCGAGTCCGTCGAGTTCTTTTTCTGCTGTGTCGAGCCAGTCCGGAAGCTGAGGCGCGGTGAGCAATTCATGACGAATGCCGGCGATTTCGGCCAAGCTCTCCGAGCGCGCCTGATTGCCGTTGGGCGGCATCATCACCATCTGGTCCCAACTAAGGTAGGTGGCAGCGTGATCGAGCCGACTCAGTTGCATGAATCGATCGGCGAGTTTCTGATAGGCGGTCAAGGGCGATGCTCTGTCTTTTCAATGAAGCGATAACGAATGATGGCTTCAGATCTCGGCTACAGTGAGTTCATAACGGCGCGAGTCGGTGTAGAAACACAAGCCACTTTCGGAAAAATTAAACTCGTCTTCAATCTCTACAAATAGTGTGAATACAAATGATCCAGACTCGATCGGTGTACCACTGAAAATAAAATTCCGACCACTGGATGAGGTTGATATACCTTCGGGCAGCGCACCGGTGATGTTGAAATCGTAGATGAAGTTGTCATCTCTGGGCTCATTGTTGATGCTGACCCTGACCGTCTCTGAATAGACCTGATTTAGTATCGCCGGTTCAAGCGCTGCGGACGGAAAACGCGGCCCGTCGTCGTCAATGCAATCGATCAGCGTATCGCAGCCGGTCATCAGTACTGAGGCGCAGACGAGGACGACTGCACAGTAGATAGACATCATGGCGTTACCTGGTTAGCACAGGGTTAAAACTATAGCCCATACCGGTTGACGGCGAAATGACACTTCAGCGAGTACCCAGAACCCCGGCAATGGCTCGTCGCTGCAGAAACGGGTACCGACCCACCACGCCAATCGCGGTCTCGACGAGATGGCGCATCACGCGATTTTTACTCATCAGTGCTTTGCGAGTGCGCTCGCTTTGCGCAATGGTTGCGCGTCCGGCCGCATGACGGGCGCGGTGATAGCCATCGGCCTGATCGACAGACAACCGAGCCGCGAGATCCGCGGCATCGGCAATGCCCAGATTCATACCCCGACCACCGACCGGCGAGTGACAGTGTGCGGCATCACCCGCGAGAAAAGTACGCCCGACACGGTAGCGGGCCACCTGGCGTATCGCTATCCGAAAGCTGCTTTCACGACCGATATTGACAGCATTCAACGGCACCGGCAATGCCCTGAGCGCTGACTCGGCATTGGCGACGATACGCACCCGATCGCGCTCCATCGGCGCCACCACCGCAACGCCGCCGTGATCGAGCAGATAGATCCGCAATCGCGACGTATCCCAACCCTGGCAATCGACATCGGCAATAGACCAGGTCTGATCCAGCTCAAAGCCGTCGAAATCCAGCGACAACAACTCACGCACTGTGCTCTTCACACCATCGGCGCCGATCAGGTAGTCAAATTCTTCACTCACCGCATGGCCACCGGCAGCCGGCCGAATGCCTGCCACGACTCGATCGGACATCTGCCGAATCATGTTCAGTTCCTGCCCATAATGCACCCGTGCGCCCAGCGATTCGAGCGTTTCGCGCAGATGATGCTCAGTTCGATCCTGCGCCAGGCCATGAATAGTCGCCTGCCACTCGTCTGCGGGAAAGGCGATGTCGGCCAATAGCCTGTCGTTGCGATGCACCGCCACGGACTGATAGGCGATTGCCTCCGAACGGATTCTTTGCGCCGCACCACTGGGCTGCAGCAACGCGAGGCTGCCGGGCAGCAAGCCGACTGCTCTGGATAGGCCCGAGCCCCCGTCCCGACGTTCGATCACTTTTACAACGATACCGCGACGGGCAAGCTCAACCGCCGCGGTGAGTCCGGTTGGCCCGGCGCCTACAACCAATACTTTCAGGGCTGATCGCATGGCTTGTCTCCAGCGCGGCGACGATGAATTTTAGTTGTCTTGTCGTCTTATGGCTATCGGTATACCCTTATCCAACTGAATCCAAAGTCAGCCGAGGTGGCCTGCATCTTCCCAATCTGTGATTGACTCGACAATCAAGACAACCCCGAAGTTGCTACGCGTAGGGCAACCGGGTCACTAAGCCCCTGTCGCGCCCGCGCTCAAGCATTACAGCCGCCAGCGCGATATCGCTGGTGGACAATCCACGATGCCAGAATAGAATGGTCTCGTCCGGTCGCTGGCGAGCCGGCTTTCCACCGGCTGCAATCTGGCCGATCTCGGCTGCAAACGACTCGCGCGTGATCTTGCCGGCATTGATGTGTGGCCGCAACGCGCCATAGGGGCCAGCGTTCATCTGCCCCAAATCATCCATGACAAAGGTATCGAATTGGTCAGTGAAGTCCAGCGGCAGCGTGCTCATGGTGCCGTAGGGAATAACGAGCGCCCCCTTGCGAACCCATTCAGACTGAAAAAGGGGCTCGGGTTCGTTTAATCGCGACGCCTCGATTTGAATATCGGCACCCTGCAGGCAGCTCTGCCAATCGTCGGTTGCGACAACCGGCTTGCCAAGGTCACGCGTCAACCGCTCGGCAAAGGCATCGCGACTTTCCGGGCGCCGCGAATGCACGCGAATTTCATCGAAGTCGAACAGATGATCGAGCAGCCTGACATTCCAGTATGCTGTTCCGCGCGCACCGATATGGCCCAGTATTTTGGGATTGGGCGGCGCCAGGTACTTTGCGCCAATCGCACTGACTGCCCCGGTGCGCATATCCGTAATGCCGGCTGCATCCACCACGGCCAGCGGTGTGCCAGTGTTTGGGCAAAACAGGTTGATCAAACCCATCTCGGACGGCAGGCCCTGCCGGTAGTTGTCGACAAAGTCGCCCACCACCTTGATACCGGCATAGTTCAAAGGCGCGACATAGCCGCGCAGCACATTGAAATGCCCGTTGGCGGCACCGGGGTTCAGGTGCATGCGTGGCTCGATCACTGTCTGCCCCTGACCGGCGGCCACCAGTGCTGATTCGACAGCATTCAGAATGGCATCGTTGTCCAACGCAATCTGTGCGATTTGCGGGCCGCCCAGATATTCGATTTCCAATTGGCTCAAGAGAGAATCCGCTATTGACTGTCCAGCCAACATACCATCGCCTGCAGCCGCCCGCCAGCGTCCCAAAAAATGCTGACACTATGCCATGGGTATCCAGTAGCGTTGCACCATTGTGTCCTTGATCAACGCTTCACCATCGAGCACGCCACCGTTGGCAATGATCACGCTGGCCGATGCACTATTCTGTTTATCGCAAGTGATTCGAGCGCGTTCTACGCCAAGCGCCCGCAATTTATCGAGTGTCAGTCGAAGCACCTGTTTTGCCAGTCCACAACCGCGGCTTGAAGGTCGCACCGAATAACCGATATGCCCACCGTAGTCCAGCAGCGCAGGTGTCAGGTAATGGCGCATGTTTGAGACAGCCACGATTTCCTGATCATCGAGCAGCCAGTAACTGCTGTTGGCTACAAAACCGCGGGCACTGTCGTATTCGGTCAACTGGTTGTTGAGCCGTTTCACATAGGCGTCGAAGTCGTGTTCGATACCGTGCAAAATCCAGGGGACCAGCGGTTCGCCGGCCGCAATGAATTCATCGACGTAGCTCGCATGACTACCTGAGTACCTCGCATCGGGTTGGACGAGACGGAGATTCATGTCGATAGTCTGCAGCGAACGGGCCCGTTGCGGGCCCGCCGATTAAGCGTTTAATTCAACCGTTCAAACACCGTGCTGATACCCTGCCCCATGCCAATGCACATGGTCGCCAGCCCAAACTGACCATCGTTCTGGCGCATCACGTTCAAAAGCGTGGTACTGATTCGGGTACCGGAGCAACCAAACGGATGGCCCAGTGCAATCGCCCCGCCGTGCAGATTGACTTTTTCGTCCATCTCATCCAGCAGGCGCAAATCCTTCAAAACCGGGATGGCCTGCGCGGCAAACGCTTCGTTCAATTCAACGTGGGAGATATCTTCGATGGCAAGCCCCGCACGCTCCAACGCCTTGTGTGTCGCCGGTACCGGACCATAACCCATGATCGCCGCCGGGCAACCCGCCACCGCCATACCGCGAATGCGAGCGATTGGTTGCGCCCCGGTACGACGGGCGTGCGCACCCGACATCACCAGCATCGCCGAAGCCCCATCAGATATGGCAGATGAACTGCCGGCGGTGACCGTGCCCACCTTGGGCAGAAACGCTGGCGATAAGGTTGACAGGGATTCGGCGGTCACGTTATCGCGAATGACCTCATCCACTTCGATCAACTGCTTGAACCCGTTTTGATCGTGACCTTCGATCGGGATGATCTCGTCCGCGAAGCCACCATTTGTGGTTGCCGCATGGGCACGCTGGTGCGAACGAGCGGCAAATGCATCCTGCTGCGCGCGGTCGATGCCGTGAATCTTTGCCAACATTTCCGCGGTGACACCCATCATCATCGATGCCTTGGCCGCGTGCTTGCTGATCGCAGGATTTAGATCGACACCGTGCAGCATCTGTACGTGTTGCATGTGCTCGACGCCACCGACGACGAACACGTCACCATAGCCTGTCATGATGCCCTGGGCCGCCGTATGCAGTGCGGCCATCGATGACCCACACAAACGGCTGACGGTTTGCGCAGCGACGGTATCGGGAAGATCTGCCAGCATGGCCACGCCGCGGGCCACATTAAAGCCCTGTTCCAGTGTCTGATTGACACAACCCCAGATCAGATCCTCGACGTCGTTCGGATCGACCTCGGGATGGCGCTCAAACAGTGCCCTGACCAGTTGCGCGGAGAGATCTTCAGCGCGAACATTAACAAAACCGCCCTTTTTCGAGCGCCCCATCGGTGAGCGCACGCAATCGACGATCACGACATCTTTATCAGTGAAGTTCATTTAATTCGATCCTCGCTCAGGCTGCCGCCGGAAAGAAACGCGCACCGTCACTTGCCATCTTGCGCATGCCATCTGTCGGGATATAAAGGTTGCCGAGTGCTTCGTAGGGCTTGCACATGGCGCAAAACCTGTCCATACCGATCGTATCCATATAGTGCAATACGCCACCGCGGAATGGTGGAAAACCGATGCCGTAGATCAACCCCATGTCGGCGTCGGCAGGCCCGCTGACAATGCCCTCCTCCAGACAGCGAACTGTTTCAATACACATCGGAATCATCATTCGCTCGATTATCTGCTCATCGCTGAGTTCGTGTGTCTCGACTATCGCTGGTGCCAGCATGGCTGCCACATCCGGATCTGCTACCTTTTTTGGCTTGCCGCGACGATCCAATTCATAACGATAGAATCCGGCGCCGTTTTTCTGGCCGTAGCGCTGTGCCTCGAACAACAGGTTGGATGCGACCACACCGTCGTAGCGCATGCGATCCGGAAAGCCGTCCGCCATTACCTGGCCGGCGTGGTGACCGGTATCCAGCCCCACGACGTCAAGCAGATACGCAGGCCCCATCGGCCAGCCCCAGCGCTCCATCAATTTGTCTACCCGAGTGAAGTCCGCTCCATGCGAGAGCAGCATGTTGAAACCGCCGAAGTACGGAAACAACACCCGGTTGACAAAAAAGCCCGGGCAATCCTGTACCACGATGGGTGTTTTGCCCATCGACCTGGCGTAGGCGACTGTCGTGGCGATTGCAACATCACCAGTTTTTTCACCCGCAATCACTTCCACCAGGGGCATGCGATGGACCGGATTGAAAAAATGCATGCCGCAGAATAGTTCCGGCCGTGCGAGGTCGCTTGCCAGCAGATCGATCGAGATCGTCGAGGTATTGGATGTCAGCACCGCGGTATCCGGGATCTTCTGTTCCACCTCGGCGAGTACGGATTGTTTGATCTTCGGGTTTTCAACGACAGCCTCAACCACCAGATCGACATCACCAAAATCACCGTAGCTGAGCGTAGGCACAATGTTGTGCATGGCTTTAGCAGCGGCATCCTGCTTGAGCCGGCCACGAGCAACCTGCTTGAAAAACAGTTTGTCGGATTCGGCCAGCCCATCGTCCAGAGCCTGTTGATTGATATCTTTCATCACGATCGGCGTACCGGTCGAGGCCGATTGATAGGCGATCCCGCCACCCATGATGCCAGCACCAAGCACGGCTGCCTTGTTCACATCAATGGCGGCCTCACTGTACTGGCGGCTTTGTTTCTTCAAGTATTGATCTTTCAGAAAAATACCGATCAACGCCTCGGTCACCGGTGATTGTGCAAGCTTCGCAAACGCTGCTGCCTCCACTTTGAATGCATCGTCGCGGTGCAGCGAGGCGTGCTTTTCAATCGTGCCGATAATCGTCATTGGCGACGGGTAATGCGGACCGGCTTTGGCACCGACCACACCGCGCGCCGATTCGAATGCCATTGTCTTTTCAATAGCTGGCAGTGTCAGCGGCGTGGTTTTTTCCACGCGGCGTTCGCGAAAATCAAACTTCCCGGCAACGCACTGGCGCAACAGATCCAGCGCGGCATCGCGCAGCATATCGTTGGCAACCACCGCGTCTACCGCGCCATCTTTGAGTGCCGCCGCAGCTCTTTTGTTTGAGCCAGTCGCAATCCACTCGATGGCATTGTCTACGCCGATCAGGCGCGGCAGGCGCACTGTGCCGCCCCAGCCAGGCAGTATGCCAAGCTTCACTTCCGGCAAGCCCACCTTGGCCGATTTGGCCATCACGCGATAATCGCAGCACAGGCAAATCTCCAGACCACCGCCGAAGGCATCGCCATTGATGGCAGCCACTGTCGGCACCGGCAGATCCTCGATCGATGAGAACAGCGCATCGATCTCGAGAATGCTTGCGATCAGTTCATCGCTGCTGCTGCGAAACAGGCCACCGAACTCGGTGACATCCGCACCGACGATAAAACCCTTCTTACCGCTGGTGAGCATCAGCCCTTTCAAGTTGCTATCGCGCTGCAACACAGTGACGGCCTCGCGCAATTCCGCGATGGTCGCCTGGTTGAACTTATTAACGCTGTCGCCCTGCAAATCGAAGCACAGCTCGTAAAACCCATCCGCCGTGTCGACGACGGAGACCGATTGACCTTCAAATATCATTCGTCGCTCCCCAAGTGCACTGCAACCATCAACTTACAAGCATAAGCCAGATGGTAAAAGAGTTTTTTGTTCATAGTAAGGTCCGGGTGATCTAAACGAGTACTCGTCAATAGTCGGGCATAAGTCTCTTTGACCAAATGCCCGTTCGGGAGCCCGCCATTCGCCACGCAACTTCGTTCAAGCGCTTGATAAGGGGGTCATACCGCGGTCAGCCACGAGCAAGGCGCCATGCAATAGCCTTCTTGCACGACAACTGACGAGCGCTCATGCTCATATGCCGACGATCGCAGTACACTAAAAACTAAAATGTTCGGCATCGAGTGCCATCAGCGAATCGGCACCGGCCTCCATGGTCTCGAGCAGCGATCGCGTGCGTGGCAGCAACCGCTTGTAGTAAAAGTCGGCAGTGCTGAGTTTGGCGCGGTAGAAGTCCGGCTCTGCGCAATCCGGCGCGGCGAGTTTCTGCTGGGCTACCGCCTGTGATCTTGCCCACAGGTAGGCGAGCACCACATAACCGGAATACATCAGGTAGTCGACCGATGCGGCGCCGATCTCATCGGCATCGGCCATCGCACGCATGCCCAGGCGGCTGGTCAGCTGTTCCCACTCGGTGGTGTGTTGTCTCAGCGTGGCAACCGTATTAGCCATATCGCGATCATTTTCATGGGCCTCGCAAAAGTCCGCGATCTGTTCGAGGAAGGGGCGCAGCAATGACCCCTGAGACCCCACCACCTTGCGGCCGAGCAGATCGAGCGCCTGAATGCCAGTCGTTCCTTCGTAGAGCATTGAGATGCGGCAATCGCGCACGTTCTGCTCCATACCCCACTCTTTGATAAAACCGTGGCCGCCGAATATCTGCAAGCCCAGATTGGCAGACTCGAAACCGGTTTCGGTTAGAAAGGCTTTAGCAATTGGCGTCAGCAATGCCAGACGCATGTCAGCCATTCCTTTGTCTTGATCACTGGCGTTGGATTGCAGAATATCCACATCCATCGCGAGTGAATAGATAAACAGACGGCCGGCTTCGGCAAAGGCTTTTTGCGTTAGCAACATGCGGCGTACGTCGGGGTGAACAATGATCGGATCAGCTGGTTTGTCCGGCGTTTTCATGCCCGACAATGAACGCATCTGCAGGCGATCGCGCGCATAGGCCAATGATTTTTGAAATCCAATCTCAGCGTGCGCAAGACCCTGCACCGCAGTGCCAAGCCGCGCGATGTTCATAAAAGTGAACATGCAGTTCAAACCGCGGTTGGGCGGACCGATCAGATAACCTCTCGCACCGTCGAAATTCAATACACAGGTGGCATTGCCGTGAATCCCCATTTTGTGCTCAATCGACCCGCAGTTGACGCCGTTTCTCTCGCCAACGCCACCACCCGCGTTAACGAGAAACTTGGGCACGATGAAAAGCGAGATACCCTGTGTACCCCTTGGTGCGTCTGGCAGCCTGGCCAGCACGATGTGCACGATGTTTTCGGCCATATCGTGCTCACCTGCTGAGATAAATATCTTGGTCCCATGCAGCGCATAGCTACCGTCGTCATTGGGCTCGGCACGCGTACGTAACAGGCCAAGATCGGTGCCGCAGTGCGACTCGGTCAGGCACATGGTGCCGGTCCACTCACCAGTCGTCAGATGTGTGAGGTAAGTGTTTTTCTGCTCTTCGGTGCCATGCGCATCGATCGTGCTGTGCGCGCCATGACTTAAGCCCGGATACATGGCCCAGGCCCAGTTCGCGCTGCCCGACATCTCGTTGACCAGCGTCGACATGGACGGCGGCAGCCCCTGGCCACCAAATTCCGGATCGGCGGACAACGATGCCCAGCCGCCCTCTACGTAATTGGCATAGGCTTCTTTGAAACCATCGGGTGTGGTGACGACGCCATCGTCCCACTGGCAACCCTGTTGGTCGCCCGGTTGATTCAGCGGTGCCAGTTCGCGCTCACAGAACTTTGCAGCCTCATCGATGATGGCATCGACGAGTTCCTCACCGGTTTCTTCGTAACCGCCGATCGCAGCAGTTCGCGCCGAATAATCGAGCACCTCGTGGAGACAAAAGCGTATGTCCCGGACCGGGACTTTGTAATCACTCATTATTCACACCCGTAAAGTTTTCAATCAACGATTGACGTCTGTTGTTTGTGAGTCCGCAACGCAGACAGTAGTTCACTTTGGCAATGTGTCGTGCGCTGCCAGGCGTTCAAATCGCTCAAGCGAAAAACCCTCAGTCAGGCGTTTTACCGCCTGTGCCGACTGCGCGATCTGCTCTGCCGAGTAGCCGTCAAACTGCAGACCAATATGGCCACCGAGCGAGTTGTAGATCTTCTCGGCGCGCTCGACGAAATTCGGATCGAGAGAGATATCAACCTGACGCTTGTCCACTTCGCTGACCTTGCGCACGGCGTAACCGGCCTTGACCAGTCGATTGATTAATGCGGTTACCGTGCCGGTGCTCAATCCCAGTCGGCTGGAAATCTCCCCGGCGGTCATCGTGCCGTCGATCAGCGCATTGAGGCAACGGATATCGCTGGGATGGACGCCAAGCGCCTTGGCGGTGTAGGCATCGAATCGGTTCATCGCCTCATACAACTCGCGCGAATTGGCCAGTAATTGGTGGAATTCTTTTGACATGGGGCGCACCCTACTCGAATATATCTTGATGATCAAGACATAAATCGAAAGTGAGTTGTCTGGCAGACCGCCAACACCAGCCCGCCGATTCGCGAAAGCCGGGTTAGCGGCAGGGCGCTGTAAATCTTGTCAGCCGTGTTCGATGGGCGACTGAAAGTGCCGAACCGGTCCACGAACGAGGTGCTTGCCAGGATTGACTAATCACCGTACTGTCTGCCCACACACGCCTCGCCGGAACGTTTATGAGCTACCAGGACATCATTCGATTCTGGTTTTCCGAGATCGACAAGAAAGCGCACTTCACCAAAGATGCCGAATTCGACCAGTTACTGGCGCAGCGATTTGGCACCACGCACACGCGTGCGGCCCGCTGTGAGCTGCACGAATGGCGCGACAGCGCGGAAGGTCGATTGGCCGAGGTCATCGTGCTTGATCAGTTTTCACGCAACCTGTTTCGCGACTCGCCGCTGGCATTTGCCTGCGATGCACAGGCGCTGACACTCGCACAGGAAGCCGTGGCAGCTGGCCACGACCAGGCACTGCCGGTCGAGCAGAGAATCTTTCTCTACATGCCGTACATGCACAGTGAATCGCTCGCCATCCACGATGCGGGCCTGCTGCTGTTTGAAAACACCGGCCAGGAGAACACCATCAAGTACGAAGTGATGCACCGGGACATCATCGCGCGATTCGGTCGCTACCCGCACCGCAACGAGTGCCTGGGCCGCGAATCGACGCCGGCCGAACTCGATTTTTTACGTCAGCCCGGCTCGTCTTTTTAGCCGAGCTATTCGGCCCGCCGCTGGTCGCAATTAATCGTAGACAATCACACCGCGTGCGTTGCCGCCACTTTGCAGATCGGCGAACGCCTGCGGCGCTTCGTCGATACTGTAGGTGCGCGTTACCAGCCGATCCAGGTCGAGCTTGCCCTGCTGGTACAGACTGAGATAACGCGGGAAATCGACTTTGAAGTTGCAGCTTCCGTACATGCAGCCAATGATCTTCTTGGACATCAGCGGCATCACCATCGCGTTAACTGAAAAGCGATCGTCCGCACGGCCCACGCCCACCAGCACCGCCGTGCCATTTTTGCGAATACTCTTGATGGCGGTTTCGATCAGCTTGCCATTGCCAACCACCTCGAACGCGTAGTCCGCACCGATGCCGTTGGTCATCTCGAAAATTTCGGCCACCGGATTACCCCCGGGGGTAACGGTATCGGTCGCGCCAAATTCGCGCGCCATCTGCATTTTCTCAGCCGAAAGATCGACCGCAATGATTTTACCGGCACCGGCGATGCGCGCGCCCTGAACCACGTTCAGGCCGACCCCGCCACAGCCAAACACCACCACGGTAGAGCCGGGCTCGACCTGTGCGGTGCGCACGGCCGCACCAACCCCGGTCGTGACACCACAGCCGACGAGGGCTGCGGCTTTGAAGTCGATAGACTTGTCGATCGCCACCACGCAAACCGATGGCACCACCGCCACCTCAGCCATGTTGCCCAGATAGGTCATTACCGCAACGCGCTCGCCACCGCGATGCACGCGCGTGGTGCCATCCAGCAACATGCCGTCGGGTTTGGTCACGGTGCACAGGTAGGGCTCGTGGTTCTCGCAGTAGAAACACTCGCCACAGTTGGGCACGAACGACATCGCAACGTGATCGCCCGGTGCGACATTGGTCACCCCGTCACCCACCGCCTCGACGATGCCGGCCCCCTCGTGCCCGACGACGGTCGGGAACACCCACGGGATCGTGCCATTGATCACCGACAGATCGGAGTGACACACGCCAGTGGCCTTCATCCGGACCATGACTTCGCCTGGTCCGGGCTTGTCAATCTCAACACTTTGAACCGAGAACTGATCGATCGCATCGACAACGAGAGCTTTCATTTTGGTACCAGGCAAAAGACGATGAGCCACCTTAATCCCACCGGTCACAGATTTCCACCCGCAGCGCCCCTCGCGCAGCAGCGGCGATTGATCAATCCGCCGCAAGACCTCACACTGCGACTTTGACCAATTTCGGTGTTTCATGACCACAGAGCGTTACCACCACGACGATCAACTGCGCCGACGGATCGCCGCCAACCTCGATCAGTTCGAGCATCAACACCCGCCCGGTGAGACACTCGCGGGTGCCGCCGTCGCATTGGTGCTGTCGGCAGCGGCAGACGCGAATGCCTGTCTGCTGCTGACCATGCGAAGCGCGAAACTGAAAAAGCATCCCAACCAGTTTGCGCTGCCCGGCGGCAAGATCGACAGCGGTGAAACCATCGAACAGACGGCGTTGCGAGAACTGCATGAAGAGCTGGGAATCGATCTTCCACCGGAAAGCGTGATCGGCCGACTCGATGATTTCGCGACCCGCTCAGGCTTTCGCATTTCACCACTGGTGGTGTGGAATGACAGCCAACAGGCGGTCGTGCCCAATCCGGAAGAAGTCGCGTCTGTCTATCGCATCCCTTTGCACGAGTTGTTACTGCCGCAAATCCCCGAAATCATTACCGAAGACGGTGGCGACCCGATACTCACGATCACACTGCCGTCGGTCGGCCACCGCATGTACACCCCGACCGCATCGATCATCTATCAGTTTCGCGAGGTCGCACTGCTCGGCCAGTCAACAAGGGTCTCGCACTACGAACAACCGAAGTTTGCCTGGAAGTAGATCGCATCGTGTGCACCGGGTAGCGACGATTCAACCTGGCACGTCCGAGCAGCTTCAATAACCAGTCCAGTGGACTGTTATTGTGATTGATCAAACGCAGCGACGTCGTCGACACCCAGCTCGCGCTTCCAACCACACATTCTTTCTACCGCGGCGATCATAACGCCGGCCATATCCTTGCCCGTGGCCCCTTCGATCCCTTCAAGCCCCGGGGAAGAATTGACTTCCAACAACAAGGGCCCACTGCGCGAGCGAATGATATCGACACCGGCCACCGCCAGCCCCATCACGCGAGCGGCACGCACCGCTAGCTTGCGTTCATCGCTCGTGGGTTTGATCTTAGTGGCGGTTCCGCCCTGATGCATGTTCGCTCTGAACTCACCGGGTGCCGCCTCGCGCTGCATCGCCGCCACCACCTTGCCGTCGACGACGAACAATCGCAGATCCCGACCTTCAGCCTCAGATACAAACTCCTGTACCAGCAGATTGGCTTTTAGCGATTTAAACGCATTGATCACACTCTCCGCCGCCTTGCGCGTCTCGGCCAATACCACCCCGCGCCCCTGAGTGCCCTCGAGCAGCTTCACGATCAACGGTGCACCGCCGACCATTTCGATCAGATCGTCGGTGTCCATCGGTGAATTGGCAAAGCCGGTGGTGGGGATATCGAGTTTGTTTTTCTGCATCAGTTGCAGCGAAAAAAGTTTGTCGCGCGAGCGACTGATCGCCTCTGACGTGTTGAGCGTTGCGATGCCAAGGCTTTCAAAGTGGCGGGTCAGTGCGCAACCATAGAAGGTGACGCTTGGCCGAATTCGTGGAATCACCGCATCGAGATCGTTCAGGATGATGCCGCCGCGCGTGTGCACTTCGGGCGTGTCGGCATCGAGCTTCATGTAACACTGTCGAATATCGAAAAAGCTGATCTCATGGCCGCGTTCGCGCCCGGCCTCAATGATGCGCTGATTGCTGTAGAGATCCGGATTGCTGGCCAAAAGGCCGATCTTCAGGCCGTCGCTGCGCTGATCATGGCGGGCGTAGAATTCGGCAATTTCCAGTGGGCTGCGATCGCCGAGGCAAAAGCTTGCGGCCGGATCCACCAGCATCCGGCCCGCCATCGCCTCGCGACCGAGCAACATCCGGTAGCCCATGCTGTCACGATTGGCGAGGGTGACTTCCGCCTCCCAGCTCTGCTCGCCAAAGCCGATGGTCGTGCGCACCACAAAGCGCTTCTCGCCCACACCACTGGTGTTGCGCACCACCCGACGATCCACCACCGGCGCCTCACAGCGCAGCACCGTAGCGCGATCGCTCTGCAGCGGGTGCACCTCGAACGATACCCAGCGCACGCCATTGCGGGTGAAGGTCCGGATGTTGAACGCGTGCAGAGACGAAGTTTTTGCGCCTGAATCGACGCGCACCTTGATCGCCGGTATGCCGAGCGCCGGCAACGCGCACCATTCCTCCGATCCAGCGATTATTCGGGTATCCATTGGGGTTGCTCAAATTTCCGATAGGGCTGTACCGCAGCACAGGTCGACGAGCGGCGGATTATGCCTGATAGCTCAGGGTTGTGTGATGGGCAAACTCCATTAAACCCACTGGATGGCCACTCAATCATCGCCGGACAAGAGCCCGGACCAATCACGTTAGCCCGTGATAATCTTTCGCGTCCAGACATCCGCAAACCCTCACTGTGCCGCACCCGTTAAAACCAAGAGTCGACACCCGTAACGCGACCAGCCTGGCACTAGCCTGGCTTGCGATCGCAACCTGTGTTGCAGGCTTTGCTATCGCCGCATCGGCAAACGACGCCAATCCACCGCCCGACCTGACCTGGGGCGACCATCGCCTGATCGCTGATCCGCCTGGCAGGCGCTATTTTATGTCGCCCGGCGATGCATTCCGTTCGCGGCAAATGTTAACCGGTACGCTGGGTGTGACCGGCAACAACGCCGATATCACTCTCTTGTCGTTCAACGGCCAGACGACTTCGCGCAACACCGACTTCGCCATGCCACTGCAACACGGGGATCGCATCCCGATCGAATTGCTGATCGCCAACGAGCGTCAGCGCTATACCGTGGTGGTATCTTCAGTGCCGATCCTTGCCATCGACGCCAATGAAATTGTCGATGAGCCCAAACTGCCGGGCCATTATACCTGGGTGGATGGCAACTCAGACAAGCGCGATGGCAATCAGAATCTGGCCATCGAAATTCGCGGAGTCACAGCTCAGGCATTCAAAAAAAAACCCTATGCGATCGAGTTTCGTCAAAAAGACAGGCCCGAAAAATCTCGCAACATTCGGCTGTTCAATTTGCGCAAAGACGATGACTGGATAGCCGACGCCGCCTATCGCGATCTGTCTTTCGTGCGCAACCTCGTCAGCCACGACCTCTATCGTGACATGCAACCACAGGCCTTCATTCAGGACGGCAAGGCCTACGGACGGTCGACCATTGCCGGCGGATTCGCTGAGCTGATTCTAAACCGGCGCTATCACGGCCTGTACGTGATTCACGAGAGAATCGATCGCAAGTTACTAGGCCTGAAAAAGGTATCAGTGCCAAAAGATGAGCAGGGCGAGCGTTGGGATCTGGTCGATTTTAACGCCCCGCAAAACGGCTCGGTGCTGTTCAAGGCGCAGGCTATTACCTCGGGATTTTACCGCCCCGAACAAATCAGGCAAGACTTTGAACAGAAATATCCCGATCCACAAGACGCGGACCGATACGATCAACTCGAAGCCTTGTTCGATTTGGTTCATAACACCACAGGCTGGACTTTCTCACAGCGTGTGGGGGAGCTTGTCGATCTGGACTCGCTTGCCGACATGTGGCTGCTTCGGCTGTTGACCGCCAACACAGATACGCTGGGCAAAAACTATTATCTGGCGCGCAACCAGTCCGGCAAATGGTTTTTTCAACCCTGGGATTACGATGCCACTTTCGGTGTCAACTGGCGCGGCGGCGAGGCCTACGCACAGACGGTGAGGTTTTTTCGCCCCGAGCAAAATCTGTTGATCCGCCGTCTCTGGCGCATACCGCAAACAGGCTTTAACGTGCACGCCAAAACGCGCTGGACGCAACTGCGCCAAAACCTCTTTACTGTCGATGCCATCATCGATCGCTTTGATGCCTATCTTGCCATGATCGGCACAGACACCACTGGCGACGGCGAACACCCACGCAATCGCAATCTGCAGCGCTGGCCACAGTCAGGCAACCATGGCGCCGGCCGTCACGAACTCGGCAGTAGCGCCTACGTCAAAAGATGGCTGACCGAGCGGCTGGCGTTTCTGGATCAAAAAATCGCCGATCTGCCAACGCAGTGAAAACTGTCACGCAGGGCAGACAGCGCCGTTGCCGCGCGCCATGCGCTAAACTTCCACAACGCCTTTGGAGTCAGCCGCCGCTGTGAGCACGATCCGAAATATCATTACCATCGCCGCACTTGAACTGCAGCGGGTGTTTGTCACCCGCCGCGGCCTGTTGCTGGTGGCGGCAACGCTGTTGGTCTGGGCGCTGATTTTGCGCTACCTGATCTACAACGCCTCGGTGTGGCTTGCCGATGGCAGTACCGGTCGCGCGATCGGCTCGATCTTCAATTCGCGACTGATCGAGTCCCTGCTGACCTGGCGGGTGGCAGAATTTTCGGTCTACTGGGTGGTGGCGTTGTATCTCTTCCCCATTTTTTGCCTGACTATCGCGGCCGATCAAACCGCGTCAGACCGAACCCGTGGCACACTTCGACTCCTGAGCTTGCACACCACGCGCAGCAGTCTGCTGTTCGGCCGATTTGTCGGCCTGATGCTGGTGCAGGCATTGCTGGTGGCCATCACCATACTGGCCACACTGGCGCTGGCACTCTTTCGGGATCCCGCTCTGCTGCCGCAGGCGCTGGACACCGCGCTGATGGTGTTCGTCAATGTGATGCTGCTGCTCGCCGCCTACACCGCCGCCATGGCGCTGATATCACTGTTCGCAGGCTCGGCGCGCCAGGCCACCACCTGGGCCATCATTCTGTGGATCGTACTGTCTGCACTGACCACCTGGCTGGCGCGCAGCTATCCGGATGCCGCGCTGCTGAAATGGTTCATCCCCGGCGCCCATATCTCCACCCTGCTGCAACTCAACGACTGGCAGTCACTACAGTTGGCGCCGATTCCAATCCTGCAGGCGACGATGTTGCTGGGCATCGGCTACGTACTGATGAAGAGGCGCGACCTGTGAGTGAGTACATTATTGATTGCCAGAGCCTGAGCAAACACTATGGCAAGACACGCGCACTCAATGACATCAATCTGCAGTTGCGCGCCGGCCCGCCCATCGCACTGATCGGTCCCAACGGCGCTGGCAAAACTACCTTTTTGAGCCTGGTGTGCGGGTTCATTCTTCCAAGCCAGGGTGCTGTCCGCGTACTGGGGCAACGCCCTGGCAGCAGACAGGGCCTGAACCATATATCCGCTCTGCCACAGGATGCGTGGATGGATCCGGTATTCACCATTGAACGGCAACTGCGCCACTACGCCCAACTGCGCGGGATGGACAGCCGACGAGCGCGCAGCGAGACATCGCGAGTGCTCGAGCTGGTTCAGCTGGCCGACCGCGGCCGCGACAAACCCGAAAGCTTAAGCCACGGTATGCGCAAGCGCATCATGATCGCGCAGGCATTGATCGGCGAACCCGAGCTGATCATGCTCGACGAGCCCACCGCTGGCATCGACCCACCCAATGTACGCATCATTCGCGACCTGATCGCAAGCCAGGCTGCCAACGCGACATTCATCATCAGCTCGCACAATCTGGACGAGCTGGAAAAAGTCTGTAGCACCGTGGTGCATTTGAAAGAAGGCGTATTGCAGGGCACTGGCAATATCGACAGCGATCGCGACGAAGGTACGATCACCCTGACGCTGCGCGCCAGTGACAATAGCCCGCAACCAGTCGATGAACTGTTGCGCAAATTGCGGGGCGTGACCCACGTTGAGGTACGTTCTGCCACGGATCTGATTATCGAGTACGACAAGACAACCGAGCCAAACGCCGATATCGCAATCCTGCAGGCACTGGCCGATGCGGGCCTGCCCTACCGAAGATTGATCAAAGGCAAGAGCCTCGAGGATCAGCTTTTCGCCTGAGCGTCAGATCTTTGCAGGCGTCGCACTGTGCGCGGCTGCCGGCCGGTCCAGATCGAGTAGGCGCGGACAAACGATTGCCGGTTGGCAAACCCCAGTAATTGCGCAATTTCGGCAAAACCCATTCGCGAGCGGGTCAGATAGTGATCGGCCAACTGCAGCCGCAACATCTGCAGCACCGCCTGATAGCGCAGCCCCTCATCTTGCAGGCGGCGTTGTATCGTACGCTTGCTGGTGTTGAGCGCCACGGCGAGCTGTTCCACCGAAAATCGACCCGACGGCAATGACACCATCAGCGCGGCGCGAATTCGATCAGCATACGAGGCACCTGGCCCCATACCCCCAAACGGCCCGAAGCGATTCTCAAAAAAGTACCAGATGTTTTCAACATCAACAGTAAAAGGCTGGTGCAGCGCGGCAGTCTGATACCGCACCCGCAACCCACTACCCTGAAGCACAGGACAGTGATAACTGGCCTCAAGGCCATCGTAGACTGTCGGTGAGCAAGGCAGCTCCACTCGCAGAGGACGCAGATTGTCACCGCTCGCCAACTGCAATAAGCGAATGACGATCGTCATGTCGCAAAGCGATGCGATCGACTGATGCGGCGTTTGGGATGTGTCGGCAAGACCGAACTCGAACGATGTCACATCTCCCTCGACCGATATCTGAAACCCCAACGGGCTTGTCTGCAGGCGAAACAAACGCAACCGCTGCAACGAAGCCATCGGTGCGCCACTACACAGAAATACAAACAACCCCGGATCAAACCGATTCAGCGCGAGGTGCGAGCAGACCCGATAGGCAATGCCTCTGACCCCTTCAACCGCCGCGACTGCAGCCCAGAATTCGACATACTGATCCGCCCGCAGGCTGATCTCATCGGCGCCGAATGCCTGAGCCGGAATCGTGCTGTTGGCCGCAAGCTGCCGAGGATCAATCTGCATGGATTCTATTAACGATATCCACAACAGCGGAACCGCGAATCGATTGGACTTTTTCATCGAGTGAACGCTACGAGCGTGGTGTCTTTGGGGCAGCGCGATTCGTATGTTCGAAACAAGGACTGACGGTCGGCTACAGGGTTGGGAGATTTTGCAACCAGCGAGTCTACACAGGATCACCCGTGTAGAAGATAGTCAGTTATACGTACGTGGTGTATAGGCAGCTGGTACGAGAAATCGCCGAGGTGCGGCACACGCAAGCAGTTCGGCAGCCAAGGCAAGCTGCAGCGCCAGCGGAGATTCGATACCCGTCTAGATTGGTGACAACACCAGTGCGGCGAAGATTATCTGAAGCCCAACATCAGGCCAGCTCCTCGTGACAGACCACCTCGATATTGTGGCCGTCGGGGTCGAGAACAAACGCAGCGTAGTACTGCCCGCTGTATTGCGGTCGCAGCCCGGG
>CAZYDV010000024.1:0-33100 GCA_964646405.1 uncultured Granulosicoccaceae bacterium | reverse complement strand
ACCCCTGATCAATCAAGACAATGAAAATTACGTTCAAGCTGTACGCCACGCTGCAGGGGTATCTGCCCAACGATGCTGTCAATAATGCGGTCGATGTCGAGATAGACCCTCAGTCGACTCTGCATCAGGTCATCGATCAATTTTCTGTGCCCCGAAAAGATGCGCATTTGGTGCTGATCAATGGTACTTATTACGGCTTCGATGATCGAGATGAACCCGGCGCCCTAACGGAGGGCGATGTGCTCGCCATCTGGCCACCTGTGGCTGGAGGCTGAATTGACAGAAATCAACTTCAGCCGCGAGATGGGCTTCACGCGGGCAGAGTTTCTTCGCATACTACCCGCGGCATTGAACAACCATCCGGCGCAGGTTACGGAGCACGAGGCGACTGTGACGATCGATGGCGGGGCGCTTCGAATAGACATCGGTGAACAGAAATATCGCAAAATTGCCTCGATCAGTCTGCCATATCTCGATGTCAGCTTCACGTTCACCGGCTTGCAGCAGACCCGGATAGACGAATTCATGCGATTCTTCGACCTCCGATACCAGCGGGGTGGAGGTTAACCGTCGCAGGTGCAGTCAACGCTCAGGCTCAGCCGTTGAAAGCCTGAGGTCGGTGGTTGCTGCGGATGCCGGAGCAAGCGCCCGCGCCTGACGCCTGAACCTGCACGCAGTGATCGGTGGTTGTCCGTTATTGGACTTCTGCCCACTGCACACCACATAACATAAATGCGCGGCCGCGCCTGTCAAACTGCGCCGTGACACAAGCTCAACGGGTGAAATTGATGGCGGGGTCTGAACATACCGGTTTGAAAGATGCACTAGGACGTGAATTGCACGATTTGCGTATCTCGGTGACGGATCGCTGTAACTTCCGTTGTGTGTACTGCATGCCGAAGGAGCACTTTGGGCCTGGCTATAAATTCCTGGCTAAGCAGGAACTGCTCAGTTTTGAGGAAATCGAGCGTCTGGTGCGACTGTTCGCTGGGCTGGGGGTGCGCAAGATTCGCATCACCGGTGGTGAGCCGCTGGTGCGCAAAGAGCTTGAAACCCTGATCGAGAAAATCGTCCTGATCGATGGCATTGAGGACATCAGCCTCACCACCAACGCGTCGTTGATCACACCACGCAGGGCGCAGAGCCTGCGCTCCGCCGGTCTCGGGCGCATCAACGTCAGCCTCGATGCGCTGGACGATGAAACCTTCAAAGCGGTCAACGATGTCGGCGTGTCGGTGCAGAAGGTTCTCGACGGTATCGATGCGGCGGCCGATGCCGGCTTTGAATCGATCAAAGTGAATATGGTGGTTAAGAAGGGCCTGAACGAGCAGTGTGTGCTGCCGATGGCGCGCTATTTTCACAATAGCTCGCGCATTTTGCGTTTTATCGAGTTCATGGATGTGGGCAATACCAATCGCTGGGATGATGAAGCCGTCATGACTGCTGCGCAGATCGCCGAAGTCATCAACGCCGAACTACCGATCGAACCGATTGAGCCGAACTATCGCGGTGAGGTGGCCAAGCGTTGGCGCTACCGGGACGGCGGTGGAGAGATTGGCATTATTTCATCCGTCTCGCAGCCGTTTTGTGGAGAATGCAGCCGTGCGCGGTTGTCGGTAGTGGGCAAACTCTACACCTGTCTTTTTGCCGCAGATGGCTACGATCTGATGACCCCGATCAGAGCTGGCGAGAGCGATCAGCAATTGCTCGATCGAATCACCGGACGATGGCGCCAGCGTCGTGATCGTTATTCCGAGACGCGAACGGTCGAGTCCGTGCTTCGACCGAAAGTCGAAATGTCACATATCGGTGGCTGAAATGAATGACCAGCAGCGCGAAAGCGCGCGCGAAACCATGCGCTGTTACAACTCGATGGAAACGACCAAGCGCCGTCACATCGAGCTGTTGACGATGCTCGACAACAAGAAAAAGCGCTTCAATCTCGATCCCACCGGTGAAGAGACGCAACTGCTCTCGGACCTGCTGCGCGATCATGATCAAGAGGTGTCGGCCTTCGCTACCGCCAGTGCGGCGTTAAAGCGCCAGGATCCGGCGGCTCACACCGCGCTTTTCGAGTACATCGGCAAAGTGGCGGGCGCGATGTCGGATGCCGAGACCAGAGTCGAGCACTAGCCAGCGGCGCAATCAGCAATCCGGCCGCTCGCTCACGCATTCGTGGTGTCGGCTTGCTGACGATTTCGATCACTGAATTGTAACCCTGACTTTTCTCGCCCGGCGCTGCGTCTACAGTATGCTTGGCGCGTTGGCCTGTCTCGCGGTGTGTGCTTGCGCCACGGACCCGCATTTACAAAAAAATACAAAGGTTTAACGAAATTTCAACGTTGAGATTGGATCCTGGCCGCTATTTGCTTGAGCATTGTTCGCCCGGATCTCCGCTCGTTTTAAGCGGCAGATTTCGGGTCGAGGTCTGATGCGCGCAATGGCAGCAACGGGCAGGTAAATCGGCGAAATAGCCGCAATGAGAACCAGTCCACCGGTAGTGTTACCAGAGTCCCAGGGTTAAATGGATACCGGTCATCTAAAAGTTGCCGAGCCTGTCGCTACATGGGAAAGCGACTGTGAAACTGGTGGATTCAGTTGGGAGTCAGAGCCAGTGGTCAGACTGTCCGCAAAATTGAGCGAAGGTGGCCAAATTTTGATTAATTCAATTACATCTGTTTTTCAGGCAATGTCAAAGCTTGCGTTTGTAGCGCTGGCAGCCATTGTCTTGGTTGGACAGGCCAATGCGACAACCTACCGGTTGAGCCCTGGCGATCAAGTGTCCATTGTTGTCTTTGGAGAAGATGACCTGTCTATTAACGATCGCCTGGATGGTAATGGCGTGCTCAACTACCCGTTGTTGGGCGCCTTGCGCGCCTCCGGGAAAACACCAGCCGAACTCGAAAGGCAGATAACCCGTGAGTTGAAAGGGACCTATCTCGTCGATCCGGATGTACGCGTGTCGGTCGCCGAGTACCGCCAGGTATTCATCAATGGTGAGGTCAACAATCCGGGTGGCTATACCTATCGCCCTGGGCTGACTCTGGACAAAGCGGTGGCGCTAGCCGGTGGGTTCAGCGAGGAGGCTTCGCGTGAACGGGTGACACTGACGCGAGTGGTCAACGGCACTTCTCAACAGTACAGCATGCGATTGTCCGACGTCGTACTGCCGGGTGACATCATCTCGGTAGCGCAGTATCTGCAGGTTTTTGTCAACGGTGAGGTCAACAGCCCGGGGAATTTCCGATACCAACCCGGGTTGACAGTCGAAAAGACCATCGCACTGGCAGGCGGATTCACGGGTCGCGCTTCGAAGAAGCGGGTTCGTGTGTCTCGTGAAATCGAAGGTCAACAGCGCGAAGGCAAAATTCGTATGCGTGATCCGGTCTATCCCGGTGACATCATTTTGGTGCCGGAAGGCTTCTTCTAGAGTATATGTCAATGAAATCGCTCCATCCTCTGGATAGCACATACGCTGATCTCAAGAAAGACGAGATCAATTTCAATCTGCAGAGATACTTCCAGGCTGTCTGGGACAACAAATGGCGTATGGCGCTGTTTGTTCTGAGTGTGCTGGTGGCGTCGTACTTCGTCATCAACAGCTTGCAACCGCAGTACCGCGCGACCGCGACCATTCTGATTGAGCAGAAGGATGCGAATGTTATTTCCGTTGAGGAACTCTACGGTCTGGACAAGCAGAGCGAGGAGTACCTCGCCACTGAGTTTGAGGTACTGCGGTCGCGTCCGCTGGCCGAAAAAGTGGTGGACAAGCTGGATTTGGGTAACCATCCAGTGTTTGCTGCTTCACACGATGGCAAGCCGGCATTCGAATTCCTGCACAGCTGGAAGCAAAAGGCACTGGCACTGGTCGGTGTTGAATCGGATGAGCCGGCCAACATTGACTCTCAGTTGGTTGCCGGCGAAATTGCTCGTCGTGAACTGATCAAAGACTATCTCGAACGCCTTAACATCAATCCACTGCGCGATACACAGTTGGTTGAAGTCAGCTTTGAGGCGGCCACCCCGGTGCTGGCCAGAGACATCGCCAATGAGCACGCCCAATCCTACATTGAGGCTGACCTCGAGGCTCGACTCGAACGCACCCAGACTGCAGCAAGCTGGCTGGCTGGTCAGGTCGATGGGCTGAAGGACCAGCTGACCACGTCCGAGCGTCAACTGCAGGAATACACCGAGCAGGAAGGTGTCATCGATATTGAGGGCGTGACCGCCCTGAGCTCACAGGAGTTAAACGACCTCACGACCAAGCTCGTTGATGTTCGCCGACAACTCTCAGAGGCTCGTGTTCGACGTGCCCAGGTGCAAAGTGCTCGCCGCAGCGGTACGCTCGAGTCCCTGCCTGCCGTGCAATCAGATGGCGTTGCGCAGAAGTTGAAACTTGATGTAGTTAGCGCTCGACAGGTCACTGCCGAACTTGGCAAGCGCTATGGACCGCAACACCCCAGAATGGTGTCAGCTTCCTCGGATCTGGCGACGGCCGAATCGGGTTATCGTGATCAGATTGAAAAAATTGTCGAGCGTGTGGAATTCGAATTTAACGCTGCGCAGGCCGAAGAAGCTGAGTTGCAACGCGCTATCGCATCTGCCAAGCAGGACTTTTTCCAGACCAACCGCAAAGAATCCAAATATCTGGAGCTGCAGCGTGAGGTAGAACAGAACCAGAACCTGTTCGATCTTTTCTATAAGCGAACCAAAGAAACCACTGAGACGATCGATCTGCAAAGCGCTCATGCGCGGATCCTGTCTCCCGCCGAAGACCCGCTGCAGCCGAGCAAGCCGAAGAAAGCCATGTTGTTCCTGTTGGCGGCACTGGGAAGTCTGGTGCTATCAATGATGTATTACATCATGCGCGAATTGTTCAGCACGGGTATTCGTGATGGCGATGACGTCGACCAGAGAATTGGTTTGCCGCTGTTGGGTTCACTGCCCAGCATCCGTAAGAGTTTCATCCGGCCTGCAATTCTGAACACCCAGGACGACAGTGAACGCTCGAAGGATGGTGCGATCTTTAAAGAAGCGGTTAATACCGTTCGCACCGGCTTGATGCTGGATCGCGTAGATCGTCCGCACAAGACCATCATGGTGACATCGACCATAGCCGGAGAAGGCAAGTCCACCATTGCAGGGCACCTTGCCTACAGCTATGCCAACGTAGGGCGTACCCTGTTGATCGACTGCGATTTGCGAACTCGCGGCGTCAGTACCATGTTTGGCGTAAACAAAACTGATATGGGCTTGCGCGAGGTGCTGTCGGCCGAAGCGCTGCTGGAGCAGTGCGTCATCGGTATCGACAACAATCTGGATTTGCTGTGCGCCAACTTCACACCGCTTAATCCGCTGAAGTTGATTAGCTCGCCGCGTTTTCAGGCGCATATTAAGGAAGCAGCCAAAAAGTACAACTACGTGGTATTGGACGCGCCGCCGGTCTTGCCCGTCAGCGATCCGATGGTGTTGTCCGGCTACGTGGATGCGGTAATCTATGCGGTACGGGCACGATCCACTCCGTATCATCATATCAGCCGCTGCCTGACACAGCTGGAGCGCGTTGAAGCTCCGGTCGTCGGTGTGGTGTTGAATCAGCTGGATATGGGTGGCGCCTACTACTCATACTACAGCTACGGAAACACATAGTCGTTGTTGACCATGTGTCAGCATGAAGGTGCGAACTAGTGCATAGCGCGCATAACAGGGCTCCACTGACGGTATCCATGTCAACGTTGAGCGGGTTGCTGAAGGGCATTCCAATCGTACTGTTGATCATTTGGGTGGCGAAAGTATTCAACCCTGATCTGAAACAGAAAGCGGGCCTGATGGCCCGCGATCTCGAAGTGACGCTGGAAATTGTCAGCTCGGGTGCCTCGCTCGTGCAGCAGCTCATGCTGCCGATGTTCCTGATGTGCTGCCTGTTGTTTATTGTTCAGTCTCGAACCATGACGACGCGCTTCTTGTTGGTGCTTGCGCCCATGCTGTTGTTGGGGGTCTTCCTGCTGGTCTCGTATTTCTGGTCTGACTCGCCCGTCGACACGCTGCGTCGTGCGGCGAGGCAAGTTTTTCTATTTGGTGCTGTGGCGGCAGCGGTGGTGATATCCCGTTCAGACGGACGCATTGTCAGTTACCTGCAGGCCTCTTCGATCATTGTGTTGATCGTAGAAGCTTCGTTTCTACTGATGCCGAGTATCTCGATCGATCCGTACGGAAACTTCACAGGCATACACTCGTCGAAAAACGAGTTTGGCGGCGTGGCCGGTACGTTTCTGCTCATGTCGATCTGCATCCTGCGCTACTACGCCGAGAAACCTTCAGAGAAGCATCTGGCGATATTTGCGATCGTTGGCTGGATCGTGTTACTGGTCCTCAGCGGATCCAAAACACCTATTGGTCTGGTTGTCTTCCTGCTGCCATTTCTGCTGATCCACCATAAGTATCTTCGGCTTGTGTCGCTGGGCGTCGTGGTGACGTGGTTCGCGATTCTTGTGGTTATCCCGATGGCGCTGATCGGCTTCGGCGAAGCACCGATAGATTTCTATCGAAGCCTCCTGCCCGAAGAATTGTTGACTGGCCGAACCGGCATTTGGTACCACCTGCTGCACGATCTTAAAAAGAGCTGGATGTTTGGCACCGGCTACGGCGCCTACTGGGGCGTTGGCAAAGTACCCGAGGCGCTCGATATTCAGTGGAGTTACTATCGCCTGCTCAACACCGGACACAGTGGGTTTGTGGACCTTTGCATGGAGATCGGCGTGATCCCCACGGCGGTATTGCTGTCTATCCTGGGGGCGTTTATCGTGCTGGCTCGTGAATCGACCGATGCGATCTCCGGCACATTGTTAACATTCGCTCTGTTACACAACTGTCTTGAGACATCTTTTTTGCATGGTATGCATTTCGTATGGGTGATCATGCTGATCGCGCTATTCAATATCATATGCACCAGCAGCCAAAAGATTGGCGTCGCCAGACGGGCGCGACGACCTGCTTCAGCGCGACGCAAAGCCATTGGTGGTGCTGCCTCTGGAACAACTTGAGACAACATGGGACGACAATCCTCGATATTGGTTATTGCATCCGCCGGTGGGCATCTGACCCAGGCGATCTGTGCAACCAGCCTGGTTAAGCAGGATCTTGTGCTCGTTTGCAACAAGAACATGTTGAAAAGTGACCATTTCAAACGTGTTCACACGATCCGCGATACGCAACACAGTGCCTTTGTGCACGCACTGAATTTCGTCCGGGGCATTTGGATTTTACTCAGGGAACGTCCCAGCGCGATCTTCAGCACTGGCGGGCCCATCTGTCTTCCGTTTGCACTACTGGCAAAAATTACCAGAACCCGGTTTGTTTTTCTGGACACTCTCTCACGCGTGACGGAGTTGTCCAACTCCGGCAAGCTGATTGAAAAATACGGCCTGGCTGACACTTTCCTCAGTCAGTGGGAACCCGTCGCAAACCAATACAGTGGAGTCGAATATCATGGTCAAGCCTTTGATCTTGGTGACCATGGGCACCAATGACTATCCGTTCAACCGGCTTTACAACTACATAAAAAACGATCCGTTGTTCCAGTCTGACAGTTGCGAATGGTTCATCCAGTGCGGCGCCTGCGAACCGGATGAGCAACCAGTGAATGGACAGGTGCACCGACTCATCCCCAGGGCAGATATGGAGGCGCTGCTCAAGCGTGCGGCGTTGGTGATCAGCCACTGCGGTATCGGCAGCCTAAACCTGGCTCTGCAGTATCGGAAACAGGTTATTTTTGTCCCTCGCGTCAAGAAGCACGGCGAGTTCTCCGATGACCATCAGTTGCAGATCGCCGATAAAATAGCCAATCGCCGTATGCAGATTGTCGGTCCGGATGACAAGTTTCCGCCACTTGACCTGGCGCAGATTAAAGCGGCTGTGCCGCAAACTGAGCCGGTTGATATTACCAACTACGATCTGGCCAGAATCATCAACTACAAGTTGACGGCTTGAATGCTATGTTGATCTCGGTATGCCTTTGCACCTATAAGCGTGAGACTTTGCGCAAAACGCTGGATAGCCTGGTCGGGCAGCAGTTGCCTGCCGGTGTACAGCTCGAAGTTGTCGTTATGGACAACGATGTAGGGGAATCGGGCAGGGCGATTGCCGAAGCGACAACCGGCCTGGATATAAACTATCAGGTGTGCACCGAGCGCAACCTGTCAGCGGTTCGCAACGCCACGATCGAGGCTGCGAAGGGCGAGATGATCGCATTCATCGATGACGATGAATGGGCTGAACCCAATTGGATCGCGAGCCTTTACGCCGCCATGGATCGCTATCAGGCGGACGCAGTCTTTGGCTATGTCGATGTCCAGTATCCCAATGACGCCCCTGACTGGATTGTCGCTGGCCACATGTTCCGCAAGGATCATTGCAAGACCGGCACTGTGCTGACAAAAGGTGCGACATCCAATGCGCTGTTGAAGGCGAAGTGGGTGCGTGAAAACAACCTGCGCTTTGACCCGGTTTTTGGAAAAAGTGGCGGTGAGGACACCGATTTTTTTCATCGCATCCACAAGGCCGGTGGAAAGCTTGTGTTCGACAATGACGCCGTCGTATCCGAGGTTGTCGAATCGCACCGGCTCAACCTTGATTACCTTAAAAAACAAAATGTCCGGATTGGACAGACGCACTGGTCGTACCTGTGGTCAAAGCAAAGTGGCCTGGCGTTCTGGAAAACCGCAGCGTTTGTCGTTGCTCAGATAGTGGCGTCGGCGATTCTGTATGTGGTGAATCTGCCTTTCGGCAAAAACCGTTATGCCCGCTGGTATCTGTTGCTGGTGCGAAATCTCGTCAAACTGAAAACCGCCTGGTCTGGCCATTCACAGCCGGTAGAGTTGTACGGTAATCACTAGCGCCCCTAGTACGTGAGTACTGCGCCAGTGATATCGTCGAAGTGCAGTACAGGCTGGATGCTATGCGAGTGTGTCAGCTTAAGAAGTGCCCGCCAATACAACAAATAGCACCAGTAGCGGTGCGATAAGCCTGTGCGTAGTAGTGGTCTATAAGGCTGCTTGAGCAGGGATGCGACCGGCCGGTTGATGGTTTACCGGCCGGACAAGTTTGGTGCACAGTGGCGCTAGCAGGCCTTTCTCAATGGTTGTTGTTCGTCTTCGTCCGAAGATTTGTCTGACCCCTCGAACTCTCGACACAGGTTTGCGCTGACCGCGCGCCAGTCGTATTGGGCTTCAACCAGCGCGCGACCGGCACTTTCCAGCTGGCTTCTCGATGAATCATCTGCCATTGTTGCAACGACAGCGTCGGCGAACTCCTGTGGTGTATCACGTAGCAGGATATCGTGGCCATCCGTTACATCGATACCCTCGGCGCCAAGGCTTGTTGAAATGACTGCTTTTTCCATCGCCATCGCCTCGAGTATTTTCAGACGTGTACCGCCACCAATGCGCAGCGGGACGACAAACACCGATGCTTTGGCGTAGTAGTCGCGCATATCATCGACTGAACCCGTGACCTCAATGGCGCTGTCTGTTTGGGCCAACTTTCGAACTTCATCGGGAGGCGACTTACCAGCGATACAGAACACGGCGTCTGGTTTGGCCTTTTTGATCAATGGCCAGATG
Organism: uncultured Granulosicoccaceae bacterium; assembly: GCA_964646405.1. Classification (GTDB taxonomy): domain Bacteria; phylum Pseudomonadota; class Gammaproteobacteria; order Granulosicoccales; family Granulosicoccaceae; genus CAKZSB01. The sequence goes on along the minus strand of CAZYDV010000024.1, from coordinate 23,480 downwards.
TGCTGCGCAAAGTAGAGCACGCCCTCTGTGTTCGGGTAGTAGCTGATGGTGCCGGTGAAGAGGATCAGGTTCGGTTCAATTTGTGCGTCCGACTTTGAAAAGAATTCGCTGTCAACGCCATTCGGAACCACGTGGCATTTCATTTCCGGGGCGCGCTCCTGCAGGATCTGCGCGTCGCGTTCAGAAGTGGTGAGGCAGGCGGTGAACTTGCGGCAGTTTTCGATCTCGTGATTGCGGTACTTTCGCCACTCTGACCACGCCAGTAGCTTTCGCAGCGGGTTTCGCTCGGACTGGAATGTTCTGAGCATGATTTCATATTCGACGTTGTGCTGATCGACGTAGGTCGGGACGTCTGTGTTGAAGTTATAGTATCCCATTTGCGAGAATTCGACGATCACCAGCTCGTAGTCACCTGAGTCCAGATGTCGATCGATCGCCGCCTGCATCATCGGTGAGTGATACTGATAGTACTGGTATGTCCTGGATGAGAAGAGCGATTTGAGTTGGTACTTTCGCTTGTTACTGATGAGTTGATTGTCAGCAACTGGCACTGTCTCGATGGTTATTCCGCGACTCTGCAAAACCGGTTTGCCGGCGGACTGCGCGTCGTTGTCCGGTGCCATGCAAAGCATCGTCACGTCGTGGCGATCGGCAATATTGACTGCCAACTGATGTACCCGGATCAATCCACCATTGTTGAGTGGGTAGGGCAGGTAAGGGGTGACGAAAAGAATTTTCATACGGGGCAAAGACGTTATTTGGAAGATTCGGTAGGTTGGTCGCTGATTGTCGTTCCGTGTGGCAGACCAAGATTGAATTTTTGCCGTATCAAGGTGAATACCATGGCCAGATCCACTCTCAATTCAGGCACAATCGACACGCAAATTCCGATGAACGCCGGAAATGCCAATAGCGCATAGAACAGGTTGTCATCGAACCAGTACACCCAACATACGCAAGCCAGACATGTCAGCAAGACGAGCACCGTGGGCGGGTAGTGGATTCGCAGTCCCTCGCGGCGCAAGCCAAAGTAGTAGAGGAAGTTCATCAGTAGTTGGGTAAAGACCAGGGCGGCGATAGCACCTTCATAGCCATACCAGCTAAAAAGCAACGCGCACAGAGCAATATTGAATACACTGGATATCGCGCTCACCTTGATGGGCAGAAATTTCAGTCCGGCGGCAACGCCATGGTAGCCCATTAGTGTCTGCAGTGAGCGCAGCAGCAGAACGCCGAAAAACATGACCGCAGCGTTGGCTGCTGATATGTAAGTCTCGGTAAATAACAGACCCATGAGTGGTTCGCGGATTGCGGCAAACAGCACGATGCCGCCACCGATGATGGCGGCAATCCAAAGCATCGATCGGTTGGCAAGCTCAGTCGCCTTGTAGCCGGTCGATTGGGCGAAATGGCTGGTTTGGGCTGGCAGATAGACGTTGGCAAATGCTTCAAACAACCGTGTGCCCGCCTCTGACAGGCGCTCGGCGAATCCAAAAAATGCCATCGCCACTGGCCCGCCAATTCCAGCCACAATATACTGAGATACTTTTTCGTTGCCCAGATTCAGCAGCGCATTGAGATAGAGCGGGTAGCCGAATCGTATGAGTTCCCCACCGCCTTTTGCCGGAACCTTGATCGCATCGCTCAGTTGCGGTCGCAGACGAATCGACGCATAGATGACAGATGCTATAAAGGCCGCAATTTCCACTCCCAGTACATGGCCGACGCTAGCATTCGGTACCAGAATCAGCGCCAGAATCATCAACGCTTTTAGTACTGCCGCCAATACCTGAGTACCTGCGTAGACAGGGAAATTCTGTTCTGCTTGTAGCACCCGCAAGATCAGCTCTCGGAAGCTGTGCATCCAGTACAACGCCAATGTCAGTGTGGTGAGATGGGCGATATCGGAGATAAACGGGATGATCCCACTGGCTTCTACCGCGACGTAGAGCAGTGATACCAGCGTGCAGGAGAGCAGGCGAATGAATATTGCGCTGCGAAGTAGTGAGGATTTACCGCTTTTGTTTTCTTCAGGGTATTGTTTGACAAACGCGAGATCTACACCGAAGTCGCTCATGAGTTTGAGCAGAAACGTCATCATCAGTGCGATGAAGTAGACGCCCACGGCATGCTCGTCCAGCAGGCGAGCCAGAAACATGATGGTAAAGAAGTGGCACACCATGGTGACTAGTGAGCCAGTAAATGTTGCACCAAGGGCTTTAAAAATCGAATTGGTCTCGGTTGTTGCCGTCCCGGGCAGATGGGTGTTGAACTACTGCGACCTGCTATCACTGGTTGGATCGCGACATTATGCCTCGGCCCGAAAAGCGGGTCAGCCGATTCAGCGTGTGAGTCTGGTAACCCGCCCTGATTTGCTGGCCGGGGATTTGTTTTCACCGCTCGCAGCGTGTTGTTGCTGTTTCACAAAGCGGCTGATCTCCGCGCGAAATCGCTCTGCTGAAAATGACGTCGCGTGTTTGCGGATTTGCGCAGCATCAAAGTTGTTCTGCAGCCGTTCGAATCGGGCAACCGCGTCGGTCAGTGATTCGATAGTCTGCTGCGCAAATAGCAAGCCAGTGTACTTGTCCAGCACTGTTTCACAGGCACCGCCTTTACCGAAAGCGATGACGGGCGTCCCACATGCCTGTGCCTCGACCGGCAAGATGCCGAAGTCTTCTTGTGCGGCGAAGACAAATGCCTTGGCGCGTCGCATGTAGTCGACCATCACCGCATCGCCCTGATAGCCGAGTATCTCAATGTTCGGGGCCGAGCCTGCCAGTGCCCGCACTTTCGAGTGTTCCGGGCCGTCACCGATAACGACGAGGCGTTTGTCGGGCATGGCGGAAAATGCCTGGACGATCAGATCGATGCGCTTGTAGGGTACCTGGCGCGATGCAGCGAGATAGAAGTTCTCTTTCTCGGTCTTGATCTGAAACCGATCGACGTCCACCGGGGGGTGAATGACTGTGGACTCCCGACGGTAGGTTTTCTTAATGCGCCGCTGGATATAGCCAGAATTGGCAATGAATGCATCCACGCGATTCGAGGATACCGCATCCCAGATCCGGATCCGATGCAGCAAATACCTGACGAGGCTCGATTTAATACCAGAACCGATGCCGGTCTGATTCAAGTATTCCTCTTGCAAATCCCAGGCGTAGCGCATCGGCGAATGGCAGTAGCAAACGTGTAGCTGGTCGGGACCGGTCAATACTGATTTGGCCACCGCAGAGCTTGATGACACAACCAAATCGTAGCTCGAGAGATCGAAATTTTCAATCGCGACTGGCATCAGAGGTAGATAGTTTCGATAGTGTTTGCGCGCGAAGGGCGCGTTCTGGACGAAGCTCGTGGTTATTTTTCGTCCTGCCAGAAACCCGGCGTCTTTCTCGTCGAGAAAGTTAAAAAGGGTAAATACATCGGCCTCAGGATAGAGCTTTAACAACTGCTCCAACACGCGCTCAGCGCCACCAATGAGTGGTAACCAGTCGTGAACAATGGCAACGCGCTGTCCCTGGGGTGCCTGCTGTTTGTCTTGTTCGGTGCTCATCGGTTGTTCTGGAGTCCGCATCCCGGTGCTGAACTGGCAATCCTGATCATAGGCGCTGTCCGGCGATTTCGAAAGCCAGATAAACCCTGGCGCGTCATTGAACCATTAAAAAATGCTGCGCCGTGGCTTTTCTGTGTTCCGTCGGCCGCTACAGCAACAGCTTGGCTGTCTAGAATTTGACAAATACAGGCTACTCTGCAGTACATGAGTAAAAAGCCATTGGTCCGGCTGCCTGTTCATGTACACCGGTATCGGCATTCATGCCGATTTCGATAGGCAACTTTGCGCCGTCTTGCTGCGGTGTTGTGAGCTGTGTCGGGGATCGGCCAATGCTTTCCCGGCAACCTCGCGCAGCAGATCGGGCAGGTTTATGCCGGGTTTGTCCACAGCGCCGGATTTGTATGTAGAATACGTAATGGTTTCCTGTTCTAGATACTTGAATTAGAACGATTTACTGGTGTTCAGCTGGTAATATGTTGATTCGGTAAGCCCATTCCCCTGAAGACAGCAAAATTAATGAAAAAGGTCTACCTGACCGGTATAACGACAACGGGTACACCGCACCTGGGCAACTATGCCGGCGCGATCAAACCTGCTATCGAGGCCAGCAAGCGCGAAGATACGGAAAACTACTATTTCCTGGCCGATTTGCACGCGCTGATCAAAAGCCAGGAGCCCGCCGCTGTCGCCCAATCGAGAATCGAAATAGCGGCAGCCTGGCTGGCACTGGGCCTCGATGCCGACAAAGCGGTGTTCTATAGACAGTCCGATATCCCGGAAATTCCGGCCCTGACATGGCTTTTGACCTGCGTTACCGCCAAGGGGCTGATGAATCGGGCTCATGCCTACAAGGCGGTGGTTCAAGCCAATGAACAGGCCGAAGACCAGGATCCGGACCGCGGCATCAATATGGGGTTATACAGCTATCCGGTGCTGATGGCGGCTGACATCCTGATGTTCAAGGCGCATGTCATACCGGTTGGTCGCGATCAGATCCAGCATATCGAGATGGCGCGCGATATCGCCCAGCGATTCAATCATCATTACGGTGAGCACTTTGTGCTGCCGGAGGCCCAGGTTGATGACACCGCCGCGGTACTGGCCGGTCTCGATGGCCGAAAGATGAGCAAGAGTTACAATAATACGATCCCGCTTTTCGTACCAGAAAAGCAGCTCAGAAAACTGATTATGCGGATCAAGACGAATTCGCAGGAACCCGGCGAACCCAAAGATCCCGATGGCAACACGCTTTACGAAATTTTTCGCGCATTTGCGAGCGAAGATCAAACCGCTGAGTACCGTCAGCAGTTTGAGCAGGGAATCGCCTGGGGTACCGCCAAGCAGACACTCTTCGAACTGTTGAATTCTGTGCTTGCCGAACCGAGGGAGCGATACCAGACGCTGCTGCAGGAGCCTGCAGAGATTGAAGCGATCTTGCAGAAGGGTGCCGCGCGAGCGCGCGAGCAGAGCAGTGTTTTCCTGGCACAGCTGTATAAAGCGGTTGGGCTGTCCTCGTTTAGCTAACAGGCCTGTGTATAGAACACGTTGACCAGTAGCAACGATTCTGACCTCCGACCAAAGGCCCAGTGGCCCATGCAACCGCTGGAAGTCGGGTCTGGGGTACGTATTGTTAAGCTTGCCGTTGGTCGCACTGATCGTCGTCTCCTTCGCCAGACCGTCGACCGATCAGGTGAATCCCAGTTAGACGTTGCGTTTACCCGGGCTTTGATCGGCTTTGGCATCGCCCGTACCCTGAATGGCGTGATATCTGTGGCACAAGGGACAGAATTTGCCGGGCAACCCGCCGGGATTGGCGTGAACTTCGCTCCTGGTGAGATCCTCGATCCGGTCAACGCAATGCCGTGCGCCTGGCCCTGATCGCCAGCCGCGTGCTGCTCGCGATGGTGTTGATACGAATTCTGATACCGATTGGTGCACTTGCCAACGACTGGATATTTCAGCAGGTTCTGGCGCCAAAATATGAGGAGTCTTCCGAACAGCTCTCCACCGCCAGTGAAAGGATCAGAGAGATAACGGCCGGAAGCCGCGAGCAACCGGAACAGGCAGACAACCTTGGCGATAAAATCAAGATGGCGTACCACTCGGTGACGAGCAAGTTCGATCTGACTGGCATGCTCGACGACTACAAAGTCGCGGCAGAGAATGTCAGCGAACATGCGATCAACATGATTGTGGTGTTCACCCTGCAGTCGATTATATTTCCGCTGTTATTCCTGTTTATCATTTATCGGCTGTTTCGAGCGGTTATGTTTTTGCCCCCGTCGCCGAAACACGCCAGAGTGCGATAACTTGTCAGTCTGCTGCGGCTGGGTCTGAGAAGTACCGATCTAACAGTTCGTGAGCGTCGTCTATGCCGGTCTTGTGCAGTGCCGAGAACAACTGCAGCGTGCTCTCGACCCCCGCCTGCTCAAGACTTCGCATGGTGCCCAGCAGGGCTTTTTGCGCCGCCCCTCGACTGAGCTTGTCGCTTTTCGTCAGCAGGCAATGCAAGGCTACCCCGCCCGACTGTGACCACTCGATCATATTCCAGTCGTGCTCGGTCAGCGGCCGACGCAGATCCATGACAATGATCAGGCAGCGCAGCGGTTCGCGGGTGAGCAGGTATTCCCCCAGCGTGTGTTGCCAGTGCAGTCGCTGGCTTTTCGGTACCTTGGCATAGCCATAGCCTGGCAGGTCTACCAGATAGTGTCGAGGCAGGACCTCGAAGTGATTGATCAGCTGTGTTCGCCCCGGTGTTTTGCTGATACGCGCGAGCTTTTTGTTGTGGGTGATCACATTTATGGCACTGGACTTGCCGGCATTGGAACGACCGGCGAATGCCACTTCAACCTCACTGTCTCCGGGTAGCTGCGAGAGCTTGTGGGCGCTGGAGGTGAATTGAGTATTGAAGTAGAGCGGGTTGGGCATATTCTTGGCTGGCATGGAAGAACCAAACAAGCCTATCAGGAGTGTTTCCGAGTCGGTATCCCGGTCAAGTATTTGATACACTGCGCGATCAAACTTTCCTGCGCTTTCAACCTGTTGAAGCGAGCTCCTTGAAATCTAGAATTCGGATTTTCGAAGAATGAGAAATTCATTGTGTCTGTCCCTTTTGTGCCTGTCGCTAATGTCCGGCCCGGTATTGGCAGAGGATGCCGCCAAGCCGGACGAGAGCAATTTACCGACGACATTAGCGGCTGGTGATGCTGCTGCCGGCGAGGGCAAGGCCGCAACCTGTGGTGCCTGCCACGGCGCCAATGGCATGGCGAGCATACCTGCGTATCCCCACCTGGCAGGGCAGGGCGCAGCTTACCTGAACAAGCAGCTCATGGAATTTAAATCCGGTGCGCGTAACAACGCGGTCATGGCCGGTATGGTGGCGGCGCTGCAGCCTCAGGACATGCTTGATCTGGCCGCTTTTTACGCGGGTCAGGCACCGGCTGAAGGTGTCTCCAGCCCGACCGACATCGAATTGGGTGAATCCATTTATCGTGGTGGTATCACCAGTGCGGGTGTGCCGTCCTGCTCGGGCTGTCACGGGCCGGCGGGTGCTGGTATGGATGCGGCAAAGTTCCCGCGCCTGGCGGGTCAAAACAGCGAGTACGTGGTACTTGCATTGAAGAGTTTTCGCTCTGGAGAACGGGCCAATGACCCACAGGGCATGATGGGGCGGGTTGCCAAGCGCATGACCGATCAGGAAATCAGCGCTGTCGCAAATTACATACAGGGTCTGCACTAGTCGCAAGGCACCAGCCTGGCGCCCGTTATCGACACATCGCTCTGCGTTGGCGCCTTGACCTGACTGCCCGATAGGATCTGTCGGGTAGGTTGTGGCGGAACCGATCACTGATTGGCACTTGGCATAACTTTGCGTCGGAAAGCGACGGTTCAGGTCGTTTCTGAAATAATAACGGCCTGCGCTAATTCAAAAAACGGCCACAACCAGTCGACTGCAGACGCAGCATGCCGATAATTTTCACATAGTCATTTTGGGGAGATCCCATGGGATACATCAGAAAAGCCTTAGCCACAGTAGCGATGATATTGGCCGTCGGTGCCGTGCAGGCTCAAAACGGCTACGAGACGCTCGCAGCGCCGCAAAAAACGGCCACAGAGGGGAAAGTCGAGGTCATCGAATTTTTCTGGTACGGCTGTCCGCACTGCTTTCAGTTTGAGCCCCACATTGGTCCCTGGCACGACGAGGCGCCAGACAACGTCGAGTTCATTCGCATGGCGCCACCGCTAAATCCCGCCTGGAAAGTACATTCGCAAGCGTTTTACGCAGCCGAGTTGATGGGCGTGACAGACCAGTTCCACGATGCGTTTTTTAATGCCATCCACCGCGACAAAAAGCGTATGCGCAAACCTTCCGATATCGCTGATTTTGTGTCGTCGCTGGGTATCGATGGCGAGCAGTTCGAAAAGAACATGAAGTCATTTGCCGTCGATGCAAAAATCCGACAAGCTATGCAGAAGGCCCGCGACTACAAAGTGTCTGCTGTGCCGTCTGTTATCGTCAATGGCAAATACAAGACCAGTGGCAGCCACGCTGGTTCGTATCCGGAGCTGATCAAGGTGTTGGATAAGCTGGTGAGCCAAGAAAGCGCGGGGTAAAAACCCGCAAAAAAACATCCCCGCTACGGTCTGAAAGGGCAGTGGCGGAGTTTTGAAAAGCCATCTGTGCCTTCACCAGCGCCGGATGGCTTTTTTCGTTTCAGCGCCCAGGTAAATCGAAGTGCCCGGCACCTGCGCAGCACGATCGCTTGTGGTCAGAGTCCGGTTTGAAATCCCATAAACCGGGAACAGCTTTGTCGATAGCGATCAGGTGCGGTTGGGGTGCGCTCGGTAGTCAAGGCGAGGCAGTTTTACAATACGAAGGTGGGGTAGAAGATCCGATAAAACTCCGCGCTCGCCCGATTTGAGATCGTTATTGGCGAGCGTGGGTGTTTGTCGGCCTAGGCGCCGAGCGCGTCCTGAAGCTCCTCAATCTTGGCCGACATCAAGCCTTTCTCGGCTGACAGCTCAGCCAGTTGTCGACGAAGCTCGGTCAGGTCCTGGGACGGTGCCTGACCCTGGCCGTTCAACTGAGAGGTCAGACTGGCGATGCGCTGCTCGTAGTCGGCGCTGCGCAGCTTGAGTTGATCTCGCTCGTATGACACCTCTCTGACCGTTGCCTGCAGGTCGGCGGTGGCACTGAAGTCGTTGCCGGCAGGCGGCATTGACTGGCGTGCCGCCAGCGTCTGATTTTCATCACGCAGCTTTTTGATTTCGGCGTTCATTGAAGTGACCATCGGGCGCAGTCGGGACAGCTCGATCTCCAGGTCGCTGACATCGCTGCCACTGGTTCGCAGTGCCTGTTCGACTGCCTGTTGTGTACGCTCCTCTGAACCGGCTTTTTCCTGTTCCAGAGTGGTGGTCCACTGGCGATACTCGTCGCGCTCGCGTTCGGCGCCCGCAAGGCGTTGTTTGAACGTGTGCAGCTCGGCCAGTGCCTCTTCCTTCTCGCGCGACTCCATGGCCACACGCTGGTGCAGATCGGCGTTCTCACGGATCGCACCGCGCATTTCCTTGTTTTCAGCCTGCAATGCCCTGAAACTCGCGTCGTTTTCGACAGAGCTTGTGCGGACCTCTGAGCGCACTGAATCGAGCTCGACCGCAAGCTGGCGCGATTTCTTTTCCTTTTCATCGGAAGCGCTCTTAAGCGCTTTGATCAGCGTCTGCAGCTTTTGGTTTTTCGTCTGCTCCTCGGCAACGCGTGCGTTCGAAGCTTCAAGTTGTGCCGACACGTCGGCCGCCTGAGACGATTGTTTGTCAGCGCTCAGTTTGATGCGCTCATACTCTTCGCGATTTGCATCTACCTTGCTGTTGAGCGCCGCGATTTTTGTTTTCAGGGTGTTGTTCTCTTCATCGAGTACCTGATTGTTCTTTTTGAACCGCTGTACCAGCCGTCGATGTTCGTCATCGTTGTCCGCGAGGGTTTGACGCCAGTAGGCTTCGATTCGATTGGCTTGTCTGCGGCGTCCGAGTTTGCCGATCAACCAGCCGATCAGCAGGCCAATGAATCCGGCCAGCGCCAGATAGATCAGCATCTGACCGAGCAGGTAGGATGTTGATGGGCTGAGGGACGAAAGGAATGACATTGCTGTCTCCACTAAAGATTGAATTCTATTCTTCTATTAATGGCACGCCCTTCGGGAGTGCCGTTGTCGCCAACCGGTTTGGTTTCCCCGTAGCCAATCGCGCGAATCCGTGCGGCGGGAACGCTCCTGGAGATCAGATAGTCTCGCACGGCGTCCGCTCTTTGCTTGCTCAGCTCCAAATTGGTAAATGCATTGCCCACGGAATCGGTGTGGCCGGCAATTTCTACCGCAGGTTGAGCGTAGTCGAGAATTGCGTCGGCGACTGAATCCAGTGCACTTTTTGCGTCTTCGGTCAGGCGACTGCTGGCGCGTTGGAATCGGATCTGCGACAAATCGATCTCTGCCAGTCGAGCGGCGAGCAATCGGATCTGCGTGTCTTCGTCGCCGTTATTGGCGACTGGCTGTGGTGTCGGGGTGGCCGTGTTGGAGTTGGCAATGCCTGCCTGCAGTGAGGCGCTGGATTCCGGGTCGGTCGATTCGCGCACATCGTCGGCTGGTAGATTCGTGAGCACCGTAAAAGTATCAATGACGTCGAGCGAGCCATCCATGGTTTGCTGCACAGATGCTCTGGCCGCCCGGGCGATGTCGCGACTGGCCACGTCGCCACTGAGCACCAGCTGACCGCTGTTGACGCTCAACCCGAGATTGTCGACCTCTTTCAGTTCGTTGGCCACGGCGAACAGTTTGTCCGCCCAGTCAATCGGCTGTACCGATTCGTCCACCTTGATGGCAATCTCAAGGGCGCTGGGTTTATAGATATCCTGAGCCGCTTTGATGATATCGCCCAGCTCTTCCTGGCTGCTTACCACGCCGCTTAGGATTTGTCGGCCATCCCGGTTTGCAAGCTTAAGCGAGCCAGGGCGTTTGTTTGCCACTGTGGTTGGTTTGGTGGTGAGCGTCGAGCCCGCGGTTGGCTGACGGATGGCCAGGTTTGACTGGATATCCATGTCGTCGCCGAACAGTCGCCGGGCAAGTGCCACTTTTTGCACCCCGAGGGTTTCTGACGAGACATCACCCGACAGCCTCACTTTGTCGTTCGATATCAGCAAACCCGGATTTTGAATGTTGTCGAACTGGTCGACCATGGCGATCGCGCTGTCCAGCCATACCGGCGAAGCTGCGTCATCTACCGTGAGGCGACTATCGACGTTGGCAGCGCCGTACTTGCCCTGTAGCGCTGATGAGACGCGATCGATGTCGGCATCGCTCGCCAGTATCCCGCGAACGGTCACGCGTTCATCTGCCACTGCGATATCCAGGTTGGCGCTGTTGGGCAGCGACGGGGCGGTGGGCTGGCTGAGCGAGGTGGCGGCGCTGGTGTCGGTTTGTGCTGGCGTATTGGCGTTAGCCTCGGCTGTGCTGTCCAGGTTCAGGCGGTTTTGCACTTGGCGAACGCCCACGACCGACTCAACGATCTTGCCCGCCTCGTCGCGCAGTGGCGACGAGTCGATGTCGCCTTTCAGCACGACGTCGAGACCTTCCACGTCGATGTTATCCGCTGTAATACCAGTGCCACTCAGCGCCTGTGCGCTGCGGCGTTGAATGTCGCTTTCGATTTTTGGTACCAGGCTGTCGACGGCGAGTGCAAATACTGCCAGGATGAGTATCGCGCATAGCAGCCAGAGCAAGAGCGTGGTTCCCAACCCCCCTGTTTTGGGTGGAGTACTGTCGAAACGTTGCATTGCCTTCACTCTTCTATAGATTTTGGTGTTTGATTACCCTGCTGCGGACAGGCCGCAATACACACGCGCGGAGCAACGGGATCAGTCGGCCGGGCCACGCTGGTTGTCGTGGGAATTAGTGTAGTTGAAGGATTCGAAACCCGGCGAGATTAGCAAAACTGTTGCGCGTCGATTCTGACCACAACGAAAGTATCCCGGTGGCTGCACAACTGTCCCCAAGGCAGGCCTCAGCCAGACAATATGCCTTGAGTGAGTTCTGAAAAGTCAGATGATTGACGAAATTTGACAAAAATGCGACTCGTGAATGACTCATCGTTCCGCAGTCAGGACGGTTTTCGTACAATCCGGTCCTGCATGATCGTCCCTTAGACGGTAGCCCGGTCGGCATCAGGGCTTGCCGGTGCAAGTGCATTTTCCATCACGAGAGAACCCAATGATGTGTCGTTTTAGCCGATGGATAGCTTGTGTAATCTGCCTGTCGAGTGGTGCGTCGGCGTATGCGTCTTCGATACTGCAGCAATGTCGCGAACAGCACGCGGGCGACATCGCAGTCGCCAACTGCCTGTCTCTGCAGCACGAGGAGTCCGAAGTGGCGCTGGCCGGTATCGAGGAAAGTCTCGGCAATTTGCTGGGTACGACCTACCGCGACCAGAGTATCGGTGGCACCCTCGCCGACTTCTGGAATCGATCAGAAGGATCGACTCAGACGCGGCAGGCGCCGGCAGCAACCGGGCGCCAGGTCATTGCGATCATCGATGGAGTCGCGACGGCCGTCGACGAGTCCGTGCTGACCGACGATGATCCCGGCCCAGACACCTTGCCACCGGATACCTCCCTCAAGCCTGATCCACTGATCGATTTCGATGCTGAGCTCGGTCATTTTCGGGTTTATCGGGACAATCGCTGCAACTGGCAGGCGCGGTTGTTCGAACCTGGCGAAACAGCCTGGCGCGAAATCGCCTGCCGTGTCGAGCTGAATCGGCAGCGCATCGATGAGTTGCGAGCATTCCTGAATCGCAGGCTCGCGCAGAAAGATCAGGGCTTTGCCGTGCGGGGCTTTCTGCGCCCCGTTGCAACCGGGCTGAATTTTCAGCCCTGCGGGTCCTCGCAACAGTGGCCGGTATCAGCAGATGCGGAGTTGTCGCTGGCGGAGCGTTTACAATCGGTGGCGGGTGATGCCGACCAGCCGGTCTTCGCCGAGCTGTCTGGCAGTCGGCTGCGTACCGGTAGTGGCTTGGGCCTGGCAGCGACTAGGGTGCTGCAGCTTCGCGCCGCGGCGGCCGGAGATTGCGAGCTCGACACCAGCGCATCGACCCTGACAGTGTCGCAGAGCCTGCCCGTTGACCGCCAAGTCGCCGCCACCGCGGAGACGCTACCGGAGGGTGATTTATCCGAACCGGCAGCAGACAGCAGCTCCGGGCTGCCGGCCGGCGATGAATCTAGTGCCACGGCCGCGAATGTCGCGCCTGCAATTAATCCTGCGCCTGCTGACACAGTGCCAGCGCCCGACAGTTCCTCGGAGCGTACGCCTGCCCGAATCACGGGACCTGGAACCCTCGCCAATGCCGCTGATGATCTCATGTACGCCTATTTTCAGGGCTGGGCGGCTGCTTGCAGGATTGGCGTGAACGAAAATTGCCGTGCGTTTTCCGATGCTGAGCCGACCCGCGACAACACCTGGCAACTGCAGGTCAATCCGCTGGGCAGTGGATATGAAATCGTCCTTCTACCTCGGTCACAGGACGTGAGAATCGGGCGCGATGTGGGTATTTTCGTGGATCGTAAACCGGTTGACGATCGCCGTCTGAGCCCCGCTGAGACTCGCCTGGATTTGACTCGCGGCGTGGTGCTCAAGCGTGGCGAAGAAGCCGCTTCATTGTTGCGCGAGCTACGCCGCGGAACCTCCCTGCTGGTGCGTTGGACTGACTACTCAAACGTGCAAACCGATGTGAACTTTACCCTTTGGGGTCTCTCGCGAGCGCTCCAGTTCAAACCTGATCCCTGAGTGCGGGTGCGCCAAGGCTAAAAAGCTGTGCAATGATGCTAATCGCGATCACCGACGGGTGATTGCTGTCGATCTCGGGCAGTCCGACCGGGGTTGCGATCCGTGCTGTCTGACTTTCATCCAGCCCGCTTTGATGCAGCGATTGACGTAATAGCGCGGCTTTACGCGCCGATCCAAGACAACCGATAAATCGGATACTGGGGTGGCGCAGTGCATGCGTGCACAGCCGTCGATCCAGTTCGTGATCATTGCTCGCGATAACCAGATGGGTGTGATCGGCCAGCGTGTCCACCGTGCTCGCGTCGAGCGGCAGGACTGGCACGCCACTGTCGAGCGGGGTGCCGGATGTCAGCCAGACAACCCGGCACGGCAGCAGCGCGAGATGGCGAATCAGTGCGGCTGCAATAGCCCCGTTGCCGGCAATCGCAACGCGCAGTGGATTGCCGGGCAGGCGAAGCAGCAGATGATCACCCATCAACTGCACTGAACCTGGATCGCTGCTGGATAGCATCTCGCCGAGGCTTTCGTGCAGTGCTGGATCGGCGTCTGCGACCTCGAATGTAAGCACCGGTTTGGCCGTGGGTGCGCAGATCAGCGCTGCCGGTCGATTCTGTGCTACAGCTACCTGCGCGTCATTCAACCAGCCCGCCGCACCATGCTGATCTATCGATTGAAAAACAAATTCACAATCGCCGTTTTCGGTGCCGACGATGGGGCTGAGGGCGAATGATCGTACAGACCACTGCGTGCGTTGCTGCAACATCTGTCGCGAATGGGCGATGACATCTGCCAGTCGCTCGGTATTGTTCAGCACCCCGAAAACCTGGTCAGCGGTGACCAGCAGTTGCGTGCCGACGACATCGGGCGAGTGGCCGGTTCGTCGCACCAAAGTGGCGAGAATCGCGGTGCGACCCTGGCGCAGCAGACGCTCAAGACTGTTCAGCCAGTTTTGCACGGGGCTTGGCAAGCTCCTTTCGAATGGGTCGGCACCGCAGCATCCGGATGGCGCATTTTGCGTGATGGAGTCCGAACATTGGCATGGTGCTTGCGCGCCTTTCGGCTTCCGGTCGCGCCTGAACCGGCGACGTCGCAGCCGTCAGCGCAGATGTGATTGCTCACTGCGTTGTGACACCGGCAACGGCGGCGATGAACGCGATGCGTTTGCAGCGCCGGTCTGAAATCAATCCCGGTCACAAGCGTGTTCTGATGGCGCCAGTCAAATATACAGAGATCCAGAGACGTAGCAAGAAAATGAAACTAACAAGCAAGATTGCAATTGCGGCTGTCGTATCGGGAACGGTCGGACAGAGTGCATATGCCTCGTTGAACGACGACGACTGGGATTATCAATTTAACAGCCGTTTTTATATTGGCCTGGGTGCCGGCATATCGACGCTTGAACCGGATACCGGGGATGATCTCGAACTGCTCGAAAGTGAAGACACCGGTGGTCACGTGCTGCTCGGGTGGGACTTCAGTCGTCGCCTGGCGCTTGAGCTGCAGTACACCGATCTGGGGCAGGCGGAACTGTCCGCCAACGGCATCATCGAATACGCCGAAACGTCATTAAGCGGGCTGTTTTATCTCTGGAACAGTCGCATCGACGATCAATACTCTGATCTGGATGGATTGGACTTACGCGAAGGGTTTTCACTGTTTGGCAAACTTGGCGTCGGGCAGATGGAAAACGAGGCCAATCTCGAATTCACCCGCGAGAACGATGTTCAACTGGTGGCAGGCGTAGGCATTGAGTATGCCGGCAGCAGTGGTTTTGCGCTCCGGGCTGAATACACCTCTTTCGATACCGATGCCCAATACGCAAGCGTCGGGCTGCTGTACCGCTTTGGCGGTGGATCGGTCTTTGGCGATGACCCCATTTACCTGCCAGACCTGCCGGCGCCTTCCCCGCGTGCACAAGTACCTCCGCCATCTGCACCACTGCCGTCTGCACCGACTGCACCTGCGCCGAGTGCGCCCACTGCGGCCCCAACCCCTGCAACCGCACCCACAGCGCCCCAGCAGTCGACTGACGCGGCCAGTCAGGTCGGCGGCGCGGACAGTGATGGAGATGGGGTAGCGGATCTGATTGATGATTGCGCCAACAGTGCACCGGGCGCACGCGTCAACGAATTCGGCTGTGAGGCATTCGGTGGCACGCTCGAAGGTGTGACCTTCCTGTCTGGCTCGGACACCCTGACGGCTGAGTCTCGCCAGATCCTGAGCGGCGTGGCCGAACGACTGCGGGCAACTTCAGTGCGGGTATCGGTCGAGGCCCACACCGACGGAAACGGCGTGCCGGAAAATAACCTCGAGCTGTCTCGTCGTCGTGCGATCGCGGTGGTGCGTTATCTGGTGGGTCAGGGTATTGAGCTCGATCGATTCCAGGCGCGAGCCTTTGGTGAGTCGCGACCGATCGCCTCGAACGATACCGTCGAAGGTCGCCGCGCCAATCGTCGGGTCGAGATCAATCCAGTCCGCTAGACACTACCGGCTGCCATCCGTCATCTGACATGACCCGTTCAAATTGCGGGTCAGTGGCGGGTGCAGTCAACGTCAGCAATTGCCCGCTGGATGGATGAATAAACGACAGCGCCCGGGCGTGTAACAACAAGCGGGCGCAGTTGTATCGAGTGGCAAAAAGGCGATTGTGTGGCGTTTTCCCGTAGCTGGTATCTCCCAGAATCGGGTGGCCGATATGTTTCATGTGCAGCCGCAGCTGATGTCTTCGTCCGGTTTGAGGTTGTAACCGGACCAGGCTGTAGCGACTGGTCGCGTAGCGATCGACGCGCACCGGCAATTCGATCGTTTTCAACGTTTCAAATTCAGTAACTGCATCTTTTCTGGGCTTTTGCGGTTGATCCTTGTCTTTAACCGCATGGTCAATCGTGCCGCTTGCCGGACAGTATCCACGCACCACGGCCAGATAGGTTTTAGCGACGGCGCGTGCATCGAACTGTGTCGCCAATTCTCGGGCGGCCGCACGGGTCAGTGCGAAAAGCAAAATTCCCGAGGTAGGTTTGTCCAGACGGTGAACGGGAAACAGCGTTTGCCCTAGCTGTGCCTGCAACAAGTCAACGGCATTCTCGCGAGTATGGCGATCGATCGTTGAGCGGTGTACTAGCAGTCCGCACGGCTTATTGATGGCGATGATATGTTCATCGCGATAAAGCGTCTCGAGCGACAATGGTGTTTCGCGCTGGGTGGTGTTAGTCGTCGCGCCGCTCCGATACGATCGTTTGTTCGTTTTCTTCGCGCTCGAGTCTGGCCCAGAGATCCTCGATCCAGCCCTTCAATGTCTGCGCCTCACTCCAGCGATCCGACATCTCCTGGCCGTCTGGGCCTGTCATGGCGTACTCGGGCGGGCCCATTTCGGTCTGAAAAATCAGTACGTCATCGTCGCCGGCACCCTTGCGCCAGTGTCTAAAACCCTGCTCCCACCATTCGAGAAACTGCACCACCCAGTGCTGGTGTTGAGGAAAGTCGATCTGTAACTGAATCTGTTGAGCGGATGCCACGCGACCCTGATAGGCGACGGCACGGCGCAGCACCCGATCGATCAGCTCGGCCAGATGGTCGTTTACCGGCAATATGATTTCGTGGTCGACCACAAAATGGGATAAGTCTGCACAAAGTTGGATGTCGGGCACAGCGTCGAGTAGTGCTGCGGTAAAGCCGAGTCCGTTGGTGGCTGAGTTTCGATGGGTTTCGAAGCAAACCGCAACGGATTCTTTTTCGGCTTCTTCTATCCAGTCCTGCATAAAGATACTGGCTTCGTCGACACTGTTGGGGATCACACGTGCGACAATGTTGACCCGCTCGGCAGACAAATCCTTTGCGGTGGCGAACATCGGCTGCATATCGTCCATGCTGGTCGGAAATGCATTGAGTTGACAGGCGAGACCGTGTTTGCGAAACAGCGGTTTGCAACGATTGACCAACTCGTCGGAATGCTCATGCAGGTCGAGCACCATACCGTCAAAACCCGCATCGGCAACCATTGAGAATGCCTCTTCGACACTTCGAGAAGCGTCATTCGCAATATCGGTATCCATTGCCCAAAGTGACTGGTAGACGGCGAGTCTGGCCATTTGATTTCTCGATCAGGAATGATGAATTGCCGCTGCGGACGCCGATGGCGTGCCTTTGCAGCACACTGAACTGTGACGGATAGTCATTAGTTGTCAGAGTCTCGCAGCCAAAGCATTGCTAAACGATTATGTTCGGACGGCAATAGTTTGCGTAAAATCCGGCCAAACTGTTGGTACCGTTAACAAATATTTACGGCAACCCGCTGTTTTGACCGTTGATTTTGTCTAACATCTGCTTGCCTATCCAAGCGGGAGCGGGTCTTAGCTCCCTGCCGTTTTGAAGTGTGGGGAAGCAGTTGTTCAAGGGTCACGTCCTGCACTCCATCTGTCTTTAAGCCTAAAGGAAAGTCTATGCATTTTCACAATAAATATCTGGCCGAGTTCTTCGGCACATTCTGGTTGGTGCTCGGCGGGTGCGGTAGCGCCATCTTCGCCGCCACTTTCGCTGGTGATATCGGTATCAACATTGGCCTCGTCGGTGTGTCGCTGGCGTTTGGTTTGACCGTCATGACCATGGCCTATGCGGTGGGTCACGTATCTGGAGGCCACTTCAATCCGGCTGTCTCTATTGGCTTGTGGGTAGGTGGTCGATTTGGTTTTGGACACCTGATTCCCTACATTGTGTTCCAGGTTTTGGGTGCTATCGCGGCTGCCTTCGTACTGCAATGGCTGGTCACCGAAGCGGGCACTACTGATGCGGTCAACGCTCTGAATGCAGGCGCTGCACCGTCACTCGCTTCTAATGGTTATGATGCACTGTCGCCGGGTAAGTACAGCCTGCAGGCAGTTGTGGTGATGGAAGTTGTCATGACGGCGTTCTTCCTGATCATCATCATGGGTGCTACCGATGAGCGTGCACCGGCCGGTTTCGCACCGATTGCTATTGGCCTGGGTCTGACACTGATCCACCTGATTTCCATTCCGGTATCTAACACCTCTGTGAATCCGGCTCGAAGCACGGGTCCGGCGCTGGTGTCACAATTCTTTGGTGGCAACGGTGACGGTCATGTCGCGCAATTGCCGATCTTCTGGATCGCGCCTATCGTTGGTGCCGTCATCGGTGCGATCTTCTATCGCCTGATCGTCTCTGGCAGCCGCACCGAAGAGCCGCGCGTCCGTGAACAAGTAGAAGTTCGAGAGCCGCGTGGTCGTGATGACTACCGTGGTCGTGATGACTATCGCGATGACTACTACCGCGAAGACTACGATCGCGAAGAGTATCGTGACGAGCGTTATTAAGCCTCGACTGCTCGCAGTCAGTGGTTAAAAAAACGCGGCCTTCGGGCCGCGTTTTTTTTGCCTTGATCAATATCCGGCGGCGGAATCTACCAGACCAGGCGGAGTGCGATTGGCGTCGAGCAATTCAATAGAGGCAACGATTTGCTCAACGGTTTCGCGCTGTTGTGTGGGGCCGGCAATGTGCGGTGTGAGTGTGATTGCGGGGTGGTGCCAGAATGCATGGTCCGAGGGTGGTGGCTCGGGCACGCATACATCCAGCAAGGCACTCTGCAGGTGACCGGAGTCGAGCGCGTCGATCAGATCGGCATCGACCACGTGTCCGCCGCGTGCCGCGTTGATCAGGTGGCCGCCGGCGGGCATTTGCAGCAACACGTTTTTATCGATGATGCCGGTGGTAGCTTCGGTCAGTGGCAATAGACACACCAGCACATTCAGCTGCGCTAAAAACTCCTTGAGCTGTTCTGGACCAAAGTAGCACGGCACGCAATGGTCACCGCTGCGTGAGCGGCGCCATCCAGTCACCGTGAATCCGGTTTGCGAAAGTACTTGCGCAACGCGATTGCCTATGACCCCAAGACCCATGATGCCCACTGAAAACTCGTGGGCATGAATGTCTTCCAATGGCTGCCAGCTACAATCGCGCTGTAATTGTTCGTAGCGATGAAAGCCTCGCTGTGCTCGCAGAGTACCGTAGAGCACATATTCGGCGATCTTGTCGGCCATACCGGCATCGGTCAGACGGATGATCGGCACACCCTGCGGCAGGCCCGGGTGTTTCAGCACATGATCGACTCCGGCACCGAGTGACAGAATGGCCTGCAAATTGTCCATGCCGTCAAAAAAGTTGTCGGGTGCCCCCCAGGCAATGGCGTATTTGATGGCGGCCGGATCGGGACAATCCGGCCACTGATGTAGTTTATGGTTGGGTAGTTTCTGCTGTAGCAGCGCGAGCAGATCCGTGTCTGCTTTAGAGAAAAACGCTATGCTCATGTGGCGGCTGGTTGTGGCTTGAGACCGGACAAGCTTAGCCAGTGTCGAGACAATCTTCCAGCGTGCGCGCGCATCACGCCTTCGATTGAATTAAAGCATGAACTGCGGTTCACTGGCAAAATTGGACAAAGTCGGCAGTGCACCGTGCAGCTCGGCATCGTTCAAGCCGATCCATCGCAGAAGGGTTGCTGCATACTGTGAGACTGCCATGGTCGGTATGATTCTGCCGTGTCCGGCGTCGTCCGGTCCGTCGATGGCCAGACGTGGCATGTCGCCGTAGATATCGCCGCCCTTCACCGATCCACCCATCACCCAATGATGATTTCCCCAGCCGTGATCGGTGCCATCTCCATTGCTCGTCACCGTGCGGCCAAAATCTGACATCGTGAAGCTTGTGACGTTGTCAAGCTCACCGAGCTCAGTCAAAACCGCGTTGAAGTAGACCAGTGCTTCTGCGAGCTGGCCGAGCAGGCGCGGTTGATTCTCCAGTTGATCATCGTGTGTATCGAAATCGCCAAAGTTCACATAAAACAGTTGCCTGTTCATGCGAAATTCGTCTTTTATCGCGATCAGCCGTGCAACCATCTGAAGCTGGTCTGCCAACGGGTTATCTGTCGGCACCGGTGTTTGCAGATCGCCCAGTCGTTCAAGGGCGGCACCGACATTGCCCGATAGTACCATGGCGCGCAACTGAAGATCAGCGTAGGCCTGTTCAAATATGTTGTCGTATTGCAGATGCAACAGTTGGGTGAATGCGTTTCGGCGCGCCTGCTGCCACTCCGACCCGATATCATCCATGCCACTGTAGTGATTCACACCATGGCTACTGATGTTGTAGGCCTGGTCGATACCGCCAACCTGCCAGTCGTTGCTGCCACTGAGACTGATCGATGCCAGACTTCGATACGGTTGTTGGTCGGCCAGTATATCTGCTGCGCGTGCGCCCCAGCCACTGTGCGCCGACTGACGATGGTTCAGTTTGTGCCACTGACTCGACTGATCATGATGCGAGTAGAGCTGCGTAGGCAAATTCGCCGTCTGATTGCGAACCGCCTCGGTAGTGACCGGCTGAACCAGAGTGCCGACATTCGCGATCGCGGCCAGCTGTCCTTCTTCGAACAGTGTCGCAACGCGGCTCATTTGCGGGTGCAGCCCGACCGGAGTGGTATTGGTGGTGGCGGCAACCAATGGCTGCAGGTCCTCGCGCGGTATCGCCAGATGGCCGCGTCCGGATTGGTACTCGGCATACTCGCTCGTGCCCGATGGCACCAGCATATTGAACCCATCGTTGCCGCCCTGCAGGTTGATACAAACCAGCGCACGATAGCTTGCGCTGGAAGCGCTGCTGTCCTGGGCGAAAGCCAGCGGGGTGTTTGCCAGCAGGCCGGCGCCGGCAATGGTTTTACAACCCAGCTTCAGGAAATGTCTGCGATTATAGTTTGGCATTCAGTCTTCCAAATTGATGGAGTTGTTGCTTACTGTTGTATCGCTGCTTCGGGGGAACTGGCGAACAGGAACAGCAACTCTGCCGCACGGTTGTTTGCATCTGCGTAGACGCGTTCACTAAGTAACAGTTGCGCCTGCGCACGTAAGCCTTCACTTGCCGGACGATTCAGGATCAACTCGCCCAGTAGCTCAATCTGCTGTGCCGGCGAGTCATCAAGGGCGATTAAAGGGCCCAGATCAACCGGTGCTCGCGATGGATCGTAGTTGCCATCGTCAATATTGTGCCAGAGAGAATGGGCCAGCAAGGTATTGGTGATCGAGATGATGCTGCTCTCGTTGTGTATCTGGAAAACCGGTGACTTAAGTGCTGCATCACGTATTGCACCCGACTGGCTGAAATTCGGGGAGAAGAAATTGAACACGGTGGGCGACTGCAAAGGTGCCTGCGCCAGTTGTTCCTGGATCCATCCGTATTCGAACTCCGGGTGGTCAGGGTTGCCCCCAAACGCTCTCCACAGCGCGACCAGCCTGATCAGTGGCTCACGCAGTTTCCCAAATGAGCCGGGCATCTCCCGGTAACCGTTGAGCGCTTCGGGATC
The DNA here is from genome assembly GCA_964646405.1 of uncultured Granulosicoccaceae bacterium. Classification (GTDB taxonomy): domain Bacteria; phylum Pseudomonadota; class Gammaproteobacteria; order Granulosicoccales; family Granulosicoccaceae; genus CAKZSB01. The sequence continues at coordinate 1,741 of CAZYDV010000024.1, read as the reverse complement.
GAGCAGGATCGCACTCACGACCGCGGCCAGGTTACCGCGCGTACCGCTGCCGTCGTCGTTGAATGTCGCTGTGACTCTTTCGATGTACTGAGGTGACGGATTGCTGGTCACCAACTGGGTGACTAAATGTCGGCTGATAAACGGTCCGGTGTTGGGATGATTGAAAATATTGTCCAGAGCCGCCTGCATGTCTTGTTCGGCGCTCTGTCCAGCTGGTAGCGTGTGTCCGTCGAGTAGCGTTTTCTCGGCAGTATCGTGGTATGGCTCGTAGGCCTGCATTGGGCTGAACCAATCGGCATTGTCCGGGTAATTCCAATTGTCCACATCGCGAAAATGCCAGCCCGTAAATACCCGTGCGAATGCCTCGACCGTACGCTGATCATAGGTGGGTACAGGCAGGCCCTCGTCGTCGGTGATGACCGAGCCGTCCGCATTTAACTTCGACAGCCCGATTGAAAAGAGCTGCAATATCTCGCGTGCGTAGTTTTCGTCAGGGCGAATATTTTTTAGCGGATCGGCTTTTTGATTGCCTTTCATGCTCAGATAGTCGCCCATCACCGGGCTGAGCGTGACCTCCTCTAGCAGCGTGCGGAAATTGCCGAAGCTGTGGGCAATCAGGATGTCGTAATAGTTGGCCAGCGCCGCCTGCTGATCCGACAGCTCGTTTCGATCTGACACCACCATCAATTGCGATAGCGCAAACGCGGTTCGCTGGCGCAGTTGGTCCGGTGCATTGACCGCGATCTTGAACCAGCTGTTGACGTGTTCTGCCCAGCGCGGTTCGGCCCGCGCGCGGGTGTGTGGCAGCATAAAGGTGGGGGGCAGATTCAATTGCATCGACAGCCAGTCGGCGTAGCCTGTGCGCAACAGGGTGTCGATATCGTCGGCGCGTGGTCCGAAGGTGGCCCGGTGCAGAAACCGCACGGCGTCGTAGTGGTCGTCCAGTGGGGCGCTGGTGGCCGCACCGATTGCAGGCTCAGGGGTGGCGTCGGGTTGATAGTTCGAGCTGACACTGCCGGAATCGATACCCGGCGCACGGTATGACGTCTCGCCGCCGCCGCTGCAACCGTGCAGCAGACTCGACAACAGAATGGTTGTACAGAAAAGTCGCCGCATGGTGGTAGTCTTCCGAAAGCCGGGTTGCCGCAGCACGTCCGTCCGCTGCGTGAACGCAAGTTACAATGGGACTCGGTAGTCGGCGTATTCGAACACCGGCGGTAACTGCCAATCCCGCAGCGGGTTTCGGCGGATCGACAGGCAACTTGAATCGGATCACCCTTGACAGCAGCAAACCCATCGGCGCGCGATATTCTCCGGCAGTATTTTGGTTATGAGGATTTTCGCGACAATCAGCGTGACATTATCGAGTGCGTGGCCGGCGGCGGCGATGCACTGGTGTTGATGCCGACTGGCGGAGGCAAGAGCCTTTGTTTCCAGATTCCCGCCCTGATGCGCGACGGTGTAGCGGTTGTGGTCTCGCCGTTGATCGCGCTGATGCAGGATCAGGTGCTGCAATTGAATCAGAACGGTATTCGCGCTGCTTTCATCAACTCCAGCCAGTCGGGTAGCGACAACCGACAGATCGAGCAGCAGGCGTATGACGGGCAACTGGATCTGCTCTATATCGCGCCCGAGCGATTGCTATCGGGCAGCGGCCACGATCTGGTGAGTCGATTGAAGATCTCACTGTTCGCGATCGATGAAGCGCATTGTGTGTCGCAGTGGGGGCACGATTTCAGGC
>CAZYDV010000023.1:0-33655 GCA_964646405.1 uncultured Granulosicoccaceae bacterium | reverse complement strand
CGATACCAACACCGATCATGGTTACCGCATCGAGCAGACCCGCGACGATAAACATCTTGACCTGCAGCATCGGCACCATTTCAGGCTGGCGAGCCGCGCCTTCGAGGAAACGTCCGCCCAGCAGACCAAAGCCGATCGCTGTACCCAGTGCACCCATGCCGATCAACAGTGCAACGGCAATAGCGGTCATACCAACTACGAATTCAACGCCCATTTTACGCTCCAGATATAAAAGTAAAGGTTGTGTGATTGAAACTGTTTGACTAGTGGTGCTCGTGCGCCATGGTCAGGTAGACGATCGTCAGCATCATGAAGATGAATGCCTGCAACACGATCACCAGAATGTGGAATATTGCCCACGGTACTGACAGCATCCACTGCATATAGAAGGGCAGCAGCGCTATGAGTATGAAGATCAGCTCACCTGCGTACAGGTTGCCGAACAGCCGCAGCGCGAGTGAAATCGGCTTGGCAATCAGACCGACGCCCTCCAGCAACAGGTTGACTGGTACGAAGGCGTATTTGATGAACTTGTTGTCGCTTGAGAAGGGCTGCAGCGTCAATTCAGCCAAAAAGCCTTTGCCGCCCTTCACCTTCAGACTGTAGTAGATAATCAGCGCGAACACTGACAACGACATACCGAGCGTGACGTTGACATCGGTGGTGGGTACCACCTTCATGTACTCGATGCCCATGTTGGCCGCCGCCCAGGGTAGCCAGTCAACCGGCACCAGATCCATCAGGTTCATCAGGAAGACCCAGACCGCGATGGTCAACGCCAGTGGACCAATGAGTTTGTTTTCGCCGTGGAAGGTGTCACGCACGCTTTGATCGACGAATTCGACCATCATTTCGCAGAAATTCTGCAGCGCGCCAGGCACACCTGAGGTCGCACGCTGTGCGCCAAAATAGAATAGTGCGCAGAATAGCGATCCGAGCAAAATCGACCAGAACATGGAATCGAGGTGGATTGCCCAGAAGCCCATGTCCGCGGCTTCTTTAGCCCCATGCGCAATACCCCAGCTACCGTCGGCCTTTTGACCGAAGGTGAGATTCTGGAGGTGGTGCTGGATATATTCTGAGGCGGTTTGGGTACCGCCGTTAGATGAGTCAGCCATGTATGTTGGAAATCTTGATTCGGTTGCGATCAGTTACGAACGGTGTAACCCAAACGGCCATTTGAACGACGATGAACGCGCCAAACAGCGCGGCAACGTTCAATGGTTTCAGATATTTAAACACCAGTGCAAAAAACAGGGCGGTCAGCAGAAGCTTCATCGCCTCTCCCGAATAAAACGAACGCAGTATTTTTTGCGCTGATCTCGCGCCGGAATACCTGAAAGCCCGGTGCGCAAAGTACAGATTGGGTAACAAACTCGCTCCACCGCCCGCCGCTGCCGACAATGCAGTGTTCATTCCAAATGGTAAGAGAATCAACGGGACCACGATTGCCAGCGCTGTCTGCGCCAACAGTAGCCTTTTGACTACACCTGTTTGAGAAGATCGCGATGCCATGACCGTTTGTACGCCAGAGCCAAACCCCGCCACCGCGAATAGTCGCCGAGGCGACGAAGCGAACGCGGCGCAGTATAAAGAGCCACCAACTTGCGGTCAACCCGGGGAATCATTGCTGCATGCGACGCTGGTATCCAGCCTCGCTGTGCGGTGTGACTCCAGGTGATTGTTGCCCGCTATTTGATGTGAGCGAGAATCCCGTCCAGCTCGTCAAGGGAATTATAGGAGACTTTCAGGCTACCTTTGCCAGATTCTCCATGGTTGATGCTGACCTTGGCGCCGAGCTGTTCCGAAAGCCTCGTCTCCAAGGCTTTAACATGGGCACTGGGGCGGGATTTGGCAACCGCCGAAGTGGTTTTTCCACCGCCATTTTGTTGGCGCACCAGCGACTCGGTTGCGCGAACGCTCAAGCCCTCGACATAGACCTTCATCGCGACCGCGTGCTGTTCTTCCTGATCCAGCGACAACAGCGCGCGAGCATGGCCCATTTCGATCTTGCCCGTCGCGAGCATATCGGCCACGCGCGTGTCGAGATCGAGCAACCGCAACAGATTGGAGACTGATGCGCGCGAGCGCCCCACCGACTCGGCCACTTGCTGGTGTGTCATGTTGAATTCGGTCTGCAATCGTTGCAGCGCACGCGCCTCTTCCAGTGGGTTGAGGTCTTCGCGTTGAATATTCTCGATCAGTGTGACGGCGGCGGCGGTGTTGTCATCCATATCGCGCACGATGGCCGGAATGGTGGTTAGACCTGCAATCTTGGCCGCGCGCCAGCGGCGCTCACCGGCGATTAATTCGTAGCCGCCCGCCCGCGCCCGCAGCAGAATGGGTTGAATCAGACCCTGGGCGCTAATCGATTCGGCGAGTTCGGCCAGCGCTTCTTCGTCGAATTCGGTACGGGGCTGCCAGGTGCCGCGCTGAATATCGGCCACATCGATGTGGCTGACGCTTTCTGCGTTGTCATCACTCGACACGCTGACGGGATCGCTCGCACCATCAACGCCCTCGAGCAAAGCTCCAAGGCCTCTGCCCAATCCGCTTTTTTTCACGTTCGATTACTCAATGACAGATATCTCGCGAGAAGTTTGCGCGATCAGACCGTGGCATGGCAACCGCTCAGGCTGTTTCAGCGGCGGCAGTAGCCGTGTTGTCATCGCTGTCCTGACGTGTGGATTCACGTCGAATAATTTCACCGGCAAGGGCCAGATGCGCGATCGAGCCGCGTGAGGATTTGTCGTAGTAGACGATCGGCTGGCCAAAACTCGGCGCCTCCGCCAGACGGATATTGCGAGGAATGATGGTGCGATAGACCTTGTTGCCAAAGTGCTCTGTCAGCTGGGCAGAAACCTCGTGTCCAAGTTTGTTTCGACCATCGAACATGGTGCGCAGGATGCCTTCGATCTCAAGCCCGGGATTGACCGAACTTTGCACCTGGCGAATCGTGCGCACCAGGGAGGACAAACCTTCCAATGCGTAGTACTCGCACTGCATGGGTATCAGCACGCCGTGAGCGGCGACGAATGCATTGAGGGTGAGCACATTCAGCGCTGGCGGGCAGTCGATGTAGATGTAATCGTAGTTGTCCGCCACACTTGCCAGCGCATCAGCCAGGCGACGCTCGCGACCCCGCTGGCCCATCAGTTTCACCTCGGCGGCGGTCAGGTCACCATTGCCGGGCATGACGTCGAATTTCACGTGTTCCGGCGACAGAATTGCCTGGCTGCTGTCACAGCTGCCCAGCAGCACGTCACACACGCTGTATTCGACATCGTCCTTATCGACGCCGGCGCCTGTGGTCGCGTTGCCCTGCGGATCCATATCGACCAACAGCACGCGGCGCTGAGTGACACCCAGGGCGGCGGACAGGTTGATCGCGGTGGTGGTTTTGCCGACCCCGCCCTTCTGATTGGCCACCGCAATTATTCTTGCCATCGAGCTCCCGCACTTTCGGGCATGACTTTTCGCCAGTGGCCAGAGAATTGACAGCGAGTGGCACAGTGAAGCGCCGCTCGCATTAGCATATATGTTACTTGTGAAGACAGTTGAGAGGCGCTCAGTCCCCGCACTGAATTGTGGCCGTTTCGCGCATCGCGGTGTTATGGGCCATTGAATCGCTCGAATACTACTATGTTGCGCTCGGCGTTTTCACCGGGAACTGACAAATTCTTTGTTTCTGCGACCCGAAAGCCGTCGCCTGCCAAATCGCCTGTGCGGTACTCAGTAGAAGCCGTCATCGCCAACACCTGACCGCCATCGACAAGCAGATGTGCTGTCAGATCTAACAGTTTCTCGCTGGCCGCAAAGGCGCGAGCCACAATGGTGTCAAAGGTGGGCGGCGGCGTTATCTGCTCTACCCGTGCATGTACCGGCACAACGTTGCGAAGGCTGAGTTGGGTCGCGCAGAACTGCTGGAATCGCGTTTTTTTTTGCACGCTGTCGATCAGCGTTACAGTCAGGTGAGGTTGCGTGATGGCCAGCGGTATGCCGGGCAGTCCAGCCCCGGATCCGACATCGAGCACCCGCTCGCCGTGCACAAAACGGCTGATGGACAGCGAATCGAGCAAATGCCGGCCGATCATTTCGTCAATGTTGCGAATGGCGGTGAGGTTGTGGGTGCGGTTCCATTTCTCCAACAACTCGAGATAGCGCAGCATGGTGTCACAGGCGTTGTGTTCAAGCGTGAGCCCAAGCCCGCTCGCCCCGTCGACAATCCGGCTCAGGCGCGCATCGCGCTGATCCTTCTGGTTGTCAGGCAGCGTTGTCACCTGCCAGCTCTTCGATGTCGGCGCTTTGCTTGCGAGCGTAAACCAGCAGCAGCGATACCGCCGCCGGCGTGACACCCGGAATTCTCGATGCCTGCCCAATGGTCGCGGGTCGCTGTTGCTGCAGTTTTTGGCAAACCTCTGCAGACAGACCGGAAATACGGCTGTAATCGAGACCGTCTGGTATCGCTGTTTCGGCGTGACGCTGCTGTTTTTTTACTTCGTCGAGCTGTCGATCGATGTAACCCTGGTAGCGCAGCTGCACCTCCAGCTGGGCCAGTACCGTCGGATCGGTACTGGGAAAATGTTGCGGGAACAAGCTGGCGAGTTTCTTTATATCAGTATCTGGCCGGCGCAAGAGATCGATGGCTTTTTGATCCTTTTGCACCGGAATTTCCAGGTGCTGCTCAATTTTTTTTGCATCGGCACCGGCGCCATGCAAAAACCAGTTGTCCAGTGAGCCTCGCGTCTGTTCGATCATCTCGCGCTTATGGCAAAACGACGCCCAGCGCCGATCGTCAACCAGTGACAGCGATCGACCGGTTTCGGTGAGCCGTAAATCGGCATTGTCCTCGCGCAACATCAGTCTGTACTCGGCACGGCTGGTAAACATCCGGTAGGGCTCGGCGGTGCCACGTGTGATCAGGTCATCCACGAGCACACCGATATAGGCCTCGTCGCGTCGTGGGCACCAGGGCGGAAGCCCTTGCGTTTGTCGCGCCGCATTCAACCCTGCCAGCAACCCTTGCGCGGCAGCCTCTTCATAACCGGTGGTGCCGTTGATCTGCCCGGCAAAAAAGAGTCCTTGCAGATGACAGGTTTCCAGCGAGCTGGACAGATCACGCGGATCGAAGAAATCGTATTCGATCGCATAGCCTGGACGTGTGATGTGCGCGTTTTCGAAACCACGAATGCTGCGCACATAGTCGACCTGGGTCTGATAAGGCAAGCTAGTGGAGATACCGTTGGGATAGACCTCGTAGGAATCCAGACCTTCCGGCTCGATGAATATTTGATGCGAATTACGATCGGCAAAACGCACGACCTTGTCTTCAATCGATGGACAATAACGCGGCCCCGTACCCTCGATATTGCCTGAATACATGGCTGACAAGTGCAGGTTGTCACGGATGATGGCGTGCGTTTTTTCGTTGGTATGGGTGATGTGACAGACTGTTTGCCGCGGGTGATCAGCGGTGCTGCCCAGGTATGAAAACACCGGCCGTGGATCGTCGCCAGGCTGTTCTTCAAGGTGGCGGTAGTCGATGCTGCGACCATCGATACGCGGCGGCGTACCGGTTTTTAGGCGCGCGACATTAAACGGCAGTTCGCGCAACCGACTGGCCAGTGCATTGGAGGGCGCATCACCGGCCCGCCCACCTGATTGCTGGACATCGCCGATGTGAAGCTTGCCACCGAGAAACGTACCGACGGTAAGCACCACTGTACTGGCTCGAAATTGCAGGCCAGATTGGGTTACCACACCGCAGCAGCGGCCTTGTTCAACAATCAGGTCATCAACCCCCTGCTGGAACAGCGACAGCCCGGCTTGTTGCTCGACAATGCGACGTACCGCCAGACGATAGAGTTGCCGATCGGCCTGAGCGCGCGTGGCTCGCACCGCCGGCCCCTTGCGACTGTTGAGCGTTCGAATGTGGATGCCGGCACTATCTGCAGCCATCGCCATCGCACCACCCAGCGCATCGATCTCTTTGACCAAATGCCCTTTGCCGATACCACCAATGGCCGGGTTACAACTCATCTGGCCGATGGTTTCGATGTTGTGAGTCAGCAGCAGGACTCGAACCCCGGCACGCGCCGCCGCCAGCGCCGCCTCGGTACCGGCGTGGCCACCGCCGACGACGATGACGTCAAATTGTTCAGTTGTTCCGCTCACTACCTGATATCCGTGCCTATTTTCCGATACAGAAACTGGAGAAGATCTCGCCCAGGAGATCGTCACTGGTGAATTCTCCGGTAACCGTTTGCAGTTGTCGCTGAGCCAATCGAAGTTCCTCTGCCGCAAGCTCTGCAAAATCATTGTCCACCAGGCGTCGCCGTGCCTGTGAAATATTCGCTCGCGACTCCTGTAGCGCAGTGAGGTGCCGACGACGCGCCATGAAAGCACCTTCGGGTGTTTTTTCAAAACCCGCAATGCGTTTCAGTGCATCGCTCAATTGATCAAATCCCTCGCCCGTTTTTGCCGATACCGCCAGTGAATTCGGCTCATCACAACAAAAGTCGGGATGCAGATCAATCTTGTTGTACACCGTAAGCACTGACTGAACGTCGCCCGCAAGCGGCAATTCGGCAGATTGCGCTGCGGGGTCACCTGCAATCTGAAGCTGCAAAATCACATCGGCCTGCTGCATTTGTTCGCGGGCGCGCCGTATGCCTTCACGCTCGACGATATCATCGCTATCACGCAAACCGGCCGTATCGATGATGGTCAACGGTATGCCATCCAGCACAATCTGCTCGCGTAATACATCACGGGTGGTGCCGGCAATCTCAGTGACGATGGCGCTGTTCTGGCCGGTCAATCGATTCAACAGGCTGGACTTTCCGACATTGGGCGCACCGGCGATGACCATCGTCAGCCCCTCTCGCAATACCCTGCCCTCTGTCGCTCTGGCAATGATGGTATCCAGCGCCTGCTGCAGGGATTCGAATTGGTCGTCCAGTTGGTGATCGCTTAAAAAATCGATCTCCTCTTCAGCGAAGTCGAGTGCTGCCTCGATATAGACGCGCAACCGGGTGAGATCCTCAACCAGTTGCCTGACCGCAACGGAAAACTCCCCCTGCAGAGATCTTAAAGCCGCAGCAGTTGCATCACTACTGGCACTGGTAATCAGATCGGCCACCGCTTCAGCCTGAGCCAGGTCGATCCGATCATTAAGATAGGCGCGGCGGGTAAATTCTCCGGGTTCTGCCAAACGCGCACCGGCTTGCAATGCCGCCGATACCAGCTGATCCAGTATTAGCGGGTTGCCGTGCGCCTGCAGTTCCAGCACATCTTCACCGGTGTAAGTGTCAGGTGCGGGAAACCGCAGTGCGATGCCTCGATCGAGCAGTTGTGCGCCCTGGTCAAAAAAACTGGTGTGTACCGCCCGCCGGGGCGGCAACGGTACCGGCACGAGTGTAGATGCTATCGCATCGACCAGGGGGCCGCTGACCCTGACAATTCCCACCGCGCCACTGCCGCTTGCAGTGGCAATGGCGACTATCGTGTCACCGCTATCCAGGCTCATGAAACTCTAACACTGCACTAACTAATGGTGACAGAGTGCCGACAAGCACGGGCCCGGGTTATTTCTCGGACAGTACGTGCCGGGTGATGTAGTACTGTTGCGCGATCGACAAGGTGTTGTTCGACACCCAGTACAACACCAATCCTGCCGGAAAAAAGGCAAAGAAAAATGTAAAAAGTATCGGCATGACCATAAAGACTTTTGCCTGAATCGGATCGATTGGCGCCGGATTGAGTCTTTGCTGAATGAACATGGTGACGCCCATGATCAACGGTAGCACATAGAATTTGTCCATCAATGACAAATCTCTGATCCACAAAATCCATGGTGCCTGACGCAGCTCGACACTCTCCAGCAATACCCAGTACAGGGAAATGAAAACCGGGATCTGCACCAGTATCGGCAGACAGCCGCCGAGGGGATTGACCTTCTCTTTCTTGTAGAGCTCCATCGTCGCCTGACCCATTTTGGCGCGATCATCGCCGTAGCGCTCTTTGAGTGAAGCCAGTTGTGGCTGCAGCTTTCTCATTCTGGCCATGGAGCGATAGCTGGCTTCCGAGAGCTTGTAGAAAATCAGCTTGATGACCATCGTCACGCCGACGATTGCCCAACCCCAGTTACCGAGAATGCCGTGAAGCTTCTGCAGCAACCAGAAAATCGGCTTGGCTATGAAGGACAACATGCCGTAGTCAACGGTTAAATCCAGGTGATCGGCGACCTGGCGCATGCGCTCTTGAATCTTTGGGCCTGCAAAAATAGAAGTAGTCAGCAGTTCCGTGGCACCGGGTTGCACGGTAACGGCGTCAGACTGCATACCAATAATATAGCGCTGCGGTGATGTCAGCTTCTTGGTGTAGAAGGTGTTCGTCTCCTGCGGACCCGGAATCCATGCACCAACGAAGTAGTGCTCGATGATTGCCGCCCAGCCACCGGTCACACGCTGGTTGTTCTCGGGTTCGTCGAAGTCGTCGAACTTGATTTTCTGATAGCGATCGTCTGGTGTACTGACGACGCCACCAATGTAGGTGTATATAAATGCCTGCTGCTCGTCGTCGGTGACCGGTTTGCGCCGCAGCTGCCGATACTGATTGACGGTCCAGGGCTGCTCGGAGTTGTTGGTCACTTCGTATTCAATCTGGATCTGGTAGCTATCGCGCGTGAATACGTAGGTTTTCGTGACTGAGGTGCCATCACTGCCCTGCCATCGCAACGGTACGCGCAACTCCTGCTGACCGTCCTGGAGCACGTATTCGTATTGATCAGCAGAAAAGATGGCGTGGTGATTCGGCGATTCGGGACCCCGCGATTGCAGGCCAGACTGAGCGATGAAATACAGATCGGGCTGATTGCTCATCAGCACGAACGGGTCGTCGGGCGTATCGATCGAGGTGGGATAGAGGTTGAGTTTGACGCCGTTGATATCACCACCGCGGGTACCGAGCATCACATCGATGGTATCGGTCAATACGCGAATCTGCCGGTTTTCAGTTGTGGTGGTCTGTTCGGTCGAGGCTGGTTCTACCACGCCGGCCGTCGCGGCAGGCTTCTCTGGTGAGGTGACTACCGCAGTGGCAGGCGATGGCATATCGTCACTGCCGGGTGCCGCCGGTGCATCCTGCTGGTTCGGCAGTGCGACGGTGTCTGAGACGGACTCGGCTTGCGGCGGTGGAGGTTTCGGCCCGTAATCTATCTGCCAGCTCGTCCAGATCTGCAGCAACAGGAAACCCAATGCGGCATACAGCAGTACTCGCGGATTACCCACCGTTGCATTCTCCGCACGAAGATGATGGCACCGGATCGTAACCAGAGGCGCCGAGCGGGTGACATCGCATCAAACGAGTCACACCGAGGCGAAGGCCGCGCCGGACACCGTGTACCATGATGGCTTCAGACATATAAGCAGAACAGGTGGGCTGGTAGCGGCAGTGCGGCGGTAGCAATGGGCTGATGTAGCGTTGGTATAGAGTGATCATGTTGCACATTGCTTTGCGCATTTGCTGGATATCCGGGACCATTGTTTGTGTAGGCTGATGATCAATTCGCCGTTGTCTGCACCGAGACAGGACGCTCTTGGCATCACGACGATGTCTACTGTCACCGGGATAACGCCGGTTCGAAAGGATTCGCGAATCAAACGTTTGAGTCTGTTGCGATCAACCGCTCTGCGAATATGCTTTTTGGCTACTGCCATCCCCAGACGACTGTCATCAGCAGTACTGTGCCGATAGAGGATGGTCCAGTAACGATCCGCCAGCCGATGGTTTACGGCGAAGACGCAGCGATAATCTGCCGAGTTGAGTAGCCTGAAATGTCTGGGAAAATGCTGCCCCAATGGATTGTCTCAGGCTGAGTGTCCGGGTGACGGGAAGCTGTCGACGACATCGCCAACGCCGTCACGGTGATCAGGCTGACAGGCGGCGGCGGCCCTTGGCGCGGCGAGCTCGGATCACTGCTCTGCCACCACGGGTGGCCATGCGCGCTCGAAAGCCGTGCGTGCGCTTTCTGCGCAGGTTGCTGGGTTGAAAAGTCTGTTTCATGGTTTGTTACCGGGGGTTGCTTTTACGTCTCACACACGTACAAGACGCATAACGGACGGATTATCGCCAGTTCGGCCAGGGATTGTCAATGATTACAGGTGACGGTTCTGAGATCGCAGACTGTGGATAACTTTCTCCAACAGTAATAGACTATTTCCAGCAGTTCGGGGCGGCAAGCATGTAATCCAGACCTACAACAAAAGTGCGCTGCACAAGTCTTACCAGACTAGACAACCGACCGCAGTACCCCTGCTTCAATTCGTACGAGAACTCAACCCACCGGCAAACCGCGGTTTGCGATGGTGAATTGACGCTCTTGAAACCAATACCACGAACCCGGAGTTTGTTCATTGTCGGTCTGGAACCGTTGTTTATCACACCTTTCGAATGAGCTCAGCCACGAGGAAATGAGCACCTGGGTGCACTGCCTGCAACCGCTGGAGTCCAGTGACGGACTGCGTCTGCTGGCACCCAATCAGTTTGTTCTGGACTGGGTGCGCACGAATTATGTCGCGCGCATTCAGGAAATTGCCGGCACCCTGTCCGAGCAGGATACCTTCGACATTCAGCTTGGTATCGATAGCGGCGAGGGTCCGGCCGAACACAGCAATCCACTGGCCACGGGCCTCGATCATCAGCCCGATCACCCGGATAAACCACTGGTGAGACAAGCACCCGCCTCGCGCGAGGTGTTCAAAACCAGTCTCAACACCAATTTCACCTTCGAAACCTTCGTCGAGGGCAAGTCCAATCAGCTTGGCCGCGCCGCCGCGTATCAGATCGCGCACTGTCCGGGCACCTCTTACAACCCGCTGTTCATCTATGGGGGTGTAGGGCTTGGGAAAACCCATTTGATGCAGTCAGTGGGCAACCTTATGGTAGAGCTGGGACAAAAACAGAAGGTTAAGTATCTGCACTCAGAGCGATACGTTCGAGAGATGATCCGTTCGCTGCAAAGCGGCACGATAAACGAGTTCAAACGCTACTACAGAGGCCTGGATGCGCTGCTGATCGACGACATCCAATTTTTTGAAGGCAAGGATCATTCGCAGGAAGAATTTTTCCACACTTTCAATTCGCTGTTCGAAGACGGACAGCAAATCATTCTCACCAGCGACAGATATCCCAAGGAAATCAACGGCGTCGAAGAGCGCCTTCGTTCGCGCTTTGGCTGGGGCCTGACAGTTGCAATCGAACCACCGGAACTTGAAACCCGGGTCGCCATTCTGCACAACAAAGCCAAACAAGCCGGTTATCCCCTGCCGGATGATGTGGGGTTTTTTATTGGCCAGCGCGTCAAATCCAATGTACGCGAACTGGAGGGTGCTTTGCGGCGCGTCATTGCCAATTCGCAGTTTACCGGCAAACCCATCACCATCGAGTTCGCCAGAGAAGCCCTGCGGGACATGCTGGCGGTACAGGAAAAGCTGGTCACGATCGAAAACATCCAGAAGACGGTTTGTGACTACTACAAGATCCGAAACTCTGAATTGTTGTCAAAGAAGCGCAATCGCTCAATCGCCCGGCCTCGTCAGGTTGCTATGCACCTGTCGAAAACCCTGACAACCCACAGCCTGCCGGAAATCGGCGAGGCGTTCGGCGGGCGGGATCATACGACCGTCCTGCATGCGCACCGCAAGATAATGGAGCTGGAACGCAGCGACAGCCGAATCGCTGAGGACCTGCGTCTGCTCAACAGGCTGCTCTCATGCTGAATATCTTTCAGTATCCTGTGGATAAAATGTTTACGATATGCGCGTGAGTGCATGCGGTCTGACAGGTGACCATTCAGTCCCGGGTTATCCACAGCATTTGTACAGCTGCCCCCGCCTGAAATTTGATTTAACTTATTGAAATATAAAGTAATTACTGATTTAGTAACAGAAAACTCTTTCAATAATAGTCATATATGACTTCATAAATCTCAAGAAATATAATGAAATTTTCAATCAGCAAGAACGAGCTTCTACCACCACTCCAGCAGGTGGTTGGTGTGGTTGAGCGCAAACAAACGCACGAGGTGATGAATAACTTGCTGTTTGAAGCTTCCGACGATCACTTGATGATCACTGGTACAGACAACGAAGTTGAACACCGCACTCGCGTACCACTGCTGGTTACAGAACCCGGCACCAGTACCATCCCCGCCAGGAAGCTATTGGACATCTGTCGCTCGCTGCCCGACACCGCTCATCTGGATTTCCAGATAGCTGCTGATAAAGCAAAAATTTCAACCGGTAAAAGCCGATTCACGCTGGCGACTTTGCCACATGAGGAATTTCCGCTGGTGGAAGCTCTGATGGATCCTATCGTCCTGACGATTCCTCAAAAGCAATTGGCAACCGCTATTCGCATGACATCGTTTGCAATGGCGCAACAGGACGTCAGGTATTACCTGAATGGTCTGTTACTGGAGTTGGCTGAAAACTCGTTGTGCTGTGTGGCAACTGACGGTCATCGACTGGCGTTGCACCGGACACCAGCAGAAATCGAACTCACTGAGCCGGTGAGTGCCATCATTCCGCGCAAGGCAATCAATGAGTTGGGTCGGTTGCTGGAAGATTCTGACAGTGAGTTAGAGATACGGATGACCGCTAACCATTTGCAACTGAATCTCGGTCCGTTACAAATGACGAGTAAACTGATTGATGGGAAGTTTCCAGACTACGAACGGGTCATCCCTCTGCCCGGTGGATCTATAGCCACGGTGGATAGAGATCTGTTCAAACAATCCCTTGCTCGAAGTGCGATCCTTGCCAATGAAACCTATAAAGGCGTGAGATTGTCCCTGGATCAAAATCTGGTGGGTATACAGACCAATAATCCGAATCATGAAGAAGCCGAAGATGAACTGGAAATCGAGTACAGCGGCGATCCGGTACAGGTTGGATTTAACGTCACTTACCTGCTCGACGTGCTGAATATCATCGACGGTGATGTTGCGGAACTTCACCTGAAGGATGATGCCAGCAGTATGGTGGTTCATCCTGGTGGCGACAAACAGAGCACTTACGTCATCATGCCCATGAGGCTCTGAAATGCGGCTGACATCGCTGGATGTCAGATCTGTTCGAAATCTGCAGTCAGTCAGTATTCATCCCGCGCCTGGTATTAATCTGTTCACTGGCTCCAACGGAGCCGGAAAAACCAGCATTCTCGAATCCATTTCGTTGCTGTCAACTGGTCGCAGCTTCAGGTCAGGGTCGATTGCGACAGTTGTTGCCCATGAGGCCGAGGAGCTATCAGTCGTTGGGCATATCTGCAATGAACTGTCTGGAGATAGCTGTATTGCCGGAATTTCGCGATCACGTGATTCGCTGATTGCGCGCATTGACGGGCGCAATGTTGTTAAATTATCGGAGCTTGCCACAGCACTTCCCTGTCTGGAGATCTCTGCCCGCAATCACGAGTTGATTGAAGGTGGCCCGTCGCTACGCAGAAGCTACATCGATTGGATTGTGTTCCACGTGGAACATCAGTTCAATGAGACTTATCGTCGCTACCGACATGTGCTCGCACAACGCAACTCTGCATTGAAGTCTGCGCGAGCAAACGACCTGGTGAATAGTTGGGATGCTGAGCTAATCCGGACTGGCGTCAATATTCATGATTCAAGGCAACGTGTCGTAGAAAAATTCTCAAATGCGTACCTGAAATTGGCCAGTACTTTACCGCTGCCGTTTGAGTTGGATTTCAGCTATCGATCAGGATGGAATAGCGAGATCTCGCTTGGCGAGGCGCTCGAACTGTCTATGTCCAACTGTCTGCGATTAGGAACAACCGCAGTGGGCCCTCATCGTGCTGATTTGCGAATTCGCCATAACAAGCAGGAAGTGCGTTATGTGAATTCCAGGGGACAGCAAAAGTTGTTGTCTATCGTGATGAAACTCATCCAGTGTGAAATCTACCGGGATTTCCATGGGCACCCTCCCATTGTACTTTTTGACGACATGGCATCTGAGCTTGATAGCACCGCACAGGAATTCATCATTGGGCACCTAAGGGAGATTGGGGTGCAGGTCTTTCTAACATCGATCAACGAGATGACGGTCGAGCAATCCCACATTGATGAGAGGTTCCACGTGGAACAGGGATCGGTACGAAAGGTGATATAATTGGGGATTGCGGAAGGATCACCCCCATGACAGAAAAAGAAGACAGTAACGATAACAACGACACTTACGATTCCTCCAACATCAAGGTCCTCAAAGGACTTGACGCAGTCCGTAAACGGCCTGGGATGTATATCGGTGACACGGATGATGGAACCGGCCTGCACCATATGGTTTTCGAGGTCGTCGACAATGCTATCGACGAGGCGTTGGCCGGTCATTGCAACGAAATAACCGTTGTTATTCACGAAGACAACTCCGTCACCGTCACGGATGACGGTAGAGGCATTCCGGTAGACCTGCATGAAGAGGGCAAATCCGCAGCAGAAGTCATCATGACGGTCCTGCACGCGGGTGGTAAATTTGACGATAACTCTTACAAAGTGTCAGGTGGGCTACATGGAGTAGGGGTCTCTGTGGTGAATGCGTTGTCAGAGGAATTGAACCTGACGATTCACCGAGGCGGCAAAATCTATCAACAGCAGTACCGTGACAGCGTTCCTGTAGCGGATCTGAAAGCGACCGGTGATACGGATACAACCGGAACAACGATCAGGTTTTTGCCAAGCCCGGCGATCTTCACGCAAACGACATTCTCCTACGATATTTTGTCCAAAAGGTTGCGTGAGCTGTCGTTTCTTAACAGCGGCGTTCGCATACTGCTTAGAGAAGACAGCACCGATAGACAAGACATCTTTCAATATGAAGGCGGTATTGCTGCGTTTGTTCAGCATCTGAATCGAAACAAAACGCCTATCCATGGCACTGTGGTACATTTAAAAGCACAGAAACCAGAGGCGGAAGTCGAAGTCGCCTTACAGTGGAATGACTCGTATCAAGAGAACATCTACTGTTTTACCAACAATATTCCGCAGCGCGACGGTGGAACGCATATGGCGGGATTTCGCGCTGCATTGACGCGAACGCTCAATCAGTACATGGAGCAATCCGGTATTACCGCCAAGGCGAAAGTTGACACCACGGGTGACGATGCCAGGGAAGGTCTGACTGCAGTGTTATCGGTAAAGGTTCCAGACCCCAAATTTTCATCTCAAACTAAGGACAAACTTGTTTCATCAGAAGTGAAGGGTGCTGTAGAGACCTCCATGAATGAACTTTTGTCCGATTTTCTGGCTGAGAATCCATCAGAAGCGCGCGATATTACCAGCAAGATTGTCGAGGCTGCGCGCGCCCGGGAAGCTGCCCGAAAGGCCCGCGAGATGACGCGTCGAAAAGGTGCGCTGGATATTGCAGGCCTGCCTGGGAAACTGGCTGATTGTCAGGAGAAGGACCCTGCGAAATCAGAGATATTCCTGGTCGAGGGCGATTCTGCCGGTGGTTCGGCAAAGCAGGGAAGGGACAGGCGCACGCAGGCAATATTGCCGCTGAAGGGGAAGATTCTAAACGTTGAGAAATCGCGCTTTGACAAGATGCTCTCATCGCAGGAAGTCGGAACGCTGATCACGGCGTTGGGCTGCGGTATCGGGCGCGATGAATTTGACCCGGATAAACTTCGCTATCATCGGATCGTGATCATGACGGATGCCGACGTCGATGGATCGCACATTCGCACGCTGTTACTGACGTTTTTCTACCGGCAGATGCATGAGCTGATAGAGCGTGGCCACATCTATATTGCTCAACCGCCATTGTACAAAGTGAAAAAGGGCAAGCAAGAGCGATACGTCAAGGACGATGATGAATTGAACGCCTATTTGCTCGAACTGGCACTGTCTGATGCCGAACTGGTTACCGGCACCCAGTCCGGATCGGTCAGCGGTGACGAGCTGGCATTTCTTGCCAACGAGTACAACGGTGCACTGACAAGCATTGATGTGTTATCCAGAAGAATTGATCGCAACGTTCTCGATCAATTGATCAACATTCCACCTCTCAACGAAGACGACCTCAGCGATCAGAGAAAGGTAGCAGAGTGGGCTGAATCCCTGCACTCGGCCCTGATGCGTCACACCCAGGATGGCAACCTGTATCAGCACCGGGTAGTGGAAACGGACAATGGCTGGGGAATCGAGCTCGAGCGCTGGTTGCACGGCAACCAATACATCGTACGTCTGGATCCCGCCTTCTTCCTGACTCGCGAGTATCGCAATATTGCTGCATTGTCCGGCAAACTGCAGGGTCTCCTGGCGGATGGTGCTGAAATCAAACGCGGCGAAAAATCTCTTGCTGTCAGCAGTTTCAAGGATGTTATGGACTGGCTGATGAAAGAATCCAAAAAGGGACAGACTATTCAACGCTACAAGGGACTTGGCGAGATGAATCCAGACCAATTGTGGGAAACCACTATGGATCAGAATGTGCGACGAATGCTTCAGGTGCGAATCGAGGACGCGATGATCGCGGATGAGGTGTTCACCACACTGATGGGTGATCAGGTTGAGCCGCGCAGAGAATTCATCGAACGAAATGCGCTGGCTGTGTCAAACCTGGACGTTTAAGTCCCATAGCACAATGCCGGATTAACAGCAGAGGTGTTTCGTCCGCCCTGACCCTGCGTAGGCCGGCTTGCCCTCGTTAGTCGTTAAAAAGATTTGACACTGGCTGTGTTGCGAAAGGGCTAATGTGAGAGTCGTATCGGTGTAATCCTGTCTGTTATTTTAGCGACCTGCGTATAGCGTGGACCATGAATCTGCGCTGCAAACTCACAGCGCCGCTAACCGGCAACAGGCCCCGTTCTCGCTATGTTGTACCTAACCCGCCTGGCTTGCAGTGCCAGCGATGGTTACTACAAGTTGATCTGCCATCCAATCACAGGTTTGCATTCCTTATTTGGGCTAATCCATGAATCAAATATACAACTTCCCGAAGTTCGCTTCGATTGATCTTGAAAATGCACTGGAGCAGTTGAAAAAGCTCATCGGTGAAAGTAGAGATCGGTTGGACGCGCTTGCTCAGGTCGACGATCCGAGTTGGGACAATTTGATTTACCCGATCGATGTGTTGAGTGATCGAATTCAACGCTTTTTTTCACCACTCAGCCATTTGAATGCGGTGTTGAGTGGTGAAGAGATTCGTAAAGTCTACGGTGAATGTCTGCCTCTGCTCAGTCGATATGACACGGATTTTGGGCAAAATCGGGCACTGTACGAGCGCGTGGCCGCGTTGCGTGACAGTGCGTCTTTTAGCGATTTATCAGCCGCTCAGCGAAAGTGTGTGGATGATCTGCTGCTTTCATTCCGATTGGGCGGTGTCGCGCTGCAGGGTGCCGAACGCGAGCGCTACAAGGAGATTTCAGCCCGACTGAGTGAGCTTGGCACCGCCTTTCAGAATAATCTGCTCGATGCCACTAACGCCTGGCGCCTGAATCTGCCGACGGCCGATCGATTGCAGGGCTTACCGGAAAACTCCCTCGCGCTCGCAGAACAAACGGCGCAACTTGCCAAGGAGTCAGGTTATTCGCTGACACTGGAATTCCCAAGCTTTCACGCGGTCATGATGTTTGCTAAAGACCGGGATTTGCGCGAAGAAATTTACACCGCCTACATGACGCGCGCGTCGACGATGGGACCGCATGACGCGAAGTTTGACAACACAGCAACGCTCGAAGAGATCATCCGCCTGCGAACAGAAAAAGCCCAGTTGCTGGGTTTTGATACCTACGCAGATTACTCAGTCGAGTCGAAGATGGTTGAGAACCCACAGCAGGTTGTCGATTTTCTGGAAGAGCTGAATCGCGCAGCACACGAGCCAGCACAGGGTGAGATCCAGCAGGTCAGGGATATCGCCCGGCAACTGGATGGTATCGAGGATTTTAAGGCGTGGGATGTCGCTTACTACTCCAACAAGCTGAAGAAACAGCTCTTCGATTTTTCAGAAGAAGATCTGAAGCCCTATTTTCCGGCCAATGTCACGATACCCGGTATGTTCGCCGTGGTTGGCAAATTGTTTGGACTGAAGATTACTCAGGTAGACGACGCTGATGTCTGGCACGAGGATGTGTCCCTGTACGAGATAGTCGATGCACAGGGCAGGCAGCGCGGGGCATTCTATCTGGACAACTATGCGCGTAAAAACAAGCGTGGCGGAGCCTGGATGGATGTTTGTGTCAGCCGCATGGCGCACGCTGATCATGTGCAGTTGCCGGTGGCCTACCTAATCTGCAACCTGACTCCTCCGGTTGGCGACAAACCGGCGCTGCTGACGCATTCCGAGGTGACGACGCTGTTCCATGAATTTGGTCACGGTCTGCACCACTTGCTCACACAGGTCGAACATCTGCAGATATCCGGTATCAGTGGGGTAGAGTGGGATGCAGTTGAGTTACCCAGCCAGTTTCTTGAAAACTGGTGCTGGGAGCGCGAGTCGCTGGATATGATCAGTGGGCACGTCGAAACAGGCGAAAAAATCCCTGTCGAGCTGTTGACCAAGGCTCGATCTGCTCGAAATTTCCAGTCGGCGATGATGACCGTCAGGCAGGTGGAATTCGCCCTGTTTGATATGTTGCTACATGGTCGCACCGACAATCCGGATGCGACGCAGATTCAGGCCATGCTGCAAGATATTCGAAGCCGTGTCGCCGTCAACCCAATGCCTGACTTCACCCGTTTTCAAAATGGTTTTTCACATATATTCGCCGGTGGTTACGCCGCGGGTTACTTCAGCTACAAGTGGGCGGAGGTTTTATCCTGCGATGCGTTTTCGCGTTTCGAGGACGAGGGTATCTTCAATCGCGAGACCGCCGACGATTTCATGCACGCCATTCTCGAGATGGGTGGCAGTGAGAAGGCGATAGTTTTGTTCGAGAAGTTCAGGGGACGCAAGCCGGACATGCAGGCCCTGCTGCGACACTCAGGCCTGGCTGCATGAGCAGTCCGACTTATCGCCTGATCAACGCCACAAGCGTTGCGGCATGAAGTATCGAGATCTCAGGGATTTCATCGCGGCGCTTGAATCGGAAGGCGAACTGGTGCGTGTCGCAGCGCCAATTGATCCCCGCTTCGAAATGACCGAGATCTGTGATCGCGTGCTGCGTGCGGGCGGTCCGGCAGTATTGTTTGAGAATCCCGCAGGTCATCAGATACCAGCGCTTTGCAACCTGTTTGGCACACCGCGCCGAGTGGCTCTGGGTATGGGTGAGTCCAGCGTCGAGGCATTGCGCGAGGTCGGCAAGCTACTCGCCTTTCTGAAAGAGCCGGATCCACCAAAGGGGCTGGCCGATGCCTGGAAGAGTCTGCCGATCTTCAAGAAAGTGCTCGACATGGCTCCGAAGACCGTGTCGAAGGCAGCTGCGCAACAAAATGTACTTCGCGGTGCAGAGGTCGACCTGGGTCACTACCCGATTCAGCACTGCTGGCCGGGTGATGTCGGGCCGCTGGTGACATGGGGCCTGGTGGTCACCCGCGGGCCCAACAAAAAACGTCAGAACATGGGCATCTATCGCCAGCAGGTCATTGGCGAGCGGCGACTGATCATGCGTTGGCTCGCGCATCGTGGCGGTGCTCTGGATCTTTTAGAATGGCAACAGCAAAAGCCCAATGAGCCTTTTCCCGTATCGGTGGTGCTGGGTGCCGATCCGGCAACCATTCTGGCCGCTGTCACACCAGTGCCGGATACCTTGTCGGAACATGCGTTTGCCGGACTGCTGCGCGGTAGCCGGACAGAGCTTGTCAAATGTGTCAGTAACGATTTAATGGTACCCGCGTCGGCAGAGATTGTGCTCGAGGGCTTCATCAAACCGGGTGATCTGGCACCGGAAGGTCCGTTTGGTGACCACACCGGCTACTACAATGAGGTGGAGTCGTTTCCAGTCTTCAACGTTGATGTGATTACACAACGCGATGATCCCCTGTATCACACGACTTATACCGGACGCCCACCGGATGAGCCGGCGATTCTGGGTGTGGCGTTAAACGAAGTGTTTGTGCCTATTTTGCAGAAGCAATTCACTGAGATCGTCGATTTTTATCTGCCACCCGAGGGTTGTTCTTATCGAATGGCGGTGGTGTCAATGAAAAAACAATATCCCGGGCACGCCAAACGAGTGATGCTCGGCGTGTGGTCTTTCCTGCGTCAGTTCATGTATACCAAGTTCGTCATTGTGGTTGATGACGACATCAACGTGCGGGACTGGCAGGATGTGATTTGGGCGATTACTACTCGTATGGATCCAGCGCGCGATTGCACCATTATCGAGAATACGCCGATCGATTATCTTGACTTTGCCTCGCCGGTGGCGGGCCTGGGATCGAAGATAGGCTTTGATGCGACCAACAAGATGGCTGGGGAGACACAGCGCGAGTGGGGCGAGCCGATTGCGATGTCAGATGCGGTCAAACAGCGCGTGGATAATATTTGGCACACCCTCGGGCTATAGGTGTGCCGATTTAGTTTGTGGCGGGCTTTGAAGCTTGCCCGCCACGGGATCCGTCAATTGCTGACGGATCCCGAGTCTCACATCAGCGATTGGCCAGCGTCGTCTGTGGGAAGATGATTTCCACGCGTCGGTTTTTCATCCGACCCTGCGGTGTATCGTTAGAAGCAATCGGGCGCGCTTCGCCAAAACCCTCAGCGTCGATGCGCGCAGCGTCAATACCGCGCTGGATCAACGCTGTCTTGACTGCAATGGCACGCTCTTTTGACAGCATCTGGTTCAGATCGGAAGTATTGATGTCGTCGGTGTAGCCTTCGATCGATACTTTCAGACTGCTGTTGCTCTTCATGATCTCGGTCACACTGTCCAGATGTCTGGTCGCGCGCTGGTTCCACAGCCGTGCCGTATTGCCGTCGAAGTATCGATCGCCCAGTGTCAGCGTCATACCATTGGGGCCAGGGTGGGCATTCATCGCATGCAACGCCTGTTGTAGCTGACGGTCTGGCTCGATAACCTGCTCTGTCAGTGTGACAATGGCCGGACGTGTTGGACGATAGTTAGACAATTGATTGGCAGGTGCTTCACTTTTTGCCGCAGGCCCGTCAATTACCGCTTTTTCCAACTCGGCGATGCGTTGTTGCAGCTCAACGATTCTATCGTTGGGCGGCGGGGCGCTCGGTGCAACAGGCAGCGCGGCGGCGATGATGGGCTCCTGCGCCGCTTGCTCGACCGCCGCCACCAACATTTGGGTAGTCTGTTTTTGTGTGGCAATCGCGACTTGCAGATTCTGTTGTGAGCGAACGGCACGAACGCGTTGCTGGGCAATCAGAATGCGGGTCTTCGCGAGATTTGCCTCATGGGCAATGGTGCGCTTGTCCTTGAAGAAATCCGCAGCGTTTTGCGCTTTGGTCAATTGTTCGCGGGCGCGTGCGAGTTCTTCCGGCGCCTGTGCTTCGATACTGGCATCGCTGTTGACGCGTTCGAAAAGTTGCTCCGCCTCTTCGAGCTCCGGGCTCCAGCTCAGTGTGCCAGCGCATCCGCCCAGCGCGAGCAAACTGCTGATGATTAAAGGTAACGCCAGTCGTCGGCGTGCCGGCATGGCAACCCTGGTATTCAATACGTTCATCCGGCTACTCATCGATGTTGTTGGTGTAGACGACTGTTCTGGGCGCACTCTCAGCCGGTGGGGCGGCAAGCGCTGCCGCTGCCGCTGGCGCCGAGACCGGCAGCGTGTTCGCCAGGGATTCTATCGCCGCTTCGCTATGTTCTGCTTCGCTGATCGCCTCGGCCAGTTGCGCCTCGGCATCGGCAAGCTCGATCAGGCGCCTAGCGCGCTGGTTGCGGTTCGACTCCATCAGCACCTCGGCCTTGGCTATTCGATCCGTCGCACGGTTAAACAGCTCAGGTGCGTATTGCTGTGCATTAGCTCGCTCGGCGTTGCGAATGGATGAGCGTGCAGATTCCAGTTCGAGCGTTGGGAGCGCACCGGCACAACCGCTGCAGACTAACGCTATCGCCAGTGGAACCAGCCTTAGGGGGGCTGAGTATTTTTTCATGTGATCCTCAATCATTCGGTTTGCAAGTCGTCGGACAGCGTCTGGAGCGCCGGTTTGCAAAGTCTGAATTCAAGACCAGCAATAAATATGCGAGCTTTGGCGCTTGCGATGCCTGCAGAGCGCAGGATTGAGGCAGTATTGCCTGTCATGACCGGATTTTGTGAACAACCTCCGGATCGCGACTGGAACTGCTCGAACAGAAACTACGAAGTTGCGAACCGGATCAAGGCCTGCAGTTGACCGGCATCGCCCGGAGGGGAGGCCACGCCAATATGATCGACAAAACCTTCATCGGCAGCGAGGCTGGCACATCGTTGACTATTGACGATCAGTGGTCGCCGCCGCACTTCATCCAACTGCGGGGTGGGCAACAGTTTGATCAGGTTCGTCAAGCCCAGATCGCTGCCGACTGTAGTGATGTTGGTTTCCCGAACTGAATGGTGCAGGTGTGCGCTTTCGAGAACCGGCAGACGGCGCTGGTAGAGTTCGATATAGTCGACGCCTCTAGCGCGCGTCTTCAGGTGTTGGAATAAAAGGTCCCGACCACTGTCACCGCGCAGGATGGCAACTCTGGACGTGCTGAGATCGAGCTTGGAAAGTAATTCCAGCAGGCCTTCACTGTTGTGTTGAGCTGGCAGGATATCGACCACTGCACCGGCCTCCTGCAGCGCTAGGGCAGTGGCCGGTCCGATCGCCGCAATTTTGACCGGGTTTTGTCCCCACGGTGGTGGTGGTGCATGTTGCATAGCCCCTCGAACCGCGTTCGCACTGGTAAAGATCAGCAGATCGTGATCAGACTTTGCCAGTTGCCTTCCTGCTGATGAGGGAAAGACAATCTCGATCGTCGGCAACGAAATCGCGTTTGCACCGGCACGCTTCAGGGCTTCACAAAACGCTGCTGACTGCTGGCGCGGCCGAGTAACCAGAACCGACAATTGCGATAGCGGGCCGGTTTGCATCGGCGCGCTCAGGTGACTCGGGAATCATTCTGCGAAAGGCTTGCGATGATGGTCTGCGCACCCATCGACAGCAGCTCTTCGGCAAGTCGGGTGCCCAGCTCTTCCGCCTGATCCCGGTGGCCACTGCCATTTGCCCGATAGACTGTTTTGCCGTCAGCCGTGCCCACCAGTGCTCGCATTGCCATCGTGGCGCCGTCGAGTTCGCAAAAGGCGGCGATCGGTGTCTGGCAACTGCCACCCAGACGGGCATTGAGGCTGCGCTCGGCGCTGACGCGTGCGGCGGTATCCGCGTCGTGCAAGACGCGCACCTTTGCATTGGTATTCTCGTCGTTCGATTTACACTCGATACCGATTGCCCCCTGGGCGCAGGCCGGAAGCATCGTGTTGGTGGGTAATTCGGTGGTGATTCGGTTGTCGAGGCCGAGCCGGATCAGTCCGGCCGCGGCGAGTATGATCGCGTCGAAATCGCCATTATCGAGTTTTGCCAGACGCGTGTTGACGTTGCCGCGCAAGTCGAGCATCTGCAGGTGCGGGTATTTTTCCATCAACTGACACTGTCGGCGCAGACTGCAAGTCCCCACGCGCGCACCGGCTGGCAGTTCATCTAGCGAGCGATACTGGTTGGACACCAGCGCGTCGTGCGGATTTTCCCGCGCCAGTATCGACGCCAGATGCAATCCGTCGGGAAACTCTGCACCCAGATCCTTCATCGAATGTACGGCCAGATCAGCGCGTCCCTCCAGCATGCCGCGCTGTAGTTCTTTAACGAACAGGCCTTTACCGCCAATTTTCGCGAGCGGCGTATCGAGAATTTCATCGCCGCGCGTGCTCATTCGAATCAGTACGGACTCCACTCCGGTCGCCGCCAGACGACGTTGTACTTCCTCCGCCTGCCAGATGGCGAGCGGGCTCTTGCGGGTTGCGATGCGCAGCGGTTGCGGCATATCTTTCTCTGGTTGGCGAAGGTTACCGGGCAGCCTGGAATTGACTCAATTTGCCCGGCGTGTAGCTGATATTATCTGCCCTGACGACAGTTACAGCAAAAAGCGATCAGATGAGTAACTTACTTTGGGGTGGTCGATTTTCCGAGAGCACCGATGCATTCGTGCAGGAATTTACTGCCTCAGTCCAGTTTGATCAACGCATGGCGCAGCAGGATATTGATGGCTCGCGCGCGCATGCGTCGATGCTTGGCAGAGCAGGTGTCCTGAGCGACAGCGACGTTGCCGACATCAACCGCGGCCTCGATGAAATCTCGACTGAAATCGCCGAGGGTCGCTTCGAGTGGTCGATTGCACTGGAAGATGTGCATATGAACATCGAGGCGGCACTGACGCGCAAGATCGGCGATGCAGGTAAGCGCCTGCACACGGGCAGATCGCGCAATGATCAGGTCGCGACCGACATTCGCCTGTACGTACGACTCGGCATCGATGAGATTCTGCAACAATTAAACCGATTGCGTCACGGAATGCTGGATCTGGCCGAGCGCCACACTGATGTCATTATGCCCGGCTTTACCCATCTGCAGACGGCGCAGCCGGTCACCTTTGGACATCATGTCATGGCCTGGTACGAAATGATGAGTCGCGATGTTGAGCGTCTGGTCGAGTGCCGCACGCGACTGAATCGGTCACCGCTGGGTGCCGCGGCACTGGCCGGCACCAGCTACCCGATCGATCGTGAGGACACCTGTCGCGCACTCGGCTTTGATCGCGTGATCGAGAACTCGCTCGATGCGGTCAGCGATCGAGATTTTGCGATCGAGCTGTGCGCCGATGCCGCCATCTGCATGACGCACCTGTCGCGAATCTCTGAGGAGCTGGTGCTGTGGTCGTCGGCGCAGTTCGATTTCATCCAGCTGCCCGATCGTTTCTGCACCGGCTCCAGCATCATGCCGCAAAAGAAAAATCCGGATGTCCCGGAGCTCGTCAGAGGAAAGAGTGGCCGAGTCAATGGTCACCTGGTAAGCCTGCTCACGCTGATGAAATCGCAGCCGCTGACCTACAACAAAGACAATCAGGAAGACAAAGAACCGCTGTTTGACACCATGGATACGCTGTTCAACAGCCTGCGTGCATTCGCCGATATGGTGCCGGCCATCGAACCCAAAAGGGCCGTCATGCTGGAGGCCGCCAGACGCGGGTTTTCCACAGCGACAGACCTTGCAGACTATCTCGTGCGAAAAGGGCTGGCGTTTCGCGATAGCCATGAAGTCGTCGGCAAGGCGGTTGCTGAAGGGGTGAAAAGCCAGCGCGATCTGAGTGAATTCAGCCTGACCGAGTTACAGCAGTTTTGCGATCTGATCGATGGCGACGTGTTCGACGTACTCACGCTTGAGGGTTCGGTGGCGAGCCGTGACCATATCGGTGGCACGGCACCGCGCCAGGTGCGGGCTGCTATCGCACGGGCGCGTCAGACGTTCGATGGTTAGTCTTGTGGTTCGTCTTCAACCCCGTGGGCGGGATGCGGTTCGGCGTCCTGCGGTTCGGGTCCCGCCTGCCACTGGATTCGATTCAAACCATTGAGTGCAGCCACTCGATAAGCTTCTGCCATGGTCGGGTAGTTGAACGTATTGTCAGTGAAGTAGGTCACTCGATTGCCGGGTGAGGGCTGGCGCATGATCGCCTGGCCGATGTGAATAATCTCTGATGCCTGGTAGCCAAAGCAGTGAATGCCCAGTATCTCCAGCGTCTCTATATGAAAGAGTATCTTGATCATGCCGGTCGTCTGACCGGTGATCTGTGCGCGGGCGATTGATCGGAACAGCGCCCGACCCACCTCGTAGGGAATCTTCTGCTCGGTTAACTGGGCTTCAGTTAATCCCAGAGAGCTGATTTCTGGATCGGTGTAGATGCCGGTCGGGATGTCGGATATCAGCGTATTGTCGCATCGTCCCTCGCCGATGAAGGCACCCGCGAAGCGACCCTGATCGTAGCTTGCGCTGGCAAGCCCTGGTGGTCCGGCGACATCTCCGACCGCGAAGATATGCGGCACGCTGCTGCGGTAATACTCATCGATTTTGATCTGTTTGCGTTCGTCGGCCTCGAGCCCGGCGTTGGACAGCTTGAGTGCATCGGTGTTGCCGGAACGGCCATTGGCCCACAGCAGAACATCGGCCTGGAAGCGCTTGCCGCTCTCCAGCTGCATAGTGACGTGCTGATCGGTCGCGTGCACTGCCTGATACTTTTCCTGGTGCCGAACGGTGACGCCAATCTCGCGGAAATGGTAACCGAGTGCCTCGGCGATCTCGATATCGAGTGACGAGAGCAGGCGGTCCCGAGTATTGACCAGATCCACCTTGACACCCAGATTGCCAAAGATCGAGGCGTATTCGCAGCCGATCACACCGGCACCATAGATGATGATTGAGCGCGGCACCAAATTGATGTTGAGGATACTGTCACTGTCACAAATGCGCGGGTGACTGAAATCAATGTCCTCGGGATGGTAGGGGGTTGAGCCCGTTGCGATGATGATGTTCTCGGCGCGGCAGGTTTCACTGTGACCGGCGGGATTGGCGACCGTCAGCGTATTTGCGTCTATGAAACTCGCCGTGCCGGTTAACACTTCAACGCGATTTCGGTAGTAGAAGCCTTCGCGCATATTGACTTGCTGGGTGACTACCGAGCCTGCCGATTTCAGCAAATCGGGCCAGGTGATATCCAGCGGCCCCGCCAGTTTGCGATAGACCGGATCGGCGCGAAAGCGACTGATCATTTGAACCGAGTGGCGAAGCGCCTTGCTCGGGATAGTCCCCCAGTGGGTGCAGCCGCCGCCAACGTCGCGGAAATTCTCGAGTACTGCCACACGCTTGCCGGATTTGGCGAGCTTCATGGATGCTCCCTCACCCGCGGGGCCCGATCCGATAACGATTACATCAAAATGCTTGATTGCCATAAATCCGGGGGTATTTTCTGTTGAGGTTGAATGGGGTGGGTCGTGAGCGGACACGGTGCAGAGTATGACGACCCTGCCCGTGGGGAGCGGAAAGCCCGATGAACGGGTTGATCATGCGCGGACTGGTAGAATACACGCATGAACTATGCAGACTATGGCTACATCCGAATTGCAGCACTCGCTCCCGTGGTCGCAATCGCCGATCCGCTGGCGAATGCCGATGCAATTATAAAAGCGATCTCCGTCACACCGGAAGCGTCGCTGCTGTTGTTCCCCGAACTCTGCGTGAGCGGATACACCTGCGAGGATCTCTTTTTTAGTCGGGATCTGTTGGATAGCAGCATCGTCGCCACCAGTCGAATCGCTGCGGCAAGCCCCGAACAAGTCGTCGTGATCGGCTGCCCCTGGCAGATGAAGGACGGACGGCTGCTGAATCTTGCGATGGTTTGTCATGGCGGACGAGTGGTCGGTGCGGTGCCAAAGGTCGCGCATCCCAACTACGGGGAATTCTACGATAAGCGCTGGTTTGTCTCGGGCTCGGGCATCGATGAGTGCGTCAACCACCCGTTGCTGGGTGAGTTCCAGATCGTCTGTGACCAGCTCTTCAGCCTGGGCCAATCCAATTTTGCGATCGAGATTTGCGAGGACTTGTGGCTGCCAATGCCACCGTTTGCACGCCATGTGGTAGCCGGCGCCGAATTGATTGTGAACCTGTCAGCCAGTAATGAACTGGTTGCCAAAGCGGACTACCGGCGCGATCTCGTGCGCATGGCCAGCGCGCAGGGGGTGTGCGCCTATCTCTACGCCTCGGCCGGACCGACAGAGTCAACCAAAGACATCGTGTTTGGCGGTCATCTGTTGTTTGCCGAAAACGGCGTATTGCTGGCCGAATCCGATCGGTTCAGTTTTGACGGGTCTGAGCTGCAGATTGAGTACGACTGGCAAAAACTCAGGCACGATCGAATCGCCAACAGCACGTTTGCCTGTTCACCGAGGCCCAACGGCTATCGCCACGTCGATCTAGACGTGACATCTGCTGCAGTAGATGTGCTGATACGACGCTATCCGCCGCATCCGTTTGTTCCTGACGATGAATCTGAATTTAGTGCCAGAGCGGTGGAAATCCTTCGAATCCAGTCCAGTGGGCTTGCGCGGCGGGTGATGGCCTCGCGCTCCAGGAGTCTGGTGCTTGGCCTGTCCGGCGGGCTGGACTCAACCCTTGCCATGCTGGTGTGCATCGATGCGTTGAAGCTGCTCGATTATCAGCCGGACGCGTTGGTGATGATTACCATGCCGGGCCCGGCGACCAGTGAACACACCTTACAGACGGCGCGCATGCTGGCCGAGGCTGCCGGCACGCAACTGCTGCACATATCAATCGATAAAGCGGTGGATCAGCACCTGGCGGATTTGCAACACAATGGCGAGCACGATGTGGTCTTCGAAAACGCTCAAGCCAGAGAGCGCACCCAATTGCTGTTCGATCACGCCAATCAATGTGGTGGCATCGTCGTGGGTACCGGTGATCTGTCGGAGCTTGCGCTTGGTTGGTGCACCTATAACGCGGATCACATGTCGAGTTACGGGGTGAACGGCAGTGTGCCCAAGACCCTGGTGCAGTATCTGATTCGCTGGTATGCCCGCCACCGAGCCGACGAACCGATGCGCAAGGCACTCGATCGGGTTCTCGATACGCCGATTTCGCCCGAACTTGTACCTTCAAAGGATGGTGAGGTTGCCCAGCAAACCGAGTCGATCGTCGGCCCGTACGAGCTGCACGATTTCTTCATTTACCACTATTTGCGCAATGGCTTCGGCGTGCAAAAGATTTTTGCGCTGGCCGTCGTTGCTCACGCAGAAAAATACTCCGCTGCCGAAATCAAGCGCTGGCTGCGGATATTCGTGCAGCGTTTTCACACTCAGCAATTCAAGCGAACTACCTTGCCGGCGGGTCCGAAGATCGGCAGTGTCAGCTTGTCTCCACGCGGTGACTGGCGTATGCCCGATGAGACCTCCTTTGGTGGATTGATCGATCTTGTCGATGCCATCGAGACAGACCATTGAATCAGGTTGATATTCACAGCAACTTCGATGGCGGCAATATCGAAGTGATCGATGCCACTGATGATCAGCAGATACGCCTGCGCATCAGGCGAGATGCAGAGTCAGATTTTTTTCAATGGTTCTATTTCAGGGTGAGTGCGACGGTCGGGCGCCGGATAAAGCTGCGCATCGAAAATGCTGCCCAGGCGTCCTATCCCCGTGGCTGGGAAGACTATCGTCCGGTCGTATCGTTTGATCGCGAAAACTGGAATCGCGGCGATGGGCATTACGCAGACGGTGTGTTGCAAATCGAAATAGAGATGCAATCTCCGGTCGTTTGGGTGGCGTATTTTGCACCCTATAGCATGCAGCGCCATGAAGATTTAATCGCCCGCAGTGTATTGCATCAGACGGTGGGCCATGAGGTACTGGGCTCCACGATAGACGGTCGCCCGATGGATATGCTGACGATTGGCGAGCCGGATGCCACCACGAAGATATGGGCGATCGCTCGACAGCACCCCGGTGAGAGCATGGCGCAGTGGTGGATGGATGGTTTTATTGATCGACTCGTCGATCGCAACGATTCAGTGAGTCGGGCGCTGTTGAGTGATGCGGTAGTCTATGTGGTTCCGAACATGAATCCCGATGGCAGCTTCAGAGGGCATCTGCGGACTAATGCGGTTGGCGCCAACCTGAATCGGGAATGGCAGTCGCCTTCGCTGGCGCAAAGTCCTGAAGTTTTTCTGGTGCGTCGCAAGATGTTGGAGGTTGGCGTCGATTGCTGTATTGATGTTCACGGCGATGAGGCATTGCCATACAATTTCATTGCTGGCACGCACGGTATTGCGAGCTGGAACGAGTCGCGCGAAGCACTACTGGAAAAATTCAAACACAGCTTGCAGACGTTGAATCCGGATTTTCAAACGACTCATGGGTATCCGCGTGCTCCTGCAAACAGTGCCAACTACGGCATTTGCAGCAGCTATGTGGCCGAGCAGTTTGGTTGTCTGGCGGTGACGCTGGAGATGCCTTTTAAAGACACTCGTGATACGCCGGACGCCGTGGCGGGTTGGTCGCCGGAACGCTCAGCGAAGCTGGGGCGTTCTTTTGTTGATGCGCTTTACCGTGTGCGTCATGAACTGACCTCTGCGGCCGGATAGAAGCGGGTTACCGGACAGAAAGGTCAACGTACACCAGACGCATGGTCGCCTGGGAATTTTCTGATTTAACCTCATCTGGTCCGTCACAAATTCCATGCAAGCTGCGACTCCAACAGGTTTTTTTAAGGCTTGATGCAAATGGATCTAATCTGAAGCAACCGGTGAAAACGAAGGTTTTTTTATATTGGTACCCAATTTACCCAATCGACTAAAATGGGGTCACTTACACCGACAGACAAATGCAATGATCCGGATGATCAATATTGCCTTTTGTTGTTTGGCAATCCCTGCACTATTCAGTGCGCCTTTGATTGCCGGCGGTGGTCTGTTCAGCGCTGCGGATTCTATCGACAAGACCAGCGAGCAGATCATCTTTAGACAAGATGGCAACGTCACCACCATGATGGTGCGAATTCGCTATGCCGGTGAGCCGCAGGATTTTGCGTGGGTCATCCCCGTTCCGACAGAACCTGCTATCAGTACCGGTAGCGATCTGCTGTTTACCGATCTTGAATTAGCCACGCGTCCGGTTTTCAATCTGCAACGGACGGGTAGCAGTTGCGCCGCGGCGTCCAGCGACACGACGTCTGTCGCCAGCACAACGTTTAATGATCCGGTGCTCCAGAATGTTGCTGATCTCGATGTACAGGTCGATCAGAGTCTCGATGTCGGGCCGTTTGAAGCACTTGTGCTCCAAAGTGATAACAGTGCAGATCTCGAGCAATGGCTGACTGGCAATGGATACACTCTTTCCGGGCGAGGCGCGCTGTTGCTGGAAGAGTACGTGCAGGCAGGTATGAAGTTTGTCGCGCTGAAGCTTAGAAGCGATCAGATCGAAGGCAGTGTGGTACCCGTCATTCTTCGCTACCAGAGCGATGCACCCGTTATTCCGATTCGCCTGACCGAAGTGTCTACCGTCAAGGATCTGGGGGTGCTGGTCTGGCTATTGGGTGAGGCCCGAGCGGTGCCGGAGAATTATCAACACGTGGTGCCGAACTACACCCGGCTCGATTGGTTCGCCGACCCGCGCGACGTTTTCGGAAGCTATCAACGACTGATCTCGGCAGCGATGGATGATGTCGGCGGGCGCGGATTTGCCACGGATTTCTCGGGCGTTATCGACGACCTTTCCGATCATCTGGTATCACCGGCAAGATTTGAAGACAAGCTGCTCGATATGCAGCAGTTGACTGATAGTGAGTATCTGAGTTCGGTTCAGCAGAATTTTTTTGATTCCCGGGTGCGCAATCTGATTCGCAGCCTGTTGCCGCTGCCAGAAGGTCAGAGTGAAACGCTCTATTTCAGCGCCGATGGTCTGGCATTGAGCTATCCCGCCGAGCATCTGGCCGCCGCCAGGGAGAGCATTGATCGTCTCATTGACGAAGAAATTATCGATCCAGTGCGTCGCAGCCGGGCGATCATAGATGAGCAGATGGTGGTCACTCGCTTGTTCACCACCCTGTCGGCAGAAGACATGACGCTGGACCCGCGTTTTGTGTTCAACGCGGACATGCCCGATCAACAGTCGAGCCGCCAGGCATCGATAAGCCTGCATTGCGCAGAAGAGCAGACAGAATGGCGTGTCGAACTGGGCAGTGGTACCGGCCGGCCAGGTGAGCTGGTCATGATCGGACGGGGCGAGCCACCGATGTCGGCGCCGGATGTGGATCAGCATGCGAGCTGGAAGACGGAAACGACTTTCGCGCGCGGCGCACCGGTGGTCAACACACAGCATGAGTTTGACGTGGTACCGATCAACATGGGAAGGCTGGTGGCGCTCGATGACAGCGTCGAGGGAGGCAGTAGCGGTGTTGGTGCGTTTGGTCTGGTGCTGTTCTTACTGCTACCGGCGGGGCGATGCTTTCGACGTCGCTCAGCGCGATAGCTCGTTAACCATGGATTGGTGAACGAATCCTGTCAGGCCAGACTCGGTTTTGACATGCAGCCACTCACCCTTAATGTCGACTGCCTCGACGCGGCTGCCTTGACGTAACTCCAGATTCTTGTCCCTTGCACTGTCGATGGCGTGCCACAGCTTTGCGGCATAGGCGGTCACTTCATACGGGATTGCCTGGTCGATGGATTGAGCCTTCGCCAGATTCGGTGGGCCCAGTTCAGGTCCCGCATTAGTGTTGGCCGGCAGTGTTTCGGGTGCAGCAGATTTGCCCGTAGAAGCGGCTGAGTCGATTTTGGACAAGCTGGCTGGACCGCCGCTCGAGGCATCGACTGCGAAATCGAACGACGCCCTGAGCAGTAAGAAGATGGTACCTGCGATTAATGCCATCGCAAGTCCGTATTTCACGATGCGGAACAGACCACTGCCTAGCCATCGGCCTCGGCCGCCGCTCGGTCTGCGTTTCTTGCGTCTTCTGCGCGGATCGACGTGCCCGAACGACTGATCGTGCAACAAAGGGCGGGCCGTTGGTCCGATTGCATTCGCCGACACTGCGCGCAGGATGCGACAGCACAGGCTTGTGGAGTCCTTCACATTCTGGGTCCGTAGTGAAACAGAGCACCAGTTTATTTAACGCACACCGCCGTGAGCTGTCAACGAAACCTTCGGTCAATAGGCTGGGATTCGTGATCGAACTGAACGGCATCCGTACGAATATCGATTCATCGGCATTCGTTCAAACAATCGCAATCGTCAGATCCTACGTCGGTGCCATCGGATCCGGTACGCGTTAGGCTGACCTGCAAATGTCGGCAAACCGGGCCTGGCACAGCGCTGCCAGATCCTCAGGCGCCAGTGCCAGTTGCAGGCCGCGCCGGCCGGCGCTGACAAAGATCTGATCGAATAGCTGGGCGGTTTCGTCAATGATCGTCACCAGGGTTTGCCGCTGTGCAATCGGGCTGATGCCGCCGACCTGATACCCGGTTTTGCGTTCGGCCAGTTTCGGGTCTGCCATCTCTGCACGTCTGGCGCCCAGCGTGGCAGCCAGACGTTTGGTGTCGAGTTGGTTGGCCACCGGTACAATCGCGACCGCCGGGTTCTGCAGATCGGTATCCAGAACGACGAGCAGTGTTTTGAATACCTGGTGTGGATCCTGACCCAGTGCCGCGGCGGCCTTTTCACCAAAATTCCTATCGCTTGTGTCTGTTTCATAGGCGTTGACCGAGTGGGCTATGCCGTGTTTTTCCAGTAGCTTGATCGCCGGTGTCATCGGTTTGCCCTGGTTTTATCAGACCTGGATCGCCACGAGACAGCCACCGTCACCTGACATTTTTGATCCACGCTGCGATATCGACAACCTCTTCGATACTGAGCGTGTGCGCCATCGGATAACTATGCCATTCAACGGCATAACCCATGTCTGTCATCTTATCGCGGCTGGTCTGTGCAATTTGCAGATCGATGACATCGTCGGCAGTACCGTGTGCCATGAAGATGGGTGTTTTGAGATTCGCCGCCGAGCGTTCATCCTGTAACTCATGCGCCAGTGGCAGATAGGTCGACAATGCGATAACGCCTGCCAGTGTATCGGCGTGTCGCAACGCGGTGTACAGCGCGATCGCACCACCCTGT
>CAZYDV010000022.1:0-34011 GCA_964646405.1 uncultured Granulosicoccaceae bacterium | reverse complement strand
GATCTGTAGCGAGATCGAGGGCGACTTACAGATCTTTTCAGATCATCCTCCGGGTAGACATTCCTATGATCTACACGCTGTTACTGAGCCCCGCTCCATACCACAGTACACGAACTTCGTATTCCGCAACGGCGCTGCCACGACGCGCACAACCGCAGTACCGCTGGGTCACCTGCAAAATGGTGAACCTCTGCATTTGGTATTCGGCGCCACATTCGCGCTCGCTGCCGGCCTGCTTGCAGACAATGATTCCAATGTCGAGAACACAGCCACCTCTCACGCGATGCTAAGCTGGCTCTCCCACTGGTCGGGCCTGCAAAATGACATTGCTACTATGGCAGGTCTTGCCGACATCTTACGCGGCCTCGTGCCAAGTAAAACTGATACTGGCTGGGTGATCCCTATGCCACCACGCACCGCAACAGAATTTCATCGGCTCGCGAGCTCGCGAAAAGCGTACGGCGACGCAGTGGAGCTAGACGAAAAATTCCTCGACCAAGCCGGCACGGTTACTGAGATAGCAAAAGCCTTTGCCACTTCCGAAGCCAATCGTGACGCGGTCGAACTTGGGCACATCGGCAAACAGATCGAAGAGGCCCAGCATCGCATTCCTCGTCTCCAGGCCGCACTGGAAACCGCGGCAAAGGCGGTACAGGACCATCAGTTCCAATCTGAGCTGGATCAGATCGACCTGCAGTTACAAGTTGAATTAGACAAAATTGACAAAATCGTAAACGCCTCATTTGAGATAGCAATAGGTGTTGTCACGCTAGGTGCCTCAATCGCAGCCATCTGCATGGGCGTGCCGGCCGATCCAACCGCCTCTGCAAAGAAGGACATCAACGGAGTGAAGGGCTTGGTCGATACGATGAAGGAAGGAATGAAATTCAAAAAGGGTATGAAGCTCGCCCAGCACGTCAAAAACCTAATGTTCCTTTTTAAGCTGCCAGTAACGTTCTTGTGGAAACACAAATCTGATATGAAGGACAGCTTTGAAAGTTTGACTAAGGCTGCAATCACTATTAAGTCAGCTTCGTCAACAATTCTCTCGGCCAGTGGCGCCGGAGAAGATCTGGCAGATGTCACCACAGCGCTCAACGATGTACTACGTAGTCTCGCAGAAAAACCAGGCATTATCGACGCCCGTGCGGCATGGGATGCGATGGAGATAGAAACCATCAATAATCTAGATCGAGTCATCAATGACAACGAGGTTGCAGCTGGCATTCGCGAAGCAGCAACCGCGTACAAGACCTCAGTGCAAAAAATGGCTATTTTTGGTCGCGCCATGGCCGAGCATCAAGCAGCTATTGATGGCAACAATCACGAAATCGCCACACTACTACTGCAACGTTGCGTGCAGATCGAGAAACGCGCCGTAAGTCGCGATCTGGCGGATAAAATGCAGGACCGGGCAACGCTCAATGCACACATACGCACCCAGCTTGAACTTGAGCTTGACGTCGCTGCACGATCGTTCTTCGTTGCAAGTTATGGCTTTCGCCGAGCACAGTACTTCGAATCATTCACCCTACCTGCAACGCCAATTGCACTGCAAAGAACCGCTTCACAGCACGCCAGCACGCTCGCCGGACTTGACACTGACCTTGCCAATCTGAAAAAGCTGGTGGACGATCACGAAGTTGACTTCGAGAACACGATCACGCTCCGCGAGCCGAGCGAAATTGAAAATCTAATCGAAGGCAAGGCTGTTCTCTGGCCACTGAGTCTGCAGGATGTCAGCGATAGACCCTATACACGCATCCGACTGGTCGAAATTGAATTGCGGCTCGATGGCGTCCACCCGAGCAACACGATCGGCTTTTTATTGAGTTCGACCGGCAGCTTCACCGATCGCGGGCGCGGTGA
Source organism: uncultured Granulosicoccaceae bacterium (assembly GCA_964646405.1). Lineage (GTDB taxonomy): Bacteria > Pseudomonadota > Gammaproteobacteria > Granulosicoccales > Granulosicoccaceae > CAKZSB01. The sequence continues at coordinate 32,142 of CAZYDV010000022.1, read as the reverse complement.
ACAGGTGATCTTTACCGGTGAAGCGGTTTCTGTTCCGTTCGAATACGATATTCGCGGTATCACAACCCGTAAACCTTTCCGTACGCACCGACCAGCCCCGTTCACTGATTGGCTAATCACGTTGGAAAAAGGAGCCAAAGAAGAACTGCGATCCGCCACAGCTCTGCACCTGACCCTAAAGCTTAAAGGGTTGGATTGATGAGGCAAATTTATGCGTTGCTCTTGCTAACCTTCCTTTATTCTGCCGTAGCGGTAGCTGACTGCGAGCCTAAAACACGTGCAGCGGTCACCGATCCTGGTTTGCGGAACAGTGATTGGCACAATATAGCCGACCTTTCCTTTCGCCTGGGCCGGGACCACCTGGACTATGGAACGTCCACATTGGTAAGGCGATTCGACCGCTTTCCCTCACGCATAAAACTTTTCACCGAAGCCAGTCACTGGTTCAGTTTCTACCCCCTAATCAATCGCGGATTGCCAGTACTGATAGAAACAGTCGACAGTCACAAAAAAGATCTACAACGCGTGTGCCGCGCCGCGAACGCTGCATTCTTTGATGATGTTGCATTCGATAGGCGTCAAACCAACAACATTGAGGCTGCAAGAACCAACCTGACCACTCTGGCACGCGATCTTCAAAGTACCTACAACACGCTCGACAAATATTCCAGCGTTCTGCAAGCCGCTGCCCGTTTTTACACCAACCAGCGTTTTAGCGATCCGCCACAAGTCAGACTCGGCCCCAATCCAAGCAATGTCGCCGCAAGACTGGATAGCCTTTCTCGTGCATTGCGCAGCATGACATCAGATTTACGCGAGGGGATTCGGCTACTCCCCAGGGAACCGACTGCGGACTTACTGGACACAGCCTCTGATCTTGAAGTTGCTGTCTCCCTGCTTTCAATGGTCACCCGTCGCGCACAAATGATTACCCAGCATCAACCCGACATAAAGTCCATTCGCCCGTACGCCGACGGCTCCTATTTGGCTGCAAGATGCCCCGCCCCAATCAATACCTGGCTTGTACTACGCAATGAATGGTCTCACTGGAAGGGTGGCTACCTGACGATGTTCGGCTCGATAGCCATGGTGGCACAACGCTCCTGGTTTGCCACACTCGCAAAACAGGAAATACGGTTCGAGCCCGTTGGCAAGGGATACTTTGCCCTACGCACGCGCACCGGCAACAGCTTTTTGGACATCAACTATCTCGCCAAAAACGATTACTTCATTAGCCCTCAGCCAGGAGGGACAAATTTCGGGCAGCATTGGCGCTGCATACCAGAGGGCGGAGGAAAATTCCGTCTATCTAATCGTTTCCTGGGGGAAGTTTACTCCATAGACACTTACAACAACGACAACCTGGCTATCATGGCCAGGACGGGCAACTTTTCGGCCCAATACTGGACCGCACATCGCAGCCCTTAGGCAGTTGTTTGCTTATCAGGCGATAGAGTTTCAACAGAAATCTGAAACAGATAAAGTCTCTCCAGACAAAACGCCAAGACGGATATTCACTCGCGCTGATGTAACACCCGTCCAATCACATTCATCAACAACTGCGCAGCCAACGTCGACGTCGATCCGGTTTGATCGTAGTCGGGCGCGACTTCCACCAGATCGATACCGACAATCGGGCCACGTTTAGCAAGGCCTGCCAGCAGTTCCAGCACTTCGTAGTAATGAAATCCGCCGTGACTGGGTGTACCCGTTCCCGGTGCAATCGACGGATCGAACGCATCGATGTCTATCGTCAGATAGTATCGCGCATCGGCCGGTATGCGTTCGAGCATCGCATCAATGCCCATAGCGCGGAGCTGGCGAACGGACTGGATGTCTGATCCCATCTCGCGCGCATCGACGTAGCCGTCTTTAGCCGTGGAGGATACGTTGCGTATGCCGATCTGGCTCAGCCCGGTGACATAAGGTTTCTCGGCTGCACGTCGCATCGGGTTGCCATGGCCATAGCGCACGCCGTGTCGCTCGTCAACGAAATCCAGGTGCGCGTCGACCTGCACGACGTGTATCGGCTCCTGATCGTCGAATGCGTTAATACAGGGGATATTAACCGAGTGATCGCCACCGAGCACGACGGGCAGCGCGCCAGCGCTCAGGATCTTGCGCACGCCAAATTCGATATTGGCGTGACTCCTCATGGTGTCAGTGTGCACGATATCGGCATCGCCTATATCGACAATGGTGACTTTGGCAGGATCCAGATAGGTCACGTCATCTTCGTGATCATAGGCTCCGGCGTGACCAAACGAGAACAGGGTCGACGCCTCGCGTATAGCCCGCGGTCCCATACGCGCGCCGGAGCGCCACTGACAACCAAAGTCATAGGGCGCACCCAACACTGCCACGTCAGCGTCTATCGCATCCCAATCCTCAACGTAGGGGTATTTACCAAAGGTGCAGATGCCAACAAACGGCAGGTTCAAACGGCCCGATTCGTAACCATGTTTTGACAAGGGATGCTCCGCTAGCGATTGCAGTGATCGATGTCCGCTATTGTGCCATGCCCATTCGCGTGTGCTGCATTGGCTGCGCTATCGGGCTGCCTGCGCGCCCACTATGCTATTGCGAAAGCTGGCCTGTCTATCGAATCTTCGGGACAAACGGGCACCCCCGATGTTTGATTCGCCTTGCCGCTATGCGTTCTGAAGCTGCTGAATCGCCCGGGCCAGATTGGCTCTGGCGCCCTGTTCGAAATTCTCGACAAAGTGCTTGTGCGAATAGATTTGTGTTCGGTTCAGAAATCCCTGCAGAATCGCGATTCGGTTCTTGCGGTACACGGGCCAGGGTACGTATCGGTATTCTTTACGGATATTGGCCTCGAACTGATCATAGACAACGGCGTCTCTACCCAGAATCGCAAGATCGATATCGACTAACAACTGCGCATCCGTATCCGCAGGCACGCTGTTGTGCTCTGTCGCCATGATGTGTGAGTAGACGCAATCGGCAAGCGCCAGGTTGCCGCTATTGGCGTTCACAAACTTACGCGCGAGCACGGCACTATCGAGTTCATTGGTCTTGGAGAAAATCTTGTATACCGCATCGTGAAACCACAGAGCCAACGCTATCGCATTGGCATCTTTTGCCTGGTCACTTATCGATTGCAGTGTATCCAGCACTGCAATGAGATGATCGATGTTGTGATACTTGCGATGCCGCTGGCCGTAAGCGGCAATCAGATCATTGTGAGTCGACTCGTTAGGCGCAAACTCGAGCGCCTGCATCAAAGCGAACCATCTGCGCTGCATCACGGCGGTTGATTCTCCACGGTAACGCGCCTCCATCGCAACCCGCTATAAGAAGCGGGCAACAGCATTGACGCTGCGCCCGCCCGCCTCCGGTACAGCAATTGCCTTTAGGCTGCCACAGTCACCGTGATGTTTTTGAACTTCACCTTGGTATCATCCGCGGCCTTCTGGAAGTTCTCTATCTCGTTGAAGTTGAGATATCGATAGAGTTCGTCACTCATGGAATCGAGATCTTTGGCGAATGACATGTACTCCTCTACCGTGGGCAATTTGCCGAGCACCGCCGCGACGGCGGACAGCTCTGCCGAGGCGAGATAGACATTCGCATCCTGCCCCAGGCGGTTGGGGAAGTTTCGAGTAGAGGTAGAGACGACAGTCGCACCGGGCCGAACTCTGGCCTGATTGCCCATACACAGCGAGCAGCCGGGCATTTCCAGGCGCGCACCCACGCGACCGAAAATGTTGTAGTAGCCCTCTTCTTTGAGCTGATGTTCGTCCATGCGGGTCGGCGGTGCAATCCACAGAACGGTGTTCAGGTAGTCGCCGGATTTTTCGATCAGGCGGCCGGCGGCGCGGTAGTGACCGATGTTGGTCATGCAAGAGCCGATGAAGACTTCATCGATGCTTTCGCCCGCCACTTCCGACAGCGGCTTCACGTCGTCCGGATCGTTCGGGCAGGCCAGCAGCGGTTCTTTGATCTGATCCAGATCGATCTCGATGGTCTCGAAGTATTCGGCATCGGCGTCGGCCTCCATCAGCACCGGATTCGCCAGCCACTCTTCCATCTTGCGCGCGCGGCGTTCCAGCGTGCGCTCATCGCCGTAACCCTGCTCGATCATCCAGCGCAGCAGGGTGACGTTGGATGTCATGTATTCGATGTAGGGTTCTTTATCGAGCTTGATGGTGCAGCCCGAGGCCGAGCGTTCGGCCGTGGCGTCGGCCAGTTCAAAAGCCTGTTCCAGTTTTAGATCGTTCAGCCCTTCGATCTCTACCACGCGCCCGGAGAAGACGTTCTTCTTGCCTTTCTTTTCAACCGTGAGCAGGCCGCGTTGAATCGCGGCATAAGGGATGGCGTTGACCAGATCGCGCAGGGTGACACCAGGTTGCATCTTGCCTTTAAATCTCACCAGAACGGATTCGGGCATATCTAGTGGCATCACGCCAGTGGCGGCGGCGAAGGCGACAAGCCCCGAGCCCGCCGGAAAGGAAATCCCCATCGGGAAACGGGTGTGTGAGTCACCACCGGTGCCAACGGAATCAGGCAGCAGCATGCGATTGAGCCAACTGTGGATAATGCCGTCGCCGGGCTGCAGCGACACACCACCGCGGGTCATCATGAAATCGGGCAGCGAATGGTGGGTGTCGACGTCGATCGGTTTCGGGTAGGCGGCGGTATGACAGAATGACTGCATCACCAGATCGGCCGAAAAACCCAGACAGGCCAGATCTTTCAGTTCGTCGCGTGTCATTGGACCGGTGGTGTCCTGCGAGCCGACGGTGGTCATGGTGGGTTCGCAGTACTGCCCTGCGCGAACGCCGTCCACACCACAGGCGCGACCAACCATTTTCTGCGCCAATGTATAGCCTTTCGAGGAACTCTCGGTCGCACCCGGACGCGAGAACACGGTGCTTGGCTCAAGCCCCATGGCTTCGCGCGCACGATCGGTCAGACCGCGGCCAATGATCAGGGGGATTCGGCCGTTAGCGCGGACTTCGTCGAGCAGCACCTCGGAGCGCAGTTCAAATTCGGCGACGATGTCGTCTGTGCCGTGCTTGCAAACTCTGCCATCATAGGGGTAGACATCGATCACATCGCCCATCTCCATGCCAGAGACGTCTACCTCGATCGGCAGTGCACCCGCATCTTCCATGGTGTTGAAGAAGATCGGCGCGATTTTAGTGCCGAGCACAAAACCGCCTTCGCGTTTGTTGGGGATGTTCGGGATGTCGTTGCCCATCAGCCACAACACGCTGTTCGTGGCGGACTTGCGCGATGAGCCAGTGCCGACCACATCGCCCACATAGGCGACCGGATGGCCTTTCTTTTTCAGCTCTTCGATAGTCTCCAGCGGTTTGTCGGTGAAGTTCTCGCGCGGGAACTTGTGAAAGGCCAGCGCGTGCAGCGGGATATCCGGGCGGGACCAGGCATCGACCGCCGGCGAGAGATCGTCGGTGTTGGTTTCACCCGGCACCTTGAACACGGTGAGGGTGATTTTTTTCTGGACTTCTTCGTTGGCCTGAAACCACTCGGCGTCAGCCCACGATTGCATGACCTTTTTGGCGTGGGCATTACCGCCTTCCATTTTCTCGCGCACGTCGTGGAAAGCGTCGAACATCAGCAGGGTTCTGCTCAGGGCTGCGGCCGCGGCGTCGGCGAGTTCCGCGTCATCGAGAAATTCGATCAGCGGGTGAATGTTGTAGCCGCCGAGCATGGTACCCAGCAGTTCGACTGCCTCGACATTGCTGACCAGTGGCGAGCTTGCCTCACCGCGCGCAACGGCAGCCAGAAAGCCGGCCTTGACGTACGCGGCCTCATCGACACCAGCGGGTACGCGCTGCGACAGCAGCTCCAGCAGCGTGTCTTCCTCACCGGCCGGCGGCGCCTTTAGCAGCTCTACCAGCTCCGCGGTCTGAGCGGCATCCAGCGGCTGCGGTACAACGCCCTGCTCCGCCCGCTCTTTTACGTGTTCTCTATATGCTTGCAACATGCTTGTCTACCCTTGATTGAATGCTGTCCGACCGAGTCTCGGTGCGGGATGTGCGGCGCGGTTGCGGGCGGGGTCGCGCAGTCGGTGCACGGCCGAATTGGACCACCGAAGGAAGCCCGCTATTGTATCAGAATCAAACAGTTTCCGGACCAAGCGTGACCGATCGCAACAAATCTATCTGATCTCTGATAGCGGCGGCCTGCTCGAATTCAAGCTCTTTGGCACAGGCGAACATCTGTTTCTCCATCGCTTTGATCTTGCGTGCAGCCTCCGATGGCGACAGCGCGGCAAATTCCTGCGTCTCCGCCGCGATCCGCGCGCGACGTTTGGCGACCGCTTTCGGAGCCCCCTGCCCGGCCTCCATAATATCGGTAATGCTTTTGACGACAGACTTGGGTGTGATTCCGTTTTGCTCGTTAAAGTTCCGCTGTTTCTCGCGCCGGCGCTCGGTCTCGTCCATCGCGCGCTGCATGGAATCTGTTACCGAAGCGGCGTAGAGGATCGCCTTGCCGCGGATATTTCGCGCCGCTCGCCCAACGGTCTGGATCAGTGATCGGTCCGAACGCAAGAACCCTTCCTTATCGGCATCGAGCACGGCAACCAAAGAGACCTCGGGCATATCCAGACCCTCGCGCAACAGGTTGATACCCACCAGCACATCGAATTCGCCCAGGCGCAGATCGCGAATAATCTCGGTGCGCTCGACGGTGTCGATGTCCGAGTGCAGATAGCGCACCCGCACGCCGTGTTCGGACAGATAATCGGTCAGATCTTCGGCCATGCGCTTGGTCAGGGTAGTCACCAGCACGCGCTCGTTGGCAGCCACACGCAGATTGATCTCCGACAGCAGATCATCGACCTGGGTGGCCACGTCGCGCACTTCGATTTCCGGATCGATCAGGCCGGTGGGGCGCACCACCTGCTCGACCACCTGGCCAGTATGCTGGTTTTCGTAGTTGCCTGGCGTTGCGGACACAAACACCGTCTGCGGCGCCAGTTGTTCGAATTCGTCGAAGCGCAGCGGCCGGTTGTCCAGCGCCGACGGCAGGCGAAAGCCGTAGGCGACCAGATTTTCCTTACGCGAGCGATCGCCCTTGTACATCCCCCCCAGCTGCGGCACGGTGACGTGGCTCTCGTCGATAAACAGTATCGCGTCGGACGGAATGTAGTCGAACAGACAGGGCGGCGGCTCTCCGGCTGCGCGGCCAGACAGATACCGTGAATAGTTTTCAATCCCCGAGCAAAAGCCGATCTCGTTGATCATTTCCAGATCAAACAGCGTGCGTTGCTCCAGACGCTGCGCCTCCAGTAGCTTGTCCGTGGCACGCAGCGCCTCGAGCCGATCTTTCAATTCGATTTTGATTTCATCGACCGCCCGCACCAGCGTCTCGCGCGGGGTGACGTAGTGGGTCTTGGGATAGACGGTCAGGCGCGGCACCTGGCGCAGCACCTCGCCCGTCAGCGGGTCAAAGAACGACAGGTTTTCGATTTCATCGTCAAAGAGCTCCACCCGCACAGCTTCGCGGTCTGACTCCGCCGCGTGGATATCGATGATTTCACCGCGCACCCGATAGGTGCCGCGGGTCAGATCCATATCGTTGCGCTTGTACTGCAGCTCAGCCAGACGTCGCAGCAGCTCGCGTTGATCGACGATGTTGCCGCGCTCCAGATGCAGCACCATCTTGTGATACGCCTGCGGATCACCCAGGCCGTAGATCGACGAGACTGTAGCTACGATGATCACATCGCGCCGCTCGAACAATGCCTTGGTCGTCGACAAGCGCATCTGCTCGATGTGTTCGTTAACGGACGAATCCTTTTCGATAAACGTATCCGATGCGACGACGTAGGCCTCGGGCTGGTAGTAATCGTAGTAGGAGACAAAATACTCGACCGAATTATTCGGAAAGAACTCTTTCATCTCGCCGTATAGCTGCGCGGCCAGCGTCTTGTTGGGCGCCAGCACAATCGCCGGGCGCTGCTGCTTTTCGATGATGTTGGCGACCGTGAAAGTCTTGCCGGATCCGGTCACACCGAGCAGCGTCTGAAACGCCAACCCCGACTCCAGACCATCGATCAGTGCCTCGATGGCAGCCGGCTGATCGCCAGCCGGGTCGAACTTGTTATCGATCTTGAAAGGCTTGGACATGGGCACGCGTCGTGGATAGAATTTGGGATTGGCCGCGCCGATTCGTGCACCCCTGCACACACTTCCCACCCGGCGCACGCACACTCAACGGAAAACAACATTGGCGATCAAACTTGCAGCAAAGCTTGACCAGGTCAAGCCCTCGCCGACGATGGCAGTGACTGCCCTCGCGGCCAATCTTCGCGCCCAGGGGCGTGATGTGATCGGGCTGGGGGCGGGCGAGCCCGACTTCGACACCCCGGAGCACATCAAACAGGCTGCCATTACCGCGATCGCCGACGGCAAGACCAAATACACCGCCGTGGACGGCGTGCCTGAGCTGAAAAGCGCCATTATAGAAAAATTCAGCGCCGACAACGACATCAACTACGAGCCATCTCAGATTCTGGTCTCCTGTGGCGGCAAGCAAAGCTTCTACAACCTGGCCCAGGCGCTGCTGAACGATGGCGACGAAGTACTGATACCGGCGCCTTTCTGGGTCTCTTACCCCGATATCGCGCTGCTGGCGGGTGCGGTGCCGAAATTCGTCGAAACCAGCCAGGACGATGGATTCAAAATGTCAGCCGCGCAACTGGATGACGCGCTGAGCGACAAAACGCGCCTGTTGGTGATCAACAGCCCATCGAACCCGAGTGGCAAATCCTACACCGCCGCCGAACTTGCCGATCTGGGTGAGGTGTTGCGACGCTACCCGAACGTTATCATCGCGACCGACGATATGTACGAACACATCGTCTGGAACGACGAAGGGTTTTCAAACATTCTCAATGCCTGCCCCGACCTGACCGATCGCACGGTGGTACTGAACGGCGTGTCCAAGGCCTATTCGATGACGGGCTGGCGCATCGGCTACGCCGGCGGCCCAAACGAAATCATCGGTGCGATGCGCAAGATCCAGTCGCAGAGCACCAGCAACCCGACGTCGATCTCGCAATGGGCCTCGGTGGCAGCACTGACCGGTGGCAACGACTGCATCGCCGAGATGCTGACAGCCTTTCGGCAACGCCACGACTTCGTCGTCGAACAACTCAACGCGATGCCGGGCGTGTCCGCGATCCAGGGTGATGGAACATTCTATGCTTTCCCGAGTGTGCAGGGTGCCATCGACAGCATCAGCGATATGGGCAATGACGTGGAATTTTCCTCATGGTTGCTTGATACCGCCGGTGTCGCCGTGGTGCCCGGCTCGGCATTCGGTACCGAAGGTCACGTGCGACTGTCTTACGCCACCAGTATGGAAAATCTGCAAAAAGCCATGCAGCGCATGGGTGATGCGATTTCCGATAAACAATCTGGTTGACGATAGCGCATTGCCGAGTTAACATTCCGCGCTTAATTCCCCGGTAGCTCAGTCGGTAGAGCAAGTGACTGTTAATCACTGGGTCGGCGGTTCGAGCCCGTCCCGGGGAGCCATACAATGTCAGGCGGCGTAGCACTACGCCGCGTGCACTGAAGCAGACGACTCCCGTTTGCCTAACGCGGCCCGCACACCCTTTTGACGCTCCAGCGGAATCTGCGATTACACCCCTTGATACCCATCCCCGCCTGTCAAACCTGCGCTGTTGACGCAAACGTTTTTCCGCGATGAACATCTACCACTGGTTTTCCAAGAAACCTGCGGCTGAAAAGCCCAACGTCGGCTTGATTCTGCCAGGTGGTGGCGCACGCGGTGCCTATCAGGTCGGGGTGCTCAAAGCGATTGAGGAACTGCTGCCCACGGCCAGCGCATCGCCATTTCCCGTTGTCACCGGCACGTCGGCGGGCTCGCTGAACGCCAGCATGGTGGCCAGTCGTTCCAGCAATTACACCGATGGCATGCGACGGCTAGAGGGGATGTGGAAAAACCTGCATATGGATATGGTGGTGCGCACCGATGCCTCCACCGCATTCAAAACCGGCGCCGCCTGGATGTGGTCGTTCGCCAGCCGTGGGTCGATGGAGTCTCCGCCGCGCTCGCTGCTGGACAACTCGCCGCTGCGCAGCCTGCTGGAAAATCACGTCAATCTCGCGCGCATGCGACAGTGCATCGAGACCGGCCATCTGCAGGCGCTGGGCATTACCAGCTCATCCTACGCCCAGGGCACATCGATCACCCATTTTGAGGGTCAGCCAGAACTTGAAGGCTGGGAACGCACCCGTCGCTTTGGTGTGCCGACGCGGCTCGCGATCAACCATCTGATGGCATCCATCGCGATACCGGTGGTGTTCCCGGCGGTGAGAATCGACAACGACTATCACGGCGATGGCTCGATGCGCGAATCCGCGCCACTGAGCCCCGCCCTGCACCTGGGCGCCAACAAACTGCTGGTGATCAGTGTGCGCAACCCCACGCTGGATACCCCACCTGCGGTGCAGCAAAAACCACAGTATCCATCGCTTGGCCAGATCACAGGCTACGTGTTCGACACACTCTTCATGGATCGCCTCGACTCAGATATTGAACGGCTGAATCGAATCAACTTTGCGCTCTCGAAAACGCGCCGCGAGACGTTCCGCCACGGCAATTCGCTGTTGCGGCCGGTCGAGTTTCTGGTGATCTCTCCCAGCCGGGATATTCGCAGTATCGTCGCGCGACACACCGCCGCGTTTCCGCGCACGATGAAAGTGCTGCTCAGCGGCATCGGCGCGATGGCCAAAGAGGGCCGGCCGCTGACGAGCTACCTGTTGTTCGATTCCGCGTTTTGCCGCGAACTGATCGAGCTCGGTTACGAAGACGGTCAACGCGAACGCGAAAAAATTCAGGCACTGCTGGAGTTGTAGCGATCCGTCTGGTCGAGTCGCAGCGACTCGACGCGAATTGAGGTCGGCAAGTAATTGCTTTACCGATTCGCAACACTATGTTTCCATTCGCACGCTACTCCTATCCACTCCTAGAGGAAATTCGACATGACCGTAAAGGCAGGCGACAAAATCCCATCCGGCACCCTCACCCACATGGGCTCGGAAGGTCCGGCAGCGCTCACCACTGACGAGCTCTTCAACGGTAAGAAAGTCGTGGTCTTCGGCGTTCCCGGCGCCTTCACCCCGACTTGCTCAGAGACACATATGCCCGGCTTCGTCGCGCGTTACGATGATCTGGTCGCCAAGGGTGTCGACCACGTGGTTTGCGTCTCGGTGAACGATGTATTTGTCATGGACGCCTGGGGCAAGAGCCAGAACGGTGAAAACCTGATCATGGCCGCCGATGGCAGCGCCGAGTGGACCAAGGCACTTGGCCTCGAATTCGACCTGACCGCTCGCGGCCTTGGGGTTCGTTCACGGCGCTATTCAATGATCGTCGACAACGGCGTGGTGAAGAATGTCAATGTCGAAGAAGCCGCCGCCGTTGAGGTCAGTTCAGCCGATCAGATTCTCGCCCAGCTTTAATCTGGCCCGGCTTAAAAGAAAGTCGGCCGCGGGCAACCGCCCGCGGCCGACGCATACCTTAACCGGCGAACTCCCGCGCCGCCGCAAGACCAGCTACCCGCTGCAGAAAATCCTGCGCAAGTGTCGGATTCTGCCGTAGTGCATCACTCAGCACCGCACCATCAAGCTGTATCCATTCGCAATCGTCCAGCGCCTGCAGTGTGCTGGCACGAGGCATTTTCGCCAACACCTCCAGATCTCCGATCAGGCAGCGACTTGGCACATCACGACTTTCTGTTACGCCATCGGCACCACGGCTTTGCAACTGTGCACTGCCCTGCAGCAACACATAGGCGTGGCTCGCTTCATCGCCAACGTCATAAATCACGTCACCCGGCGATACGTGAATGGTTTGCGACTCCAGCGATAACATGGTCTTCTGCGCTTCACTGAGCGCCGCCAGTTCCACCACATTGCCCATCACCGACAGCAGCGACTGATCCGACGACGCTGCGGCCTGCGAAGTGCTTGCTGGCAATACGCCTGTCTGCTCCGGGCGCAGGCCACTCTCATCCAGCACATAGCGATCGACAAAACCTTCGTCCGCACTCGCCGAGTCGCTCAGGCTGACAATCGCCGATTGCGGCAAATGTGCGCGAATACGCTCAATGACCACTTGACGGTCGCGCTTTGAATAACGCGGCAGCGCATCGTGCAACACGATAATATCCGGCCTTTTGAGCAGCGTGCGCGCCAGTGCGATTCGGTGCCGCGCGCCCTCCGGTAAACGGCTGCCGCCGATGCCGGATTCGGAATTGGCAAAAAACAGAATCATCAACAATTCGTACAGATCAACTTCGCGCACGACCTCATCAACAATCGCGCGCAAACGGCTATACGCATCGGGTTCACGATGATTGATGCGACCAAAAATGAAGTTGTCGAACACCGACAAACCCGGGTTGTAGGCCGATTGATCAAATTCGCGAAAGTTCTCCAGGCTCATCTGCCGGGTATAGGCCAGCGACAGCTCACGGGTAACCAATACTTTTTGCTCGATGTCATCGGGTATCACGACCAGATTAAACGTACCAGGCACAATATTCAGAAACACCGAGATCATAATGATCTCTGCCTGTTCTCGCTGTGCGGCTGAGGGCTCGCCCGCGAGCCAATCGGCGGCGCGCCCTATCTCTTCAATCTGATCCGGATCGTCGAGTGAAAATCGCACGACCAGTTCGTGATCAGATGGCAGGTTGTGGTGCAGCATCAGCAGTGCACTGACTGCAGCGCTACCCACGGCAACCGCACTGTCGTACAACTCGCCCTGTTGCAGACCGCCGCGCAGCACTTCGGATTGGGCCATGTCGCGTGTAGTAAACCCGCCAATGATTGTCACCCCAAACAAGATATTCTCTGCATAGGTTGACCAGGGATTAATCATCGATCGATCAAACCCCGATACCAGATGACCGAGCCCGCGATTTTCTATGCGCTCGCGCGTGAGCTTTCTGGCGTGCAGTAATTCTGCGGCAAACCCCTCGCGATTGAGTTTCTGCTCCCACTCGACGGCATCAAATTTTTCCATCTTCGATCGATCGGCGACCGTCTCCACCACGCCGACCACGTTCAACACATCCATCATCTGTGGCACCGCATCGGGCCACGAGTCCACGCCAAGCAAGCCAAAGTCCGTCCAGATTGTGCTAAACGACTCGTCGAACCAGTCGGTGCTACCGGCCGCCTCGGCTTCTGTCAATTGCGCCCGCTCTTCGTCGTCTCGCTCTTCCAGCGCCGGTGGACTATGGTTCAGGGCATAACCCAGATTGTAGGTAATCGCCCGATTGAACATAAAAGGCTCCGACCCGACATAGGCGCTGCGCGAATGTACGTCGCGCTCGGACAGATCAGCCAGTGCATGGCCATCGAGCGTCACCCCGCACTGTCGGCGGGTCGAAGACCGCACAGGATATGTGCAAGCGCTGTGCGCCTGGCGGTATGGTCCACCAGAATGCGCGTCGACGAGCCTGGCACCAGTGCAAGCGAGAGCCCGCCAAACAGCCGCTCGCCCTGCTCACTCGCGCATGAGATTCGGTCCAGTTGCAACGTCAGGCCGTGTTGGTCGTCGACCAGTGTCGGCTGGAAATTCTTTTCCGCGATAAGATCCGGTGGCTGAAATTGCTCGATAATCTGCTCGTACTTGACCGCCGCATCCTGCTGACGCTGATAGTGATTCAGAAGCTCTTTCCACGGACCGAGAATATTCTTGTATGCGGCCAGTGCAGCAACCAGCGCCCCGAGTGTCAGATCCCCCCTGATCACCAGATAGCCGCCAATGGCGTAGAACAAAAAGGGCGTCATCTGACCGATCGAGTTGTTCAAAACTTCATTAAGAACTTGGTATGAAAGATATCCAGACGGATACGGAACAACTCACCCAATCGAAAAGAGAACTCTGCCAATTGATAGCGCCGTGTGCCCTGCGCTCTGATTTCCCGGATTCCGGTAACGGACTCGCCCAAACGCTGCGACAACACCCGCACCCGTTTGACGCGCTCCTTCTTCAGCGAATTGACGCGCCGCTGGAGCTTGGGAATGATGGAGAGCTGCAACGGAATCAGCGCGATTGACGCCACGCCCAGCAGCGGGTTCTGCATAAACATGAACAGCAGAATGGTCAGCAGTGTGCCGCCCTGAAAAAACGGCAGTGCGATCGCCTCACCGCAGAACTCGGCCAGTGGCTCGGTCTCGGGGATCACGGTGGCAATAATCTCCCCCTGAGATACTCGCTGAAAACGCGCCAGTGGAAATCGCAGCACCCGATCGACCAGCAAATAGCGCAGCCGCCGAACCAGCCGCTCGCCGATGATGCCCTTGTAGGTATTGATCCGCATCTTGAACAGACCATTGACGATCACCAGCGCCAGCAGTGCGAAGCTCAGCAACAGCAGATAGCCGTAGGGACCCCACTCGACCCCCATCACGCTGCGTGTCTGGGCATCAGATATCGCGTCATTGACGATTCGTTTCGGCAACTCGAGCGACAAATACAATATCGGAAACGACATCAGCGTCAGCGCCAGCGCGATCAACTGCTCGCGCCGCGAGTGCGCCCAGATGAACTTCATGATGGTTCGTTGCACGGCGTCTCCCTGATGCTGTGCCGGCTGGCCCACGACTCAACGCGATGGAGCCGACAGGTTGATCACACGAATGACCCGCCATCCGTTACACTTGACCGGCACGAATAAGTACACCGCGCGGGCGGAATCCCAAACGATATGGAGCGTAATAATGAATTTACTAGACTCACTGCTCGGCAACGATAGCCAGATTGTTGTCAGCGAACTGGCGCGCCAGCTGGGTGTCGGCGAAGGTGAAGCGCGAAGCGCCGCCTCTGAACTGATACCGGCACTGGCGCGTGGCATTCAGAACAACAGCGCGACAGATGGCGGTCTGGGCAATCTGATCGGCGCGCTGCAAAAGGGCAATCACGGCCGCTTTCTCGAGGATACCTCACTGCTTGGGCAGTCAGCCACAGTCGACGAGGGCAATTCGATCCTCGGCCATATTTTCGGCAGCAAAGATGTCAGCCGCAACGTGGCCAACTACGGCGCGAAAAAATCCGGCCTCTCCAGCGCACTGTTGAAAAAGGCGCTGCCGATACTGGCGACACTGGTGATGAGTTCGCTGGGCAAGAAACTGCTCGGCGGTGGCGGCAATAGCCGCAACAACGCCAATATCTTCGATATGAACGCCGCGCCTGCACAAAATCGCGGCATCCTCGCCACGTTTCTGGACGCCGATCGCGATGGCTCAATCATGGACGACATTCTGGGCATGGTCGTCAAAGCAGCGATCCGCTAGCCCGTTTGAGGTACCCTTTATCAGATGAGTCTGCTCGTGACCCCTGCGTGGCGGCAGTCTGTTATTTCGTAGCCAGCAGCGGGCGATAATCGCCCGCCCGATCCAGTGACTATACGTAGCGATTCAGGCGATTCTCCAGCATCTCCTGTCGCCCGGAACACGGTTGCGGGTTCAGGTTCTCCGCTTCCACATAGTCTGCAATCTCTGCAAGCGTAAAGCCGCCATCGAGCATTTTCCTGGCGTCTTTTTGCGCCCAGCCACTGTAGCGTTGATCGATAAAATCAGACAGCGCGCCGTCCTCGATCATTCTGGCCGCCGCTTTCAGGCCACGCGCGCAACAGTCCATCGCACCGACGTGCGCCATCAGCAGATCGTCCGGTTCGAGTGACTGACGCCGCAGCTTGGCATCGAAGTTAGTCCCACCGTTGTCGAAGCCGCCTGCTTGCAGAATGTGGTAATACGCCAGCGCCATTTCCGGTACGTTGTTTGGAAACTGATCGGTGTCCCAACCGCTCTGGTAGTCATTGCGATTCATATCGATCGAGCCAAATATGCCCAGTGCATTGGCCAGCGCCAGTTCGTGCTCGAATGAGTGCCCGGCGAGGATCGCATGACCCTGTTCGATATTCACGCGTACCTCTCCCTCCAGCCCGTAGCGCTTGAGAAATCCATACACATGCGCAACGTCGAAGTCGTACTGATGCTTAGTCGGCTCCTGTGGCTTGGGCTCGATCAGAATGGCCCCTTTGAACCCGATCTGGTGCTTGTACTCAACCACCAGATTCAAAAATCGCCCAAGCTGATCGAGCTCCTGACCAATTCGCGTGTTGAGTAATGTCTCGTAGCCCTCGCGTCCACCCCACAGGACATAGTTCTCGCCGTTGAGCTTGTGCGTTGCATCGATACAGGTTTTGACTGTCGCGGCAGCAAACGCGAAGATATCCGGATCGGGATTGGTGGCGGCACCGGCCATGTAGCGCCGATGCGAAAACAGATTGGCTGTACCCCACAGCAGCTTGCGCCCGGTCTGCTCCATTTTCAGTGCGAAGTAATCGACGATCTCCTCAAGGTTGCGGGTGTTCTCGCGAAAGTCTGCCCCATCCGGACGCACATCGGCGTCGTGAAAACAGTAGTACGGCACACCCAGCGTGGTGAACATCTCGAAGGCGACATCTGCCTTTTGTTTAGCCTGTGCCATCGAGTCGCCGAACCACGGTCGTTCGAAGGTCTGTCCGCCAAACGGATCGGAGCCGGGCCAGACGAAATTGTGCCAGTAACAAACGGCGAACCGCAGGTGGTCCTCCATTCGCTTGCCCAGCAGCATCTCGTCAGGGTTGTAGTGACGATAGGCGAGTTCCGATTCGGTTTCAGGCCCTTCATAGACGATGGGCGCTGTGTCCCCAAAAAATCCGCTGCTCAAGTAGTTGCTCCTTTCAGGGCGGGATAGATGGCCCGGTGGCGTTGCCAGGCCTGTTGGAAGTTGTGGAGTTGCGCGGCATCGGGGTCGATGGTGCGGGCGATCGACGGCGGCGTGCAAACCTGTTCGGGATCGAGACCGGTGGCTGCCAGCAAACCCAGGCGCGCAGCACCGAAAGCGGCGCCAAAATCGCCATCGCGCGGTACGTCTATCGGTAACTCCAACGCCGTAGCCAGGCACTTTAGCCAGTAGATCGAACGCGAACCGCCACCGACCGCGGTGACGCGTTGCAAATGGGTGCCAGCCTGCCGCAGCGCTTCGAGGTTGTCGCGAAACGCAAAGGCCACCCCTTCGAGCACAGCCTGCGTGAGTTCATCGCGACCGGTGCTGGTCGTCAGGCCCGTGAAGGCACCGCGCGTGTGCGCATCGTTGTGCGGCGTCCGCTCGCCGGACAAATAAGGGAGAAAATTTACACTGCCCGGCGCGAGCAAAGACTCGCCCAGGCCCCCGGTGAGCGCACTGGCATCGCGATCGACAACCCCACCCAGCCAGTTGAGCGAATCGGTGGCAGACAATATGACCCCCATCTGGTGCCAGCGCTGCGGCAGCGTATGACAAAACGCATGCACCGCGCTGGCTACATTGGGCAGAAATTCAGCGTTGCTGACAAACAACACACCAGAAGTACCCAGCGAGGCAAACGCTGCACCGGGCTGGACTGTGCCCATACCCACCGCCGCCGCCGCGTTGTCGCCCGCCCCGCCGGCGACCACGACAGATGCATCCATGCCCCAGCGAGCGGCCAGCGCGCCGCGCAATTGACCACTGACTGCCGAGCCCTCGACCAGTGACGGCATGTGGCGCTCATCCAGCCCGGACTTTGCGAGCAAGGTATCCGACCAGCGCCGATGGGCAATGTCGAGCCACGAGGTACCGGACGCATCGGACATCTCAGACACGTGCTCACCGGTGAGCCACAGGCGCAGATAATCCTTCGGCAACAGCACTTTAGCCAGGGCAGCACGAATCTGCGGTTCGTGTTCTTCACACCAGTTAATCTTGGGCGCCGTGAAACCTGGAAACACAAGGTTGCCGGAGATCGTCGCAAAGTCAGCATCCTCGTTGAACTGCGCCGCCTGCTGATGGGCGCGCACATCGTTCCAGAGGATGCAGGGGCGCAGCACTTTATCGGCGGCATCCAGCAGTGTCGCGCCATGCTGCTGGCCCGACAAACCCATACCGCGCACCGCCGCCAGTTGCGCAGGCCATTCGCGATGCAATTGATCCAGCGCCTGCTCTGTCGCGGTGATCCATGCGGCGGGATCCTGCTCGCTCCAGCCGAACTGCGGGCGTTGAACCGTCAGGGCGGCCTCGGCGGTGCCAACGATCGTTTGCGCATCATCCAGTAACAACGCCTTCAGGCCAGACGTGCCCAGATCAAGTCCCAGAAACAATAGACGAGCCTCGCGGTCAGAGTGAACGGTGTAGAGAAGAACTCAAGATCTACATTGTATAACGAGCGCAGTGCATTATCGGCCCTGCGCGCGAAATTCAGTCGGCGACACGCTACCCTGCGGCGGTTCGAAAACCACCGATTATGTGGATCACCCGTCGAAGATCGCGGCGAACATTCGGGGCGATTTTGTCGCTATTATAGGCGCGGGAATCACTGGCATCAGAGAGTTTGACATCGCGTCAGACCACCGCAGTTGAATTACCATCGTGCGCAATGGCAGTCGCAAACCGGAAGCAGGGAGTAGCTGAATCATGAGTAGCAGTAACGCGATGAACTGGGTGGCCCAGGGTCTTGAGACCTATCTGGCCGGGCTGCACGATGACACCGAATGCGGAACCCCTAACAATCCGATAGATTATCTGATTGTTGGCAGCGGCTATGGCGGTTCACTGAGTGCGGCGGAAATTTCGCAGAAAAGCGATGCCAGTGTCTATCTGTTCGAACGCGGCAGCGAATTTCTACCGGGCATGTTTCCCGCCAACAGCGCCGAGCTGATCGGCCATATTCGACTCTGCAAACCCGGTAGCAAAGGCCCGTCGGGCAACCCCGAAGGTCTTTTCGATGTGCACGTCGACGGTGGCGTTAGTACCGTTTGTGCCAACGGACTGGGCGGCGGTTCACTGATCAATGCCGGCGTCATGCGCAAGCCGGTGGCCTCAGTGTTCGATCAGGCGCGCTGGCCCGCCAGCGTCACACTGGAATCACTGCAACCTTACTACGAAGATGCGCAAGCGCTGCTGGGCAGCACGCGCGCAGGCGTACCCAACATTTACAGCAAAAACAGTTGCGGCCATGTGGCGAGCAAGGCCGAGTTTTTGCGCCAGCATGCAGTGCGCCGCGACGGCTTCGAGTACGAAGAGGCCGATATCACGATTTCACTGCAGGACGGGCCGAACCAGGCCGGTGTCTTTCAGCAGCGTTGCATTGCCTGTGGCGACTGTGCAACCGGCTGCAACCACAACGCCAAAAACTCGCTCGATACCAACCTGCTGCAACAGGCCGGGCATCAAGGCGCAAAAATCTTTACCGGTGCGACGATACTCAAAACAGAACGCGGCACAGACAGCCAGGGGCAGCCGCTTTGGGTAGTCCACATCGTCTATTCGAATCGCGATTTACGACTGCGCGATCCAGGCTATCGCCCGGCGGGGCACCACAGTGACCTGCGTGCAAACGTCAATGCGGTGTACTGCAGAAATCTATTGCTGTGTGCAGGCACACTGGGCAGCACAGAAATTCTCAAAAGATCGACAGCCGCCGATTTGAAATTCTCAGCGACTCTGGGCGATCACTTCTCGACCAATGGAGACATGCTCGCGTTTTGCGATACACAGGGGCTGGATAAAAAATCCGGTATCCCCCGACCATTGTCAGTCGCGGACCCGCAGACGCCGCCACACGATCGCAGGATCGGCCCCACAATCTGCGCCGTCGTCAGCCCAGACGATCCGGGAGAAGTAACCGACGGCGTGCCGGATCTATTGATCGAGGAAATGGCCGTACCCGCGCCATTGCAACCCTTTGTTGGCGTGGGCACATCAATCGTCAGAAGTATTCGCGAGCTTGCAAGCGCGGATTCGAGCGAACACCGCTACGGCGATGATCCAGCCAGGGAATCTGCCGCAGGCACCCAGCACACGGGCATCTACGCGATCATGGGCGATGATGGCGCCGGCGGTTCTCTGGAACTCGAAACATTCGACCGGCAGGCGATCGAAGATCAACCCAGTGATGGTTATCTGCGCGTGAAGTTTGCCGACGCCGGCAAACACCTGCTGTTTAAGCGTCAGATGCGTGCACTGCGTCAATTGCTGAACCCGCCAGCCTCATCACTGTGGCAGGCTACCAAACGCCTGTGGAATCCAGACAATCACGACACCAGCCCGGTGTTCGCCACACCGGGCTGGCAACTACCGGGTTTTATCGGGCGAGCACTGGGTGACAACAATCCGCACGAAGTGGTCACCGTTCATCCATTGGGCGGCTGCATTATGGGTGAACAATCTGAGTCTGGTGTGGTGAATGAATACGGTGCCGTATTTGATGCCGCAGCACAGACCGTGGCCGAGGTTCACGATGGACTGTACGTGCTGGATGGCGCCATCGTGCCAACCGCCCTGGCGGCCAATCCGGCGCTGACCATCAGCGCACTGACCCTGCGCGCCCTGCGTGATCCCAAATCGACCCTGAATCGCCGCATCACTGGCCGCCCCCGATCCACCGCCATGGCAGAAGTAAAGCAGCAGGAGCGCCCCTGGTTTAGTCATTCATCGTTCATGGGTAACCTACCGACGACATTTGACGTGATCGAACGTATGAAAGGGCGCGTCGCATTTTTTCATCGCCCCGCCGGCACAGACACCTGCCAGTCTGTCGATAAGATTGTCGAAGTGACATTGCGTATGGGGCCGATCGATCCGCGGGCGCTGTACATTGAAGATGAAAACAGCGACAGCAGAATTCCAGTCAATGACGCCATCGTGAACAAGACCGGCGTCATCAGCCAGATCAGAATTTTCGATCCGGATACCTACGAGCGCGCCATCAATCGATACAACAGCGGGTTTGCGCTGCGGCGCGAAGACCTGAAACACACCGTCTACGACAAACACTTCGATCTCGTGCTTCGGCACCAGACGCACCTGGATCAATATTTGGCCAACCACGCCCAGGTGACCCTGCTGGTCTCGGGCGAGCTCGACGTCTTTCATCGTGAAGCGAGTGCCCCGTGGCCACGCGTGCTTCGAATGGTGCGCAACAACTACGGCGCTTTGAAACTGACAAAGTTCTTTTTCGAGCTACTCGGCGCCGGCGTGCGGAGCATGTTCTCCGGTCACACCGCAGGCAATGCAATTCCCTATCTGGCTGCCGCGGTGCACGCGGCCGATACGCGTTATATGAGTTATCGGCTCAACGCCACACACTATTTCATTGATGATCAGGCAGAGCAGTTGCCAACCGATCTGGTGCAGTCACTCAGACGTGGTGAAAAACACGTGTTATCCGGTCGCAAGGTCATCAACGATGACAAGCATCGCAACCTGTGGCGACAGCTTTCGCAGATGTCCATCATCAACATGCCGGGCTTTGACCCTGCGCGATCAAACACTCCGCTGTCACTGGATCTGGATCTGTTGGCGCAGTTGCGGGTACCGCTGTTGCGAGTGGCCAAACAGGATCAGATGATCAACACCAAACTCGCGCTGATTGGGCTGTCGGGTTATCTGCTGCGCATGCTGCTACCACTGCAGTACAGTAATTTTTTAGCCTACCAGCCAACACCTGCGAAAAAGAAAAAGTCCAGCGACGTCGAGCGCCAGCGAACCCCGCAACGATACCCGGGCAACATCGCCGGACTGCCCGACGCGGAAGTCGCCTGGCAGCCGGTTGTCGATTACATTGCCGATGATCGTGTTATGGCGTTACCGCCCGGCACGCCAGTGAGCATCAGACTGACGCGCTATCGACAGACCAGCCCGAAACCACCCGTGCTACTGCTACACGGTTACAGCGCCAGTGGCACCACGTTTACCCACAAAACACTCAAAATGCCGTTTGCGAAAATGCTGCACCACCGCGGCTACGATGTCTGGGTACTGGATATGCGAACGAGCTGTGCGATGGACAGCGCCCTGTATCCATGGTCTTTTGAAGACGTCGCCGGCGCCGATATTCCCGAGGCGATCAGACACATCGTCAGCGTCACCGGTTTCGAGAAAATCAATGTCGTCGCCCACTGTATGGGGGCGGCGATGTTTTCGATGTCGATACTGGGCAATTGGGATAAATACCCGAACCTGCATCGGCATATCAACAGTGCCGTGCTGTCGCAAGTGCCACCGGTGATACGCTTGCGCGAAGCGGGTCGTTTTCGAGCGTTTCTGAGCGCCTACCTGAAAACGTTTCTACCGCAAACAGAATATCAGCTAAAAACCAGCGCCGAGCCCGGCTTTAGAGAAAACCTCGCCGACTTTATTCTCAGCACACTGCCCTACCCCGATAGCGAGCAAAGTGTCGAGCAGACACGCGAGTATCGAGACATCGACTACCAGAGAACACGACGAAGGCTCGACCTGCTCTACACCCGCACCTTTCACATCGAGAACGTATCCCCCGATACGCTGGAATACATTGATGATCTGTTCGGCCCGCTCAACCTGCAGACCATTTCCCAGTCCATACACTTTGCCCGACAGGGCTGGGTGACCGACCGGCTGGGCAAGGATCTGCAACCCTCATCAACGATCGCCCAATCGCTTAAGCGCCAATGGACCTTTCCAACCTATGCGTTCATCGGTAAGGAAAACAGTCTGTTCGAACCCGGCGCCTTAAAGGAATTTGAACAGATCTTTTCGCGACAGGAAATGCAAAGCACCCTGACGATCGCCAAGCCGATAGACGAGTACGGACACCAGGATGTCTTCATGGCCAACAATGCCCGGGAGAAAGTTTTTGATGACCTGGTGGCCTGGCTCGACCTCCAGCAAGGCGCAGTTGCTCACACCAGGGTGCCTGAAAAACCGATTTCCCAGCCGGTGTGTTACCGCGTCAAGGGCACGCTGCACCGAGAGCCGAATACGCTGACCGTGCACATCAACCGGCAGGATCTCATCGCGGCGAGAATGTACCGCACGCCAACCCGACTGGGTGTCTGGATCGATGTCGGCACGCCGATACTGGAGAGCTTCGTATTGGCCGACTACACCCCGGAACTCCAGGCCGCAGACAGTTGGCTGCACGTCGTCGAGACACGCGAATTGCAGACAGATCAAAACGACAACTACATCATCACTCTGAAGCGTAAATCACACCCGGTGATGTTCGACAACGCCGAGTTGCAGTTTTTCTTTGAAAGTGACTATCCAATCCACCGCGCCTGCGAACAGACCCCTCTACCATCCCACGACGCGAGTACCCGCGCATGATCGAGCGGCCACACTGTATTGCGATTGGTAGTTGCCAGCTACCCACCAGCATCGTCGACCGGGATTTCGGCCTGCACAACTGGCACCGACTGCGCGAGGCCGAGATCGACCGAACAATCGATGCGCTGCTGCTACTTGGTGATCAGGTCTACAGTGATCCCAGCGCCGGTCTGTGGGATTCCAAATTTCTCTGGGAGGCTTACGGCGAGCCCTATGGGCGTCTATTGCGATTCATCGACAACACACGTCTGTCACTGCCGATCGTCTCGGTGCCGGATGACCACGAGATCATTGAGGGATGGGAGCCCGTCTGTGAAAAGTCCACCGAGGCAAACTTCCGCGAGCGACGCCAACGCTACGAGCTAGGCCTGCAAAACTACCTCGATGCGCGCCTGCACAGCTACGACAAAGACACCACAGAAACACTCGGCCGCGGCGTAACACAGAGTGATACTACGCGCTACAACCAACGAGCCAACAAACACCTGCATCACGAGCTTACCGCTGCAGGCATGCCGTTATTCATGTGTAACACGCGCATGGAGCGCGAGCACCGCCACGCCGGCAACTGGCGGCGTGCGAATATCATGGGTGAAATCCAGTTCAATGATCTTTGCGAATGGCTAACGCTGCAAACACCGGACGAAGTCAAACTGATCGCCTCACCTGCCGCACTATTGCCACGTTATCTGCCAGGCTGCGCCGACGAAGCACAGCCGGACGGCAATCACCCGTTTACCGCCGGCACATTGAAGAGTGATAGCTGGGACGGGTTTCCAAACAGCCTGATGCGGTTACTGGCGTTTATCGTGGATCAGAATATTCGCAATATCGTATTCCTGTCTGGCGACTTGCATTTTGCCAGCGTCACACAGGCGAAAATACACAACGGGCACAATGAAGTAGTGATCACCTCGGCACATTGCTCGGCGCTGTACGCCCCGTACGCGCTGGCCAATGCGGTCCCGGCACAATTCAGGCTGGAGGACGCATTCAGTTATCGCGGGGCGCATTGCTTCCCGTCTACTGGTAACCACCGGCAATACCGGGTCGAATCGACGACCCTGCCGGTGCAGACCGGCGATGGATTCTGTTTTCTGGCGCCGCGCGCACAAGGTGTGCTCGAATTGACTTTTTCACGCGAGGGGACGCGCCAGGAAGGCAGCGAGCACTACCGATTTGATCCAGCGCGTTACCGATCAATAGACCATCTATCGCCCTGATATCAGGCCGCCGCCTGCATATCCGTCTTGGGCAGAGAAATTGAGAAACAGGTGCCAGCGCCTACTTCACTCGTCACACTGATATCGCCCGAGTGCTCCTCAATGATGCCGTGGGAGATAGACAGACCCAGGCCCGTTCCCTCTCCGACCGGTTTGGTCGTAAAGAATGGATTGAAAATATCCTTGATCGTGTCTGCAGACATACCGCTTCCAGTGTCCCGAAACTCAAGTAGCACGGTATCGGGTAGATTTTTAGTCGTGATGGTGATGCTGCCAGAGTTGTCTTTCATCGCCTGACCGGCGTTTACGATCAAATTTAAAAACACCTGTGACAACTTACCGGGAAATCCTCTGATCACTGGCAACTCCTCGAAGTCCTCAACCACCTCCATGGTGAATTTGATCTGATTGTGTGCAAGCTTCAACGTATTGCGTATGCAGTCGAGGATATCCACCTCCTCCATCTCACCGGTATCCGAGCGGGCGAACGCTTTGAGGCCGGCAACAATGGACTTCACCCGTTGAATACCCTCTACGGTCTCTTTGAGCAGATCTCCGCAGTCCTCGAAAAGGAAATCGATATCTGCCTCTTCCATAAAGGCTTGCAGCGTCTTACCGGCCTGCTGTTGTTGATCCGGTGACTCGGCCTCGACCATGGCGCCTACGTGCTGGTGGTACTCTCGAAACTGATCGACGGCGTGAGCCAGCGAGTTAACGTTGCTAAACACAAACGCCAGTGGATTGTTGATCTCGTGCGCGACGCCGGCGGACATGGTACCCAGCGACGCCAGTTTCTCGGACTGCACCAGTTGCTTTTGCTGGCGTTGGACTTCCTCCAGCGCATCGCCGAGCTGGTCGTGTGATTCCTGCAACGATTGGTACGAATGGAAGAGCTCTCTGGATTTGTCTTCCAGGAGTTGTTCCGCCTTTTCCCGACGGGCGCGTTCGCGCTTTAGCGCACGCTGCAGTAACGCCGAATCGTCATCGCTCATGCGGCAAACTTGAGGTGAAGCCTGCAGGCGTCTGCACCATCATGCATACATTCACTGTGATCGATGGTGTACTCAGTCTGAAAGTGTTCAGCCGCGCCACTGACGAGTCCCTCGGCCAGCATGCACATCTTGCGTGGCGAGGAATAGATCATGGTCAATTCTGCGTCGGATTCACTTTCGTACTCAAACTGTGGCAAGCCCGCATCGGGATGGAGTTTTCGCACCTCGACGTGAATCACCTGGTCCACCGACAACAGGAAATCCTTTAGCGTCATACCTGGTTTGAAAAATCCGGGATTCTGTTGATGGAAGCGCGGAAACATGAACTTGCCGAAAGAGCGAATCAGGTCGTTGACGGGTATGCCCGATTTCTCGTGCGCGGCCACCACCAGTGCAACCAGTTGCTCGTCCGAGTAGGTCTCCGTGGAGACAAACACACCATCCTGCCCGGTCGAATCCAGCAATGATTCCCAGACTTCGAGACCAAATTCCTGTTCAACCATCTCCTCCAGGAGATTAAATACAACGCCTTTCATTCCCTTCACCCGCGTTACACCGTCATCCTGACAGCAGTTATGATCGATTATCGGCATAAAAACTACGGTCTTTACGTACCAAAGCCACTACAACCGGGGCACCACATGATCACTTTACGTGATCCATTGTTGCAAAAACACTGCCTCCAGAAACGCCAGACGAAACACAAGCCAGACACTGACCCGGACTACTCCTGAAGGGGCGGGAACACCGCGTAGCCACTGGGTTCTGCAGCAGATATCCCCGATGCATCGACTACGGACTGGTAGCGGTGAGGGAGCGCAATTCATTGCAGGAAGTAGTGGTTAGCGAACAATCGTCAAAGTTAACAACAATCCGGGCCTACTGCCTTCGAATCTGATCGCGATACCGGCGGCGTCCCCGGTTTGGTCAAGAACAGATATGCAACGCCGATAAATTTAGCACAATGCCGCTATGAGCCAGATGCATTCTCCAAGCCACAGACAGGACGTCGTTTTGGATAAAGTACTATTGCTGGTCGACGACGAGCCCTCTATTCTCCGCGCTCTGCAGCGACTTTTCCACAAAGCACCCTATAAGATCATCACGGCGGGTTCAGGCTACGAAGCTCTGGATGTCATTCGCGAGCACCCGGTGTCGGTGCTGGTCTCAGACTACTCCATGCCCAACATTACGGGCGCTGAAATGCTTGCGCTGGCGCGCTCCATACGGCCGGAAATGTATACCATCGTACTGTCCGGAAACAGCGATCAGCAATCGGTTATTCGATCGATCAACGATGGTGGGGCATCCAAATTCCTGTCAAAACCATGGGACGACGAAGAACTGCTCAGCACTGTTGCCGAGGGCTTCGACCGATGGGCCAATCAGCACTATTCGCTACAGATTCCGGGGCTGCTCAACCGTACGCACTTCCTGCAGTCGCTGAAAGCTGCATTGAGCAATCCCTACCTGGATGACTACCTCCTCGTCTACATGCAACTGTGCGACAGCCAGGCGATCAAGCAAATCATTGGCTTCACCGATGAAGGAACGTTCTTTCACCAACTGATCGAACAATCCAGGGAAAGCATCGATCCCGGCTTTACATTGGGCATGATTAACGACAGCACCATTGCCGCATTCGCCAAAGTAGCCGATAGTGAAAAGCCACTCGATGCGAAGATCGATCGCCTGCTGTCGGCATTTCCGGCAGCCATGGTGTTCAGACACATCAACGTACCTATCGCATTTGCAGTGGGCTACACAACATCTACCCCCGCCAGTCACAGCTCGGATGCGCTGGCGAACGCCGCACTGGTCGCAGTCAATCGTGCATCGCATGAAAATTCCGGCCGCTTTGTAAAATTCGATCAGACAATTCAGTCAAAGTACAACAAAGAGATGGCGATCAAGTCAGAGTTGCCTGGCGCGCTGTCGCGCGATGAACTATCGCTGGTCTATCAACCCAAGATTCGTCTGAGTGACAATACACTGTGTGGCGCAGAAGCGCTGTTGCGCTGGAACAACCCGGCTCTGGGCGAGATATCGCCGGTGACATTTATACCGGTTGCCGAACAACTCGGCGCCATCAATTCGATCGGCGAATGGGTGATGAATACAGCCGCTCGTCAATGGTTCACACGAGATTCTGTCAGCGCCAGCCGCGCTCGAATTTCTGTCAATGTCTCCTCGCTCCAGCTAGCCGCAGATAATTTCATCCACCAGGTCGCGACGGCTATCTCGGGCAATACGATCTCGGCCGAGTTGTTCGAGCTGGAGCTGACCGAAACCCAGATGATGACTAACGTTGAAGACAACATCGTCCTGTTGCGAGAACTGCGCGAGCTGGGCGTGACAATATCTATCGATGACTTTGGCACCGGCTACTCTTCACTAAATTATCTCAACAGGCTGCCACTGGATGTGTTGAAGATTGACAGATCTTTCATCCTCCCATTGACTGGTCAGAAAAGCAGCGCCAATCTGGTCCGCAACCTGATACAGCTTGGCACTGATCTCGGGCTCGAACTCGTCGCCGAAGGCGTCGAAACCCTCGAGCAGCTTGAGATGTTACGCGCGATGGGTTGCCATGTGGTTCAGGGGTACTACTTCAGCAAGCCGCTCACCCTGTCTGATTTTGAAACCTTCGAGTCAAACCACAACTCAACAGAGCAATACCGAACGACAGGCTGACGCTCTGTCATATGCGCAACCGCGCAGCCTGTCCTGCCTGCCCAACAAATATTATCTCGTTTGCCTGGAGAGGGCCATCGCGCCCCGCAGGCTAACCCGCTATTGAAAGCGGTGCTTTTACCCACCCGGTCGACCGTAATAATTGGTGACTTTTGCCGCCTGCAAGTGTGGCACTTGCATGGAACACTGCACCTAACCGGCCTGTGCAGGCGCACAGGCACGGTTAAGGGTAACCCTCTGCCTATGAGGTGACTATTTTTAGCAACCTCGAATCCTGAGCCTCATCTTTCAATGCTTTGTACTTGGCAATGAAGGTGGCGGTGAGTGTCTGTCCGGCACGCAGCATCAGTACATTTTCACGTAGATAGACATCCTCGGCCAGGATCATACCGGGCTCCACGTTATCGATGCTCAGAATCAGTTCCTTGCGTACCGATTGTGACTCCTCCAGATCCTTGTTGATCAGGATGAATTCGCTGACGACCCGTTCATCGTATCGTCGCCCGGCGCTGGATTTCAGGTACCGCATCGCGGCGGCCGAATCCATCGGCGTACCCAGCAGTGCTCCGGATCGCAGATCATCGTATTCACTGACGACAAACAGAATTCTCGACTCTATCGGGATGTCGTCACCCGATAGTTTATCGGGATAGCCGCCGCCGCCGACCTGCTCGTGATGCGAGCGAATGATAGTTGCCGCCCGGCTCAAAGGCCCTAGTGCCATCAACAGCGCCTCGCCATTGGTACAGTGTTGCTGGTACAGCTCCTTTTGAGCGGGCTCCATCTTTTCGTAGGGGGTCATGATCAGATCATCGGGCAGACCAATTTTTCCGATGTTGTGTAACTGCGCTGCGTATTGAAGATCCTTGCGTTGAGTATCGTCAAGCTTGAGCTTTTGCGCGACGCGCTCAGCCTGCTCGACAATGTGGCCAGCGCGTCCCTGGCTGTCGCCTTCACGCATATTGATAATTCTGGCAAACACGGCGATCGAGTCGTCATAGGCAGTCTCGATTACCAGACGCGATTCTTCCAGTTCCTTCGTACGCTCCCTGACCTTGCCCTCGAGTGATTGGTTGAGTGCCTGCAGATCGTCATTCTGCTGACGAGTCAGCGCTTCCAGACGGGCTCGCTCATCACGCAGAAATTTGTTTTCCAGCGCGCGCTCCACGCACATCTGCAGATCGGTATCGTCCCATGGCTTGGCGATATATCGGAAGATACTGCCGTTGTTGATCGCACCAATGGTCGATTCCATATCCGAGTAACCCGTCAACAACATACGCACAGTTTGCGGCCATTGATTGGCAACCTCGGTCAGAAACTGATGGCCGTCCATCTCGGGCATTCTCATGTCAGAGATGACTATATCGACTTCATTGTCTGCCAGCCACGCCAACCCCTCGGCCGCGCTATTGGCAATGTGAACCTTGTGCCCGGAGCGTCGGAACATGCGCTTGAGCGACATCAGAATCTGCGCTTCATCGTCGACGCAGAGGATGCGTCCTTTCAGTGGCGCGTCATTTTTACTGCTGTCAGCAGCAGTGTCATCGACGTCAATTTTTTGAGCTAGCATGGATAAGCGGCATCCGTTCAGTGGGGACTCTTCCTTGAGTGTCGACGATTCAGTTACACCGAACCGTCGCCCAGAATATCGGCCCAAGCGTACGGCTCTTGACTCGAACTGAAGCCGCCTGGTTCGATTCCACAGGTCAGGATTCGGCGCTTTCAACGCAAAAAAATAAAAAAAAAGACCGACCCGCCGCTAGTGTCGCTTAGGAAGCGATTCAAAAAATGGAACTTTATGAAACTGCGTCTGATATGGGTCCTGGCGGCCGCCATACTCGCCAGCATGCAACTGCATGCACGTGAATACACATTCGGTATTGTGCCTCAACAATCCTCCGCCAAAATCGCGAGGCTTTGGGGGCCGATCCTTGCCAACCTCAAAGACAGCACCGGTATTAAGCTAAAACTGGTCACCGCAAAAGACATCCCGACGTTCGAGAAAAGACTGGCCGCCGGTGAATATGATTTTGCGTATATGAACCCGTACCATTTCACTGTGTACAACGAATCGCCGGGATACGTCGCGATCGCTCGACAGAAAGACAAGTCGATCAGAGGCATCATGGTCGTCCGCCGGGACAGCCCACTGGCCGAGCTCGAAGAATTGGCGGGCAGCACATTGGCTTTCCCGTCGCCGGCTGCATTCGCGGCGTCCATCCTCACTCGCGCCGAGATGTACTCGAACAATATTCCATTCACACCGCGTTACGTGTCATCACACGACTCGGTCTATCTGGCGGTCGCGCGCGGTCTGGTACCCGCCGGTGGCGGTGTCGTGCGCACCTTCAACAACACCGATCCGGCCGTACGCGATCAACTTCGAATATTCTGGAAAACACCAAAGTACACGCCGCACGCGTTCGCCGCACACCCGGATGTGGCGAGGGACGATCGACAAACGATTCAGCGAGCGCTGACCAGCCTCGATTCAACTGAGCCCGGCCGCACGCTGCTCAAAGCAATCAACTTCAAGGGTATTCAGCTTGCCGAGAGCGACAACTGGGATGATGTTCGCGCGCTCGAGCTGACTGAACTAGACGACTAGCAACCTGCGCGGCGCGGCCGGATTCAACCCGGCCGCGTCCGCCACAGCGTGACCCTGGATGACGCTCAGATTTAAAACAGTAATTGGTGTCGCGCTGATCGAAGCATTCCTGCTTGCGCTTCTGATTGGCACAGTCGTCAAGTTTCAGCACGACACCGCTGAGGAGGCGCTGCAAAAACGCGCCAATACCACAGCCACGCTTTTTGCCAGTATGACCAAAGATCCGGTGCTGTCACTGGACCTGGCCACGCTTGAAGCGTTCAGCCACGGGCTTCTGGATAATCCTGACCTGGTCTATGTGCGCGTGCTGGACGCCACCGGACAGGTCTATTCTGCAAACGGTGATACCACCGTATTGAACCGCCCCTTCATTGAAGATCTGACTCTCGATGAAGCGACCGACAAGATTTTTGATACGTCGGCGGAAATCGTCGAGGCCGACATCGTCTACGGCCGGGTAGAAATTGGTTTCAGTACCGGCAGTATTTCCGATGTTATCTCGGATACACGCAGCATGAGTATCGGCATCGCTGCGATCGAGATGCTTCTGGTGGCTCTGTTCTCCTACCTGCTCGGCACCTACCTGACCAAACAGTTGAAAGTACTGCGGCAAGCAGCGAAGACGATATCCAGCGGCGATTACACCGGCCAGATCAACATCACGACGCGCGATGAAGTGGCTGATGTGGCATCGGCGTTCAATCGCATGTCGACGGCACTGCTCGAATCCCAACAGGCAAGAGATGAATTTGAGCAAGAACTGATCGATCTGAATCATACACTCGAGCAACGGGTCGAGCGGCGCACTGAAAAAATCAACCGGCAGGTAGAGGAACTACAGCAGGCAAACAGTCAGATTGAAGAGACGCAGGCGAAGCTTGTGCAATCAGAAAAGCTTGCCTCGGTCGGACAGCTTGCGGCCGGTGTCGCGCACGAAATCAACAACCCGATCGGCTTTGTTCGCAGCAACCTCACAAGCCTTGCTGAATACCTCGAGCTCTATCAGAAACTGATTAAACAATATCAGGCACTCGATGATTTGCCAGTAGATAAAAGAGAGCGCCAGATCGGGCAGATCAAATCGATTGAAGAAGATGAGGATCTGGACTTCATCAACGAAGATTCGCAAGCGCTGCTGCGAGATTGTATCGATGGCACGACGCGGGTGCGAGATATCGTGCAGGGGTTGCGCGATTTCTCTAACGTCGGCGGTGAAGGCAAGGAACCCTGCGATCTCAACGAGTGCATCCAGTCGACCTTGCAAATCGTCACCAGCGGCCTGCCATCGAGCTGCGAAATCGAAACCGACCTCAACGACATACCAGATATCCTGGGCAATCGACCCGAGCTTGGCCAGGTGCTGGTTAACCTGATCATGAACGCCGCCCATGCGGTGCGGGAACAAGGCGTGATAACGATTCGTTCGCGC
>CAZYDV010000021.1:0-34272 GCA_964646405.1 uncultured Granulosicoccaceae bacterium | reverse complement strand
AGGCGGCCGTACCGTCTTCGTCGAGACGCACGGCCATTTTGTTGAGTGTGCCGATCATGTTGTTGTCTGGCCCGACGTATTCATGAAAGGGTGAGAATATCGCGCAGGCGATTGGTGCTGCAGCGTATTTCACGACCACATCGAATACCGACTGATATGGGTAAGGGAGCGAGATTCGCTGCGGGAACAAGATTCAGGCGAGAAATCGTCAATTTCATGATGAGTCCGGGCTAATTATCTATGACCAGCACGGAATCTTCACTGCGCCTGATCTGCCAGACTATGCCAACGGCAAAGCCACTGGTAGTGTCTCTTTCGTAGAGCGGGCTGTCGGTATTGGCTGAGCCGTCATGGAGGCTGGCGGCAAGCCCTGCCACAAGGCGCAGATTGGGTCGGAATTTGAACATCATACCGAGCCGCAGGTCAGTACCCAGATAGCCGCCATCGGCGTCAAATTCGGCGCGCGTCGCGGTGGCAAATTGTGGATCCACCTCGAAGAAATAGTCATGTAACCGCTCACTTGCCCAGACCGGCCCCACACTGGCAAGCATCGAAAACCGGGGATCGAATAGCCCGTCGACGCGAAAATTTAGTTTGCTGCTGACGACAAACCCCTGCCCGTCGATGGATGAAAAATCGGTCGACAGCACCGCTCTGGCTGCACTTGCCCAGTTCACCCGGCTGCGCAGACCACTGGCTCGCTGGTGATCGACGAAGCGCCACTCCAGCCGCGGGCCGATCTCGAATAGATAATCCAGATCCGGCATGCCGACGCGCAGCGGATTGGTGGAAGAATCCGCATTCAGCGATCCACCCACCGACAGGTCCAGCGTGATACGGGAGTTTTCGACAGCAACGGCATTGACACCGCCGCGCTGCATTCGCACGCGATCACCCCGGTAGATGAAGTAGGGCAAAACCAGACTGCGCTCGACCGAGCGCGGAGACGACGGATAATCGGGCACACTGACGCTGGCGGCGCCGACACCAAACTCCCAACGAGGTTTTTCCTCGAACACGGCGGGCGCAGGCTCGGCTCTGGACACGGGTGCCGCTAATGTGGTGGCGAGCAACAGCCAGGCACCGGCGAGGGTTATCAGACGGATCAAGAGCTTGTGTTTTTCTGCCTTCGGTAGCGGCACCATACACCAATACCCCCCCTGCCACAGCCAGTTTGCACAGTTGGTAAAACAACAGCCTTGCCGTGCCATTTTTCGCCACAATTGCACGCAAAAGCATCATCAGCCTAACACCTGCCTGCAACTTTCAGTCCCGACAATACCTGCATCCAAACCGCTGCAGGATCCGCACATGAATATCCGCCACCTCTTTTCGGCCACCACCTTTACCGTGACACTGCTTGCCCTTTTAACACTGCCAACCGCAACACTCGCCCTCACGATGAATGAAATTGGCGCCGGCAGCCTGTTGATCGATGGCGACCGGCCGGGACATTACACGGATTCGAATCTGCTGCAAACCGATGTCAGGATGAACGTCAGCGGCATGCTCTCCAGAACCACAATCAGCCAGCGCTTTCACAACGATAGCGACCAGTGGATCCAGGCCACCTATGTTTTTCCATTGCCCGATGACGCCAGCGTGGACGAGTTGGAAATGGTCATCGGTGAGCAACACATCAAGGGTTTGATTCAAACCCGTAAGAAAGCCAGGGAGACGTTCGAGACGGCCAGTCGCGACGGCCGTCAAACCAGCCTGATTGAACAACAGCGGGCCAATCTCTACACCACGCGGGTGGCAAATGTGCCCCCCGGTGAAGAGGTAACCATCAGCATCGCCTATCAGGCGCCGGTGCACTATCGCGACGGTATTTTCAGCCTTCGCTTTCCGATGACTTTGACGCCGCGCTACCTACCGCCAGCGATGCCGCAGGCAGGTGCCAGCGACGAGAGGCTGTCGTACCGACAACAGCCCAGCGGCTGGGCGACCCCGGCCGAGCAGATCGCTGACGCAAGCGCGATCAGCCCACCGTTTACGGCAACCGACAACGCGACGCCTGCAACCATCGAAGTGATTTTGAACACCGGCACCACGATTGCCGAAATTGACAGCCAATCGCATAAGATCATCAGCAGCCAGCAAGGCGATCAATGGCGAGTACAGCTTGCCCACGACACCGTGCCGACGGATCGTGACTTCACGCTGAGCTGGCAGCCCCCGGCAGGTCAGCAACCCGTCGCCGCCGTGTTTCGGGAAGACCTGGACACACGCGCCGACGCCGCCGGTAAGGACCCCGACGGCAACAGAGATGCCGGGCGTTCGTTTGCCTCGATCATGCTGATTCCACCGCAGGATCTTTTTGATCAGAACTTGCCTGAGCGCGAGGTGGTTTTTGTTATCGATACGTCGGGGTCGATGGAGGGCGCCTCGATTAATCAGGCTCGCACCGCGCTGCAACTGGGCGTTCAACGACTGCAGCCGAGCGATCGTTTCAATATCATCGAATTTAACGACCAGCCTCGCAGCCTGTTCGGCTCTGCGGTCGCTGCCAATAGCGACAATCTGCGTCGCGCCAACCGCTGGATACAATCGCTCTACGCGGGTGGCGGCACCGAGATCGGTGCGGCGCTTGAGGCAGCGCTCGATAGCAATGTGGACTCGGCTCGGGTGAGACAGATCGTCTTCATCACTGATGGCAGTGTCGGCAATGAAGCACAGGTCTTCGCAACGCTTTCAACACTGCTGGGCAACAACCGCCTTTTTACGGTGGGAATTGGCTCGGCCCCGAATACCTGGTTCATGCGAAAGGCGGCCGAACTCGGGCGCGGCACCTACACCTACATCGCCCGGCAGGACGAAGTGGGCAGCCGCATGCTGGCACTGTTTGGCAAGCTTGAGCGACCGGCGCTGACGAACATCAGTCTGCGCTGGGAAGGTGTCGATCAGCCGCAGATGTACCCGGTTACCATCCCGGATCTCTATGTTGGCGAGCCGGTACTCGCGGATGCGATGTGGCAACAGCCGATCGATCAGGGCGCACTGGTCATCAGCGGCTATCACAACGGTCGGCAGTGGCAACGACAACTGGACATCGGTCCTGTGGGCACATCCAGCGGGCTGGGCAAGCGTTGGGCTGCGCGGGCGATTGAGGCACTCGACGACTCACTGCTGTTTGGCACCAGCGCGCAGCAGGTCGAGGATGCAATCACGAAACTGGCGCTCGAATTCGGCTTGATTACGCGCTATACCAGCCTGGTCGCGGTGGCCGAAAAAATCGCCCGCGATCCGGCGACCGAGAAGCT
Source organism: uncultured Granulosicoccaceae bacterium (assembly GCA_964646405.1). Taxonomy (GTDB): domain Bacteria; phylum Pseudomonadota; class Gammaproteobacteria; order Granulosicoccales; family Granulosicoccaceae; genus CAKZSB01. Next base: position 31,009 of record CAZYDV010000021.1, on the reverse strand, counting down.
TAAGCCGGTGCAGATTCCGGCGGCCATGCCGGCCGGTAACGCGATGGGATTTCCCCAGGGCGCCCTGGGATTACGGGCGCAACTACTGTGGTCGGCGGTGCTTTTTTCGCTCAGCGTGTTGCTTGGGCTTGCTACACTGCAGCAGGTTCGTCAGCGATGAACGGCACAAGCTCGCGCCGCAGGTGGCGATCGCGAGCCATACGCGCACTGTTCATCACATTGGCCTGCCTGTCGCTCTGGCCTGCCGCGCACGCAGGATACATGCTTGCCAAGGCGAATCTTGCACAATGGTTGATCGGCCGCGTATGGGACACCAGCGCGGTGACAGCGACCCGGCCGTGGCCCTGGGCCGACACCCATCCGGTCGCCAGGCTGCAGATTGAACGGCTCGCCTATAACGCGTGGGTGCTGAACGGCGCCAGCGGTCGAACCCTGGCGTTTGGTCCCGGGCTTGCGCAGGGTTCAGCGCCGCCGGGCACACCGGGCGTGACAATTATCGGCGGACATCGCGACTCTCATTTCACCGTGTTGCAGAATGTGCAGCTTGGCGACGAACTCCGTCTGCAATCGGCCGACAAGCGCTGGCATGACTACCGAATAGACAGCATCTCGGTGGCGGATTCTCGATATGAGGCGATCTCGCTGTCGACTGATCACAATCGACTGGTACTCGTCACCTGCTATCCGTTCAATGCCCTGCATGCCGGTGGCCCGCTGCGCTATGTGGTCGAAGCAAAGGCGATTAACAGGCAGCTCGAACCAGAGCACAAATCCTAGTCAAAGGCGATTGAATGTTTGTCGATCGCGGCGGTCGTAGCTTTGACTAAGCTCCTCACACTCGACTCACAACACCTCGGTGTATTCTAGATGACACTTTTCTGGGCCTGGCTGGCTGGCGTACTGACGCTGATCAACCCCTGTGTACTACCATTGCTGCCGGTCATTATTGCCGGATCGTTTCAGGGCAGCCGCCACGGCCCGCTGTACATGGCCGTTGGCCTGACCCTGTCATTTACCGTCGTCGGTGTGCTGGTGACTGCCTTCGGCCACCTGATCGGACTCGATGAATACATCATTAACCGCATCGCAGCGGTACTGATGATTGTATTTGGCATCGTGTTACTCGTGCCGCGCGCGCAGGAAATGCTCTCGTCGTGGGTCGCGCCGCTGGCCTCGGGTGCCAATGAGAAAATGACCGGTGCTCAAAGCCGCGGTGGTATCGGCCAACTGTATATCGGGATGCTGCTCGGCGCGGTCTGGTCGCCCTGCGTGGGACCGACACTGGGTGGTGCGATCAGTCTGGCTGCTACCGGTGACGGGCTGATGTTTGCCACGCTGACGATGCTCGCATTCGGTCTGGGGGTGTCGACGATACTGCTCGCGCTGTCCTACGGCTCGCGCGAGTTGCTAAACCGCCGCAAGGATCGACTGATGCGTGTCATGCCCTGGGCGAAGCCGATCATGGGTGTTGCCATGTTGCTCGTCGGCCTGATGATCTTTTTTCACTGGAACCGGGCGATCGACCTGTGGCTACTCGACAACATGCCCGCCTGGCTGCTGGATTTGTCGGTGTCTGTGTAATTCCGACTCTGCTACTTCACTTCGAAACGGACCAGACCCGGCAGCGACTCGGGTTTGTCGTCGGGCATGAAGCCCACGGCTATCACGCCGCTTCCATCCAGATTGTAGGAATCGCGGTGGACGAAAATTGCCGGTTGTCCGTCCTTTGCAACGTAGGTGCCGTTGGTGCTGCGATCGCTCAAAACGAACTTGCCCTGCTTGCGATCGACTGAGGCATGCACCCTGGATGCTGCGCCGTGCGAGGTAATGACGCCATTGTCTTCGCCGCGCCCCAGCAAGCACGAATCTCCGTCGGCGACGAGCGACTGCTGTTGCGTCCCGCAGGACAGCGTCAAGGTAAGTTGGCCAACGTTGCCGGCTTCGTGGGTAAAGGGGCGCGTGAACATCATGGTCGCCTGGTCGACGTCACCCTCCTGCCACTGCAGGCGGTGGATTTCCAGCGGCTCCTCAACACCCTTGACACTGATTTTATCGAGTAATTGTGAGTTCGCGCGGTTGGTGGCCGACAGACGGCTGATGACTTCACGGGTCACCATGATCTCGCCAGTGTTGGCAAGCCCTGATACGCGTGCGGCAATATTCACGGCGTTGCCATAGACATCACCCTGGTCGGGAATCGCCTCGCCCCAATGAAAGCCGACCCTGACCTCAAGCGGACTGCTGCTAAAAGCCTCGTGCATGTTTCGTGCAGCCACGCAGGCGCTGTCGCAGGAATTGAAGCTCGCCAGTACGGCGTCGCCCACGGTACGCAACAACTCACCGCCGGCATCTTCCACTGCCTTGCGCATCGCGTTCAGCCCATCCATGATCATCTGATGTGCCGTCGCGTCACCGACGCGCTGATACAGCGCGGTGCTACCGCCAATGTCGGCGAAGAGAATCGCCAGTTCTGATGCTTCCGATTGTGCAGCCATCTCTCCAGTGCCCAGTTTGATTCCGTTCTGATAAAACACGCTTTGTGCATGACGATTGCGTCCGGCGCTGCCAAATATGCCGAACGATCGCCGCATGCCTGTGCGGGGCCTAGCCAATGCGTGGTTCGCGTCAGCGGGTAGCATCCGGCTACCGTGCGCTCGCGCCGCCTTATACTACTGCAATCTGTGCTGACAGCCGAGCAAATTGTTGCCTGAAGTTGCGTGCAGGACGATATCTGGGCCTTTTAGAGGGCAGTTGACTCACCACCCCCACGAAAATCTAGCTTACGTCGTGGGATACTTTTATTCCTGCAGGCTTAGGTCGCAACCAGCCTTCAAGGCGCGGCAATCGATCACCTACTTTGGACAACAGCTTGTGATAAGCCCGACGAGCCAGATTGCCGGGTGTCAGCGCTATTCGGTAGTCCGGGATATAGAGGATGCTGATGCTCTCACGATTGAAAGGCAACTGTTTCAATCGCCAGGGGTAGCCAAAACCAAACAGTTCTCGCGTCCGCAAACGAGCGAAGTGATCAGAATATAGTGATGCCACATCACGGCGAACCAGCACGAGCTTGTTACATCCGACCATCAGGGCAGAAAATTCCGGGCGCTCATCGAGAAAGCGAATCGTCGCCTCGGTCACACCCGGCCAGTCATAGCGGAACGGATCATCGAGCACAATGGCCCCGCCAGGTACCAGACACGCTGCGGCCAGTCGCAGGTCGCCAAGTGCCTCGTCGCAGTTGTGGCCGCCGTCGATATGGAAAAACCGATAGCCGGTGCCGATCGATTCGGCGCTAAGTCGATCTGATCGACACTGGTGAAGCTGCAATGTCAGACCGTTGTCAACATGACTGGCCAGATTTCGATTGAAGACATCCAGATCCCCGGAGCCAGAGCCGGAAACATTGGCCACCTGATCGCCAAACAAATCGCAAACGCCGAGCTTTTCACTGCCATGCTTGAGCATGGCGGCCAACAGCGTGGCACTCTTGCCGTGATGGCATCCTATTTCGAAGATGTCGCCGGCAATGCCGTTGTCTTTCTGAACCTCATCCAGCCAGGCAAACACCCTCGCTGCGTCTTTCGAAAACCAGCCTTCTATGCGCCCACCTCGTCGGTGGATTTCAATGGCACGCTCGACTTTCAATGCATAAGCTCCCGGTGCTTAATTCGGAACAACCCGATACACCTTTTATTTCTACGTGGCTGGAGTTCGAGCACTGGTTACACCAAACACTTTCGCGTCTTGAATATCAGAAACCCGTGTGACAGCAGACCGCACTGCACGACAACTCACCGCTTGTAACTGTTGTGCCTGCCAGCTTGAATCCCGGCGAGGCTGCGCGGATCATGAAGAAAAATGCAGTGCAAGGCAAATTACAGGAACGCTCACCGCGAGGCTGAAGGCTCGCTCGTGCTGGTTCACAATTGTTACGACTGATAGCAGCCACACCGGCATCAAAGGACTCGTACCGGAACGGCTATTCCCGAAAGTCCTGCAAAATGGGCAAACTGACGAGATGGTTACTGGATATTGCAGATCAGACTGTTTCAACACTGATACGCCTGTCGCGTTATCCACACGAGCTGATAATTACCCCCCTGTAACACGTATGAGCAAAGCAGCTTCAAGCGTTCACCGATTCGCTCGACTCGCGCTCGAAGGTCAGAAGCTGGTCAGTGAAGGGACAGCGAAATTCCAGTCTGCTGGCGGTCAGTTGTAAATCGACCACGCAAGCCGCCGCATTGCCGTAAAGTCGGTCACCCTGAATGGGGAAACCGCTGGCCGCCAGATGCCGTCGAATCTGGTGTTTGCGACCGGTAGTAATACGGATGACGAGATCACTGAGATTCTCGCTTGGCCGCAATCGACATGTGAGCACACTGCTATGTGCGGCCTTGCCGTCGACCGGCAAACGGATATCAAAAGGTAGCGGATGGGCAAATGTGCCCTCGACGGTAACTTGATAGTGCTTTTCGATTCGACGCTGCTCGAACATCGATGCCAGACGGACCTGCGCATTGCGTGTATGGGCAATGACGATCAGCCCGCTGGCTGCACGATCGAGACGATGAACCAGATGCGATGACTTGCCATGCAACAGCGTAACCTGTCGCACGATGCTGCAGTGATCGGCCCATTTGCTGGCCTGACTGAACACACCGGCGGGTTTGTGCCAGATACTGTAATTGACCTGATCTGATATCAACGTCGGGTTTGCCGCGCAGGCACCCAGAATCGCTGCATTGTAGTTGAGTAACAGCGCATCGCCGTGCGCCAGCTCATCGGGCAGAAGGTGAATTCTGACAGGTTTTCGCAGCTCGCCTGCCGCATTGGCACGCTGCACCCATACGGCCCCTTTGCCAATGGCATCCCGCAACGCCGTGGATGGCAGCCCACAGACTTTCCGGAGTTGCTCAAACGCACCCTGCCCGGGCTCGATAACACAACGATACTGACGTCCTTCGCCGTCGCGCTGATTACGCGCCTCGCGCATTAGCAGCGTGCGCCGAGTCACCGGCGGTAAAGTTGACTGTGGATTATTCGTGTCATGCGCGAACCGGTCGTTCGGCAATCACCGTGCTGCGATGCAAATAGCGATCGGCGCTGTAGTCCTGAACCGCCAGATGGATGGTCGCGCGGTTGTCCCAGATCACGAGGTCACCCTGGCGCCAGCGGTGACGATAGACAAACTCTGCGCGCGTGACATGGCGATAAAGATAGCCCAGTAACACATCCGACTCATCGCGATCAAAGCCGGACAGATGTGATGTGAAACCGGGATTGACAAACAGCGCGTGACGCCCGGACTCGGGGTGGCCGATGACCACGGGATGCTCAGCCCGGTTGGTGCCGTCGAAATCGCCGGAATCCAGATCGCTTACGGCATAGCTGCCACTGGTCTGGGCGGCGACGCGAAAGTCGTGTACCGCGTCCAACGGCTGTAACAATTGTTGCATGGCGGGCGACAGCGCACCGAACGCGGCGACCTGACTGGCAAACAAGGTATCGCCACCCGCCCCCGGCACCTCGATCGCATAGAGCAGCGATGCCATCGCCGGCGCCGAACGAAACGACACATCAGAATGCCAGTAACTGCCCGCCTTCGCACGACCGAGCGCCGCACCGTCGGCGCTTTTCTTGTTGGATACCCGGTAGATCGTTGGATGACCCGGCAACAGATACGGCTGCACCGAGCTTTGGAAGTGATCGTCTTCGCCGAACAAAGGTCCGAATCGCCGGCTGAACATCGTCTGTGACTCCGGTGTCAGTTGTTGGTCGCGAACCACGGCCAGACCGTTGGCCTCGTTCCAAAGTGTTCGCAGCTTTGCAAAGCCGGTGTCGTCGAGAGTGGACAACTCGACGTCGCAGATTTCTACTCCCAAAGCGGGAGACAATGGCGTGGCTTTCACGATGGCCGACCCGATTGATTGACGATCGTTTTACTCTATTGGCCTACCATCGCAATTGCCAGTGATTTGTGCCGCTACCAGCCACACTGTTGGCGCACTTTGTCTACCACGCGAGTAGCATTTTGCAATTCAAAATTGACCGTGCGGCGCTCCGTTGAGTTGAAGGGCTGGAAGCTAATCTGTAAATTGCTGTGGTGTCGTAACAGACGCGCCAGTGCAATCGAATCGGCGGCGACGGCAGTGCTGTAGTCTGCGCGCAGCGGCCAGTTCGAGGACACCGGATGGCCGGCGTCGAGACGGTATTGAATCTGCGCGCGCTCGGTACCGAGCACTTCGTGGGTGATAAACAACACTGAGGTTCGATTGTCGCGACACTCAAGTCGCAACTCCGGGCGCGTCCAGCCATTCGGCCCATTGATAAAATTTCGGCTTTTGAGCACATAGGATGGCTCTGCCCTGCTCGAGTCGCCGCTCGCGTGCCAGCTATCGGGCGCCTCACTGATCACGACGGCTGGCACAGGCGGCTCCTGCGCCGCATAGGCTGCAGCCAGATGCGGCTCATCAGACGCCAACACAAAACGTTGCAGTGAGTCGACAAACGATCGCTGAATCGGCTCAGGCTGGGCACACCACAGGCAGGTGAAGATGACGAGCGGCGAGACACCGTATTTGCACCAGGCGATGGTGCGACGCTGCCAGCGGACCTTGTTCAGCGCGATGGCGTAGTGCGGCAATTGCCGGGCCTTCCCGGTCACACGGCACCGTACCCCGCCTATGTAGGCCCCTGGATTGTGCAACTGCATGTGTCGATTGCGATTGTAGGCACAGACCAGTTGATCGCCGATGAATACCGACAGGATCAGCGAGCCGATCACGACATAGATGATTTGCGAGAGGAAGAAAAGTGCCGTGATCATCGTGAGTACGGTCAGCAGCAGCGCAGCGGGCATACTGCTGTAGATGAGACCAATCGGTCCAAAGCAGGTGGCAAATACCAACTGGCTCATTTGCGATTTATACACTTTTTATACCTCCTTTTAGTCACACCTATTGCGACAATCTGGTACCTAAAAATGCAATCCGCCTGGAAAGAAGCCGTTCTTTATTTTATATTTTTCAAGAACCTTTCCGATTGTTGTCCGGTCTATTTATCGCCAGGACGCCGGGTTATCGGCGACCGGCGTCACACCTTTAATCCTGGGAGCACCAGCACCAAATCCGATGAACAGTCATAACGGCAATACCCCGCAAGCGGACGGCGAAACGCAATCAGACGCGCCCCGTCGAGCATTCGATGAGGACTTTCTGCGCGGCGAAGACGAGATCGTTGGTCAGTTGACGAAGACGCTTGCACGCGCGCCAGACGTAGGACAGCCCCACAGCGCGCAATCCTGGGACACCATGACCCGACTGGCGTGGCGCCCGGCCTGGTCGATCCGTAGCCGTCGCGGCGCATTGAAACCCCTGATCGACTGGTGGCGCGACCGACAATCAAAGCGTTAGGTCAAGCCTTGCGACAGGCTAATCTGAATCAGCAGAAATTACTGTTTTTATAAACAGTAGTGTATACTCAAACAGTATCATGCAAGACCAGACTGCAGATACTCCCATGGCAACAGCCCCCCACCCCTACGCAGAACTCCACTGCGTCTCCAACTTCACCTTCCTGCGCGGCGCCTCAAAGCCCGAGGAGCTCGTAGAATCCGCCGCCCAACTGGGCTATCGCGCGATTGCGATCACGGATGAATGCTCGATGGCCGGTGTGGTGCGGGCGCACACGCAGGCCAAACAATCCGGTATTCATCTGATCATCGGCACTGAGCTGGCACTGGATCACGGCTTCAAGCTGATCCTGCTGGCGCGCGATCATGCGGGCTATACCAGTTTGTGCCAGTTGATTACCGGGGCCAGACGTCGTGCCGACAAGGGCGAGTATCAACTCACCGACGCCTGCCTCGACTCACTAGACGATGATCATTGCATTGCGATTCTCTCACCGCCGGGCATTGCCTGTGATGAGGAGTTCGATCGACGGCTGCAATGGTTTGGCCAGACGTTTCGGCACGCGTGGCTGGCGCTGACGCTGACGCACGATCGTCTGGATGCAGCACATACGCGGCGCATTGTAGATCTGGCAGATAGACACCAGTTGCCTGTCGTGGCCTGCGGCAATGTGCACATGCACAGCCGCCAGCGCCGCGCGCTGCAAGACGTACTGACCTGTATCCGCGAGAACTGTACGCTGCAGACCGCCGGGCGACGGCTGTATGCCAACGGGGAGCGCCATTTGCGCAGCGTCGCCACGCTGGGCGGGCTGTATCCGGTCGATGCCTTGCGGGCGAGCGCGCAGATCGCAACCCTTTGTCGCTTCAGCCTGGATGAGCTGCACTATGAGTATCCACACGAGCTGGTACCGAACGGGATCAGGCCAATCGACTATCTGCGCGAGCTGACGCGCACGGGCATGACACGGCGCTGGCCCGACGGTGCCAGTGCAGCGGTACAGGCACAGATTGATCGCGAGCTCGAACTGATCGAAGCGCTGCACTACGAGCACTATTTTCTAACCGTGCAGGATATCGTGCGCTTTGCCCACGACAACGACATCCTGTGTCAGGGGCGTGGTTCTGCGGCGAATTCGGCGGTGTGTTTTTGCTTAGGCATCACCGAGGTCGATCCGATGCGCATGAGCATGTTGTTCGAGCGCTTCATCTCGAAAGAGCGCAACGAACCGCCGGATATCGATGTCGACTTTGAGCACGAGCGCCGCGAGGAGGTGATCCAGTATATCTATGGCAAGTATGGCCGGCATCGCACGGCACTGGCGGCCACGGTGATCAGCTATCGCAGGCGTAGCGCGATTCGCGATGTAGGCAAAGTGCTGGGTCTGCAGGAGGAGCAGATCGATGCACTGTCGAAATCGATGGCCTGGTGGGATGGCACCGATGTGATTCCCGAACGCCTGACCGAAATGGGCTTTGCCGCCGAGAGCCCGCTGATGAAACGCTTTGCCTGGCTGCTGGAGCAGATCATCGGCTTTCCGCGCCATCTGTCGCAGCACGTGGGGGGCTTTGTGATCTCGCATCAGGCGCTTTCGACGCTGGTGCCGGTAGAGAATGCGGCGATGGCCGATCGCACAGTCATTCAATGGGACAAGGACGATCTGGAGGAACTGGGCCTGTTAAAAGTGGATGTGCTGGCGCTGGGCATGCTGACCGCGATTCGTAAATGCTTTGCACTGCTGCGCGAACATCGCGGGGTCAGCCACGAGATGTGGAGCATACCGGCCGAGGACAAACCGACCTACGCAATGATTCAAAAGGCCGATACCGTAGGCGTGTTCCAGATTGAATCGCGCGCGCAGATGTCGATGCTGCCGCGGCTGCGACCACGCAACTTCTATGATCTGGTGATTGAAGTGGCGATTGTACGCCCTGGCCCCATTCAGGGTGGCATGGTCAATCCATACTTAAAAAGACGCCAGGGGCTTGAACCTGTGACCTACCCGAACCGGGCACTGGAAAAGGTACTCAAGCGCACACTGGGCGTGCCGGTGTTTCAGGAACAGGTGATGGAGCTTGCGATGGTGGCGGCTGGATTCTCGCCCGGCGAGGCCGATGAGCTGCGACGATCGATGGCCGCCTGGCGGCGCGTGGGCACGGTGGAGCGTTTTCGCGAGCGACTGATGGAGGGCATGAACACCAAAGGCTATGACGAGGAATTTGCCGATGCGGTATTTCGCCAGATTCGCGGCTTTGGCGAATACGGGTTTCCGGAATCACACGCGGCGAGCTTCGCGCTGCTGGTGTATGTGTCGGCGTGGCTGAAATGCCATGAGCCGGCGGCGTTTTGCTGCGCGATCATGAACAGCCTGCCGATGGGATTCTACGCGCCGTCGGATCTGGTGGCCGACGCCCGGCGCCACGGCGTGACGGTACTGGATATCGATATCAATCAAAGCACGCGCGATCACCACCTGGTGCCAACAGACGGCATCGATCGCAATGGTAAACCCGAATTACAGGTACGGCTGGGTCTGCGACTGGTGCGCAATCTGTCGCGCGCCGGCACCGAACGGTTGCTGCACGAACGCAGCCAGTACGGGCCATTTCAAAGTGTTGCCGAACTGGTGCAACGCACCGCCATCAATGCACGCGATCAACAGGCACTGGCCGCCGCCGGTGCACTCAAAAGCATCAGCGGCAATCGCCATCGCGCACATTGGGATCTATTGGGGGTCGAGCGGCTGCCGGGCTTACTCGAGTCGGCCTCATCGAAAGATATTCCGCAGCAGTTATCGCTGATCAGCGAGGGCGAGGATATTTGCGCCGACTACGACAGCTTTGGCTTTACGCTTGGCCGCCACCCATTGGCACTGCTGCGCGAACAACTGAACGCGCGCGGTGTTCTCAGCACCAGACAGTGGCTCGATAGTCAAGCCAACGGGCAGTTCGCCCGCGTCGCGGGGTTGGTGAAAGTGCGCCAGCGCCCGGGCAGTGCCAAGGGCGTCATCTTCATGACCACTGAGGATGAAACGGGCCTTGCGAATATGGTCATCTGGCAAAACGTGACCGAGCAATACCGCAAGGCCGTAATAGGTGCCAGAATGGTGATGATAGCCGGCATCACACAGCGCGAGGGCGAAGTCGTACACCTGATTGCCAAGTCGGTTGAAGACTACACCTGGATGCTCGGCTCACTGAGTGTGAGCTCGCGCGATTTTCACTAACACCGATCGAAACTGTGCACAGCACGCCTGACCGGGCGTCCCCGTCGCACCCGTGGGCGGTGTCGGTCATACCCAAATACTCATTCAAACACCCATATATGTCCCGTTCGACTGCGCGCTCCGGACACTGCTACCCCATGTGCAGACGGGGCGCCCGGCTAGGGGTGCCCAGCCAGACGCACTGTGAACAGCCACTGAAAAACGCCTGTTGTGGCGTGAACGCAAACCACCGGTTCATCTACTCCACAACGGCTTTGCGTGTTACCGCCAGCCAGTCGTTGTCGGCTCGTCCAAAACACTGCCGGGCCAGCGACCCGACGACGTCCTGCAGATCCGCTCGGTAGTTGTCCAGCGATAATTCTCGCGCCATCACAGGCGAGTATCCGTGCGCCAGCCGTTGCACCAACTGATCGGCACGCTGCAACGGGTACTTGCTCGCAAGCAATCGCTGCGCCTCTATTTTTTTAACCGCCTGCTCTATCTCTGACGACGAAATCGCTTCACGCCCCAGTTGACGCAAAATCTGATCGATCTCATCCAGCAGCAACTGACGCTGACTGTCACCGGTGATAAAGGTGGCATTGTAGCGCGCAACCTGCTGGTATTTGTCGGTCAGCGCAAACCCGGCTCTGGCACTATAACTCAAGCCCAGTTGCTCACGAATGCGGTCACTGAGCCGTTTCGAGACGATTTCGGCGAGCACCTGATGACCCACAGAGAAGGTGTCGTAGCTGTGGTCGCGATTGGTGCAGTGGTGAAACCAGTGGGTATCCGCGGTATCGCGAAACGAGCCGGGATTTCTGCCCGCAACAATCTCGGTTCGGTTGGCGTCACTGGCCGACAAGCGCTGGCGATACCGCACCCTTGAGCGGCGTTCCGAACCGGCTTTCATCTTGCCGAAGGTCTCAGCCAACAAAGATTCAATCTCGCGACTGGAAGCATCACCAAAAATTACCACCACCGGTTCGCGGGCAGTTTGAAAGAGTTCGCGGTGCGCCGAGGAAAACCCGCTCTGCAGAATCGAATAGGTTTTGTCCCGCGTCAGCGACGTGGGAGCATCGTCGACAAGCCTGCGCCAGTAGACAGACTGAACGGCAAAGTCTGGCAGCGCGACATCGGCCAGTTGCCACTGCCGCACGCGATCCTTGAACTTCCACGCTTTCGTGTCTGATGCCAGCGGTCCGACCACACCTTTGAAAATGCTAAACAGACTGTCCAGTTCGTCACTGAGCGCAATTCCCTCGAGCGAGTGTGTGGTCGCATCAACACCGGTGTCGACGTACAGATTCGATTCGTCCTGAATGTCACGTACCCGCGCAGCGGACATGGCACCGAATGCGACTGACTGGTGGTAATGCGCAAGGTATCTGGCTTCGGTAGTAATGCCCTTTGGCACATCGGCGTAACCTCCGGCGTCGAGCATCTTGACAGCGACAACTCCTTTTCGCTCTGTCGATCGAAAGAAAAACACCCGCACACCGTTGGACAGGGTCCAGTGCCAGATACCATCGCCCTGTTGCTGATCGATGATAGTCGCACCATCATGCGAGGGCTCGGCGCCTGGCCGCGACGTGTTGCTTGTCAGAATCAGTTCTTCAGTGCCTGCCTGCACGGACTGCAGCGCACGTTCCAGTGCGGCCGATGTCGGCAGTTGTTCGGCATGTGACAGCGGCGCGATCGCGGTAAAAAAGCGGGGTTCGCGCAGAATCGCGTCAACTCGATCCAGCACTCGGCCCCGATCGGCAAGCTTCAAAATGGCCTGCGCCTGCGTATGGGCGAAACGCGGCGCCATCGGCACCGTGCGCAGCAGCGCCATCTGCGATAGTGAGCTGGCCATCTCACTGGGTGTCTGACGCTCTAACGACTCCAGATCTGACAATACATCATCGCGGGCGCGCTCCAGAAAACCCTCTGCATACTCGTCAAGCAAGGGGTCGGCAGAGACCAGCAGCTGTTGCATCAGACTGGCACAGGTTTCAAAGGTACCGTTGCCGATTGGCACCGTACGAAACCTGATCGAACTCCAGCGACGCGGAAAGTCCGACGCGTGCGCCGAGTAGGCGGTGCACTGGTTTGACGCGCGAATACCGGCCGCCACCAATCGCCGCAGGATACGGGTAGCCAGTCGTTCCTCAATCATCTCACGCAGGCTGGCGTAATCAGTGACCGGTTGCAGCGCTCGGTTGATCGTCACAGAGACACGCGGTTCGACCGCCTCGGGATCCATCATGACCGCCGCGCTGATTGGCAGTCGCTCCGGACGCTGCGAGGCATCGGCCCGCTGCCCCGTCTGGCGCGCTGGCAAATCGCCAAACCGCTGTCTGATCCAGCCAGACAGCTGCACCGGATCGAGCTTGCCGGTGACAATCAATCTGGCATTGGACGGCGTGTAATAACGTTGCCAGAAGTCCTGCAGCGACCCTGCGCTGGCCTGGCGCAAGTCGGCAAGGTCGCCCAATGGCGGGCGATCCAGCCAGCGAGTGCCGGCATACCACTGCTTGATGTAGGCACTTTGCTGATCGGGATCGTCTCCGCGTCGATTGCGCCACTCCGCCTCGACGATTCGCTTCTCCGGTTCAACGTGGCGATTGTCGATGTTCAATTCCCCGAGAATGGCTGCCGAGAACGCGAGAGCCTGTGGCACCAGATCGATCTGCTCGGCACTAAATGAGAAACGATATTCGGTGTGGTCCGGAAAGGTGTGGGCATTGACGTCCGCCCCCCAGCGCAAGCCGGCACTGGCAATCAGTGAATCGAGCGAGACAGTCGATTCCGCGGCTCGAAACACCACGTGCTCGAGCAGATGCGCGTACCCTCGTTCACGATCGCCTTCATCGACACTGCCCACACCAACCAGCAGCCGAAGTTCAATCGTATGATTAGAGCCTGAAACATTAGTTGAGCGAATCCAGTATTGAAAACCGTTGTCCAATTCGCCGCGGACGATGCCTGGATCGAACGGCAGTGCTACAGACGCGCTCTGCGGGTTTGTGTAGTGACTGCCCGTGCTGCACGCCCCCATAAGCAACAACATCGCCAGCACAAAACTTCTGTAAAAAACACCCATGACCCTGTTCCAGTCCACGCGTCGACCCTGTGTGCCTGTGCGTCTTCGCCGGAAAACCTCCGGCAGGATACTATTGCTCGCCCGGCTTGGCGGGACGCGCCCTGACGTTAGCTGCGGATGAATTTCACGGGTGTTGTGCAGCCTCCCATACCCAGTTGGTCAGAGGCGAGCACAAATTGTCCTTTGCCGTTATTGTTCTGCGGGTCGAGCCGACCGCGAAATACGAAGAATTCCCGGCCGTTCAGGGAGAGATCCGAGCCCGCCGTCTCGCGATAGCTGGTTTCTTCCTTCGAGATCCTGGCGTAGAAACGGCCGTTATCATTGACATTGGTGGTAAAGGTGATGTTCTCGTTTTCCCGCAGGTAACCGGAGATAACCCCACTATTGACCTGAGTGACCAAATTCAGGTTGACCTCACCACAGGTAAGCTCCCAGTGTCCTGCTATCTGCTTCGGCTCCGTGCCAGTAATTTCGCCTTGCCAAAGCCCATCGTAGGCGGTTGATTGGGTGCGTTTGCCATCACTGACAGAAACGTGTACACAACCGGACAACAAAACCAGACCGACGACAGTGGACAATTTCTTCAACATATTTCACCTCGATGTTTCAACAGAACATGCCTTCAGCGCGAGAGCCAATGCCCATCGGTGCTGGGGACCGTCAATAAACTGCAACGCCAGTATATGAAATAATACAGTTGCGATGCGCGACGCAGGTTTAAAAATACCCGGACTACTGGCACCCATTCGACAAATCAAGGCCTGTATCAAACGAATCGCCGTCCGCCGAATCGCAATCGACCCAGCTTCGATCGATCCGTCGACGGTACCGCGGCGATTGACGCGTTGCTTAATCTAAACCAATACAACTGCCTGTTGATGGCATGGGGCCATCAATCTGCCAGCCCTTTGAACTGGATTTCCAGGGGGTTCGTTGTCAAGCCCGAAAACACACTGCACGCGACAAATCGCGTCGAAAAAAAACTATGAACTACTTCAAAAAAAGCTTGACGGGCGATCAGCTTTAAGGTCGTGACTGAAGGACTTATGCACATGGCCTGGCGGCAGGCTCATCCCGAGAGCCAAAACTGCTTCAAAAACAGTACAATTCACACTGACCCCAATTAACTCATTGTTTTTACTGCAGTTACATCTTTTGATCAAAAAAGCATCAATTTGTAGAAAACCCTTGATTCCAATGGTCTGTGGCCGCTTATTTCGATTTTATCCACGAGGTTATCCACAGCTTCTGTGGATAATGGATAACTGATAATAATTTATCACCAAGTGGTGCAGATTCGTTACAACAGACAAAATCGAGCCTGTTCTCTAGTGACCGATCTGACCCGCTTGACCGAGCGCAGAATCAGGCTCTGGAAGCGAATTTTACCGTTTGCGTATTGATGCGCACGACATCGCCCGGGGCCAGATATTCCGGCACTTGCAGCACCAGTCCAGTGGCAAAAGTTGCCGGCTTGCTGCGCCCGGCAGCGCTCGCGCCACGAATGGCAGGATCGGTCTCGACAATCTCGAGCTCGACGAATTGCGGCAGTTCAATGCCAGCGATCTCGCCGTCCAGCAACAGCGCGTAGATACCGTCCAGCCCTTCGGTCAAAAAGGGCATCTCGGCCTCAAGCGTGTCAGACCCCAGCGAGTACTGGCTGTAATCGTCGTTGTTCATAAATACACAATCGCCGCCGTCGCGGTAGGAGAACACGACACCGACTCGCTGACAGTCGGCTTCGGCGATAAAATCGTCGCCCTTAAAACTCTCATCTCTTTTCTGCTGACGGCGAAGACCCGACAATCGTATTTTGTAGAGCGTTGCCGCCCCGCGCGAGGAGGGACTGCGTGCGTCGATCTGCCGCACCAGCCAGGCCTCGCCGTCGAGGTCGATTATCTGTCCGCGTCTCAGATCGCTGGCTTTCGGCATGACTGGAGTGTCCGTGAAGGGTGTCGACGAGAGTAATTAGCGCCGAACGGCGCTGCTAGCGGGGCCGTATCGGCGGCCGGCCAAGCAACCGCAGCGTGGTATTGCGACCGGCTCGAAGGATGGGATACAACAGGCGCGACAGAAGCCGTGAGCGGAAGATGACGTAGTTCAGTCGGTTGAACCACCCGACCTTACCGCTCATCAGCGCCAACGCGTGAATGGCCTGATCGCCGTGATAGATGTTGCCGCCGGACTTAAGCACCATGCCGTCATCGAGGTCAAACCCCGACTCGAGCAATTGCTCAACCACGGGGTGATCCTCACGGGCGTTCAACAGTTGCACACTACCTGCACTTTCGCGCAGCCGCATCAAAGAGACGTAGCGAGTACAGAACGGACACTCGCCATCGTAGACGAGGGTCAATGCACTATCGGTTGTCGGGTGGGTGACCATGCCCGAATTGTACACACTACCGCGGGGTGCGAATCATCGCGCCGCGAGTGCTGCCGCAGAAACGCATCGGGCTACCGGCTTAGGCGCGATAAGGACTAGGGTATTCAGCTGATCAGTACCAAACGACCGATCAGCCTGCATCAATCGTAGGAGTCGTTGATCTTTCGGTACTCGCTCGATACCGAGCCGACCAGCGTAAAGGAAAACAGGTCGATGCTGGGACGCCACTTGACGATCGCCGATCGTGCGCCGGTGGTGATCAGGGCGGATTTCTTGATGTTCTCGGGTGGCAGGAACGTACATTCGATCCGCCGTTTGACGTAAACACGAAGCCAGTCTGGCGCCGCGCTGGTATGCAGGAAATCGACAAACAGCTCCTGTAATGTCTCTTCCTCAGCGGCATAACCGTGCCCGTCGTAGAACGCCAGGCAAAACAATTCGTACTCGGTGGTGTTGTGCCGTGCCGCCAGGGTATTGAGGTCGAGGACATCCTGATTATTATTGTTCTGGTTCACAACGTCGGTCTCTCTTCGGGCTGCGGCGCTTGTTCACGGAGCAGCAAGTAGCATGCAAGCACGCCTATTCCGCACTATCTACTGGTACGGCACCGATCGGCAATTCTTGATACTGTGACCAACTACAGGCAGGTATGTCCCCGAAATTTTTCTACTCTGCCTCAAGCGCGAAAAAACAGCCATCGCTCCACACGCCGGTGCGCCCCTCGTCATCCAGCGCAAGCTCCACGAGCTGGTAGTAGACGGATCTGGCCATCAGCGCGCGCAGCTGATCCCGCACCATCACATAGGGCCGCGGATTGCTGTCGGCGTCGTGTGTCACCCAGATCGGGTGTTCCGCTCCGGCAGTAAACTGATTGCCGACATTGTCAGTAAAAGTCAGTCTCGTCTGCCGCCCCTGCCCTTCTGCCTCGAGCAGCAGCGCAACAAACGGCGCATCCTCTACTGTGATCCACAAGCGTTCGGCCGGCGTCACCAGCGAGTAGCGATCGCCGTCAAAATCCAGAACGGTCGAGAATAGCGCCACCATTCTGTCGCGGCGGATCTCGCCCCCCTGGTAGAACCAGCGACCGGCGCGATCAATGTGCATATCGATAGTGCGCTGCGTGGTTGGCTGCCAGTTCGCAACCGGCGGTAACTTGCGGTCCGAAAAACGACGGACCAGTTCATCGAGACTGATGGTATATCTCCACAATCGCCTGCACGAAGCAGGAAGATGCAATTGACCAAGCGAGATTTCAATGCGGTGAGACTTAGGTGCGAGCTGCAGCCATCGACAGGTCGCTGCTCATGAGGTATTTCAACGCACCGCTGGTGGCGGCTAGTGGCGACCCGCGGGATCATAAAAGCGGTTTAAATCGACAATCAGCTCGTCAATTCTCTCGTCGATCAGAGCGGCTGACGATGAGCCACCTGCCGCGCGCTCTGGCGCGATCGGCGCCAGGGTGTGCGCCGCAGATTCCGTGGCATCGGCTAACTCCAGCATACGTGCGCGCTCTGTTTCGAGCATGGCATAGGAATGCTGTGCGAGCTCTTTGCTGACCAGATCATCCATCTCCCTGAACGTCTCACTCGACACACCAGCACTCGCTATCGGATCGACTTCAGCATCGACAATCTGCACAACCGCCTCGATCAGCATACTGCTGCCAGCGATCAGACTCTCGCGGATCTGTTCAATCTCGGCACGGTTGTGACGACCGAGCCCGCCCAGTTTATCGAGCACGACCACCGGGGGCATGGAAGACAACTGTTGACGCAGGTCTGTCACGTTCGCCTGGCTTACCGCTGCCGCCTTTTGAGCACTCGCCAATACGTGGCGCACTGACGACAACAGCGAGAGGTCGCCGCGCAGCACGATGGTACGACTGGCGCGACCCACCACTGATTGCAATTGCAACGGCACGAGATCACGGCGTGAGACAATCGCAGCGCAGGCCTGGTAGATCAGATCGATGCCGTCGATCGCACGCGCGATACGATCGGGCGATGACGCTGGCAGAGCGGCATCCAGGAGCAACAGCGCCAGTGTCCCCGTGTCGTTGGAAGCGCTCTCACCACCCACCAGCCGAATTGTGTCCATCAGGCTGGGAAGGTGATTACTCGCGAACAACACCTTGCTATAGGCAGCAACCAGGAGCCGTTGGCGCTCTGCAAGTGCAGCGTTTTCAGTTATGCCACTCCAGAACTGCTCGCTCTGCAATTCGGTCAGGTGCAGGCGCTCGACGACGCGCCGAGTGTCATGGTCGAAGGATTCGGCAGCAGCAATGTAGTCGGCACAGGCCCGGGCGAACTGCCCCTGGGCCGCGAGCTTCCCGGAATTTGCCAGCAACCCGCTACGATAGGCACGAATCGCCTGCAGCAGGCCGCTGGCAGTCAGCGCTCCACTGAGATTCGCACAGGATCGATAAAGGTTGGTGACTTGCAAACGCCTCTCCGCACTGGTTGGGCAACTGGTCTGCCGCAACCCTGTTGGCACTGGCCGCCAAGTGTGCCGCGGATGGACCTGCGGCGCCGTTGGACACTGCGCAAAAGCGAAAGATCGATTGAGGATGGAACCGCTGGTTCCGAAGAGGGTAAAGGCTAAGTTCGAATTGGTCGGGGCGAGAGGATTCGAACCTCCGACCCCCACAACCCCATTGTGGTGCGCTACCAGGCTGCGCTACGCCCCGACAAAACGAACTTTGGTGGCGACGTGGCGCCGAAGCCTGTCAATCAGGCCTTGAGGATTTTCAGTACGTCTTCCAGCTCCTGGCGCAATTGCTTGACCACTTGCTGAGCTTGCGCACTGTCTTCGCGAGCCGTGTCGCCAGACAACTGCAAACGCGCTCCGCCGATAGTATACCCCTGATGATACAACAAGTCTCTAATCTGGCGTATCAACATGACATCATGTCGCTGGTAATACCGTCGATTACCGCGTCGCTTCACGGGTTTGAGATCGGGAAACTCCTGCTCCCAATAGCGAAGCACATGCGGCTTGACGTCGCAAAGGTCACTGACCTCCCCGATCGTGAAGTACCGTTTGTTCGGTATGGAAGGTAATTCGCTGTTATTGCTGGTTTCCAGCATATGCCTCGACCCGAGCTTTCAGTTTCTGTCCCGGTCGAAAAGTTACCACCCGCCGCGCGGAAATCGGTATCTCTTCACCGGTCTTGGGGTTACGGCCTGGCCGCTCGCTCTTGCTGCGCAAGATGAAGTTTCCAAAGCCCGAAAGTTTTACGTCATCGCCGTCTTCGAGGGCAACCCTCACCTCTTCGAAGAACTGTTCAACAAATTCTTTAGACTCACGCTTGTTGAGACCCAATTCGTCGAAGAGCATCTCAGCCAGCGATGCCTTGGTTAAAGCCATGTTTATGTCCTGAGTGTCGCGCGTAAATCAGATGCCAAACCGTTCAGAATTCGAGACGTCGCAGCGTCAATCTCTACGTCGTCAAGGGTGCTGGAAATATCCTGCAAAATCAACCCTAAAGCGACGCTCTTTCGACCACTTGCTATGCCCGTTCCCGTGTATATGTCGAAGATCCTGACATCCTGTAACGTAGTGGGTCCGTGGCGCCGCGCGCATTCACCGATCTCCGCCGCCGAGATATCCGAATCGACAATGATCGCCAGATCACGGCGTACCGCCGGAAATCTGGAAATGTCAGAAAATCCCGGCAAGGCGACTGCGTTCAGCGCTTGCAAATCAAGCTCAAACAATATTGGAATTTGCGACAAATCCAGATTTTTCTGAAGCTGCGGATGCAACTCACCAAGCCAGCCAACTGCTTGATCTTCCGTCATGATTTGCGCACAGCGGCCAGGATGCAGTGCCGGATGCGCCGCCGTGGCAAAGGAGAACTGCGCCGCACTTGCCAATTGCAGCAACGCGTCGACATCGGCTTTCACATCAAAAAAATCCGCAGCGACGGGCGCACCGTCCCAGTGCTCGGGCTGTCGATTGGCCGCGACCAGCCCGGCCAGGACCGGTTTCTGAATCAAATCATCAGCTTGCGGAACGAACTTCAGGCCAGCCTCAAAAAACCGAATATCGCCCTGCTGGCGATTCAGATTCGCCTTCATCGCCTCACACAACCCGACCCATAAGGTATTTCGCATCACACCCATATCCGAGGCGATCGGATTGCTCAGAGGCAGCGACGCAAGCTCGGGTTCAAACTGACGCTGAATCTCGTCATCGACAAAGCTGTAACACACCGCTTCCTGATAGCCCCGATTGATCAGCAACTGGTGGATGGCGTGCCGCGGCAGCTCGGTTTCGGGTGCCGCTGCCATATTCGGCGCCCACTGCGGGTTGGTGCGCGGGATGTTGTTAAATCCATAGACGCGCGCGACCTCTTCTATAAGATCTTCCTCGATCGCGATATCGTAGCGCCAGGAAGGTGAAGTCGCGCGCCACCCGTTCTCGGTGGGTGTAATGCCAAGGCCCAGGCGGTCGAGGATGCCGACGACCTGTTCATCCGGCACGTGGGCGCCCAGGTAGCGATCGAGTCGATTCCGGCTAAGGCTCACTTGCGGCAGACTGCGATCCAGCGCCTCGTTGCGAACCTCAAACACCGGCCCGGGACTACCGCCGACAATATCTATCAGCAATCGAGTGGCATATTCGATAGCCGTCGTCTGCAGGCCACTGTCAACGCCGCGCTCAAAGCGCTGGGCAGAGTCGGTGTAGGCGTTGTAGCGACGCGGTTTCGCGGCGATGCCCAACGGGACGAACAAGGCCGCTTCAAGTAATACATCGTTGGTGGCCGAGTCCACGCCAGTCGAATCACCTCCCATAATGCCGGCAATGGCGACTGGCTTGTCGTGGTCTGCAATCACCGTGGTGTCACTGTCGAGTTCGATCTCGCGACCGTCAAGCAACACGATCTTTTCACCTTGATTTGCCAGTCGCACGTGCACGCCCGAGGCAAGCTTCGACAGATCGAAGGCATGCATCGGTTGTCCAATCGACATCATCACGTAGTTCGTCACATCGACAGCAGGAGAAATCGAGCGTATGCCACTGCGCCGAAGCTTCTCCACCATCCACAACGGTGTAGTGGCCGAAGTATCAATACCGCGGATGACGCGCCCTGCGTAGTTCGCACAGCAGCTATCGGCATCGATCTTCAACGGAAATGTGTCGTGGTGAACAGCCGCGACCGGGCTTGCCTCCAGTTCGGAGATCGCCAAGTTGTTGCGGGCGCCAATCTCGCGCGCAACACCTCTGACACAGAAACAATCGCCACGGTTGGGCGTCAGTTCGATCTCGATGACCTGATCTGACAACGATAGATAGTCTGTCAGTTCAACTCCGAGTGGCGCATCCGCCGGAAGCTCATGCAGGCCGTCGGCTTCATCGGCCAGTTGCAGCTCTGCCGCCGAACACAACATGCCGTGCGATTTGACACCTCGCAGTTTGCTGGCCCTGATCTTTAGCCCGCCCGGCAACTTTGCGCCCACCCGCGCAAACGGCACCCGTAAACCGGCTCTCGCGTTGGGCGCTCCGCAAACGACCTCGAATCGCTCGCCGCTGCCATCATCGACCTGGCATACCCGCAACCGATCGGCATCCGGGTGCTGACGAGCCTCGGCGATCTCGGCAACCACCACATCGTTAAAGCTGCCACCCGCCGGACTGAAATCGTCCACTTCGAGACCGAGCAGTGTCAGCTGCTCGACCAGCTCGATCGTATCCACATCCGGACTGACCCATTCACGCAACCATGCCTCGCTGAATTTCATCGCGATGATTCCTAGTTAAACTGGCGAAGAAAACGCAGGTCGTTTTCGAAGAACATGCGAAGGTCTGACACCCCGTATCGCAACATCGCCAGTCGCTCGACTCCCATGCCGAACGCATAGCCACTGAAGCGCTCGGTATCGACCCCAACACTGGCGAACACGGACGGATGCACCATGCCAGCCCCCAGCACTTCCAGCCAGTTGCCGTCACCGATGCGTATGTCCACTTCGGTGGACGGCTCGGTGAACGGGAAATAACTGGGTCTGAACCGTATCTGGACGTCGTCCTGGTCGAAAAAGCGCAGCAGGAAAGTCTCCAGGTGGCCCATCAGATCCGAAAAGGCAATATTGCGATCGACCAGCAGGCCTTCGACCTGATGAAACATCGGCGTATGCGTCATGTCTGAATCGCAGCGATAGACGCGACCGGGTGCGATGATGCGCAAGGGCGGATCGTGCTGTTCCATGTGCCGGATCTGCACCGATGAAGTGTGCGTGCGCAGCAGTCGCCCGCCATCGAAATAGAAGGTATCGTGCATCGCCCGCGCCGGGTGATGCGCAGGGATGTTCAGCGCCTCGAAGTTGTAATAGTCATTCTCGACTTCGGGCCCTTCTGCGACGCTGAAGCCCAGATCTGCGAAGAGTGTGCTGATTCGTCTGATCGTTCGCGTGACCAGATGAAATCCGCCCCGCGGCACCCCGCGACCTGGCAAGGTGACGTCGATCGCCTCGTTGCGCAGGCGCTCATCGATGGCGCTGGCCTCCAGCTCATCGCGCCGCTTTTCGAGCGATTGCTGCAGTGCCTGTTTGGCCTCATTGATCTCCCGCCCGCGGGTTTTCTTGTCCTCTGCAGACAATCCCCCAAGGGCCTTGAGCTGCTGCGTCAGCTCACCTTTCTTTCCCAGAAACTGAACGCGGACAGCGTCCAGACCGGTGAGATCCGTGGTGCTGTCCAGCGCCTGCGTCGCCCTGCTGAGCAACTCTTCTATTTGCATAGTTAACCTTCATCCGGCCAGCGGCGCCGGTGACTTTGGTGGTTGGGGTGCGGTGCTTCGGTGTCACCTTAAACAAAAACGGGAAAAGACACCGATGGCGTCTTTTCCCGTAGCCCGGAGTATTTCAATCGAGCGGCGAGTGATCGCCGTCGTCGTCAGGCGGCTGCCTGCAACCCCGATTTCGCCTTCTCGGCCAGTTGGCCGAATGCGGCGGGATCGTGCACGGCGATATCTGCCAGTACCTTGCGATCCACTTCTATCCCAGCCTTGTTCAGACCGTCCATAAATCGGCTGTAGGACATATCACACTGTCGGGCAGCCGCATTAATTCGGGCGATCCACAAAGCGCGAAACTGGCGCTTGCGTTGACGTCGGTCGCGGTAGGCGTATTGACCCGCCTTGGTTACCGCCTGTTTGGCGACACGCAAAACCTTGCTGCGCGCACCGCGATAACCTTTGGCCTTTTTCAGGATTTTCTTGTGGCGGGCGTGCGCCTGTACACCGCGTTTTACTCTTGGCATGTCAGCGCCCCCTAGTTATACGGCAGCATCTGTTCAACCAGGCCCTTGTCGGCCTCGTTCAACAGCGACTTGGCGCGGAGCTGACGCTTGCGCTTGGAATTTTTCTTGGTGAGGATGTGACGCAGATGGCTTTGCTTACGCTTAAAGCCGCCCCCACCCGTACGCTTGAAGCGCTTCGCAGCACCTCGATTGGTTTTCATCTTTGGCATGTGAACTCCCGTTCAATAAATGTTGTTTTGATGCCCGATTGAGTCGGAGTTGTACTCAATGCGGGCCCGGTGATATCGGCGATCAGTCGTTCTGTCAGATGACCCGATCAGGCCACTACTGTCAGGTTTTTCTGGGCGCCAGCACCATCACCATCTGTCTGCCTTCGAGTTTTGGGAACTGTTCAACAGTGCCCAATTCGTCGAGGTCTTTTTCAACCCGTTGCAGCAGCTTCAGACCGAGATCGCGATGCGCCATCTCCCGTCCTCTGAACCGCAACGTGACTTTGGTCTTGTCTCCTGCTTCGAGGAATTTGACCAAATTGCGAAGTTTAACCTGATAGTCCGCCTCTTCGGTACCCGGTCGAAACTTAATTTCTTTGATCTGGACCTGCTTCTGCTTCTTTTTCGCGCTGTGTTGCTTTTTATTCAGCTCGAATTTGAAGCGACCGTAGTCCATTATCTTGCAGACGGGTGGCTCGACGTTGGGCGATATCTCGACCAAATCCAGCCCGGCCTCCTCAGCTGAGCGAATGGCATCACCGATCGATACAATACCGACCTGATCGCCGTTCTCACTGATGAGACGCACTTGCGGAACCTCGATTTCCTGGTTCCGACGATTTGCTTTGGGTGCAGCTATTGACTAACCCTCCAGTTGGGTGCGACCGCGGGTCGCAATTTCCTGATTGAGCCCGTTAACGAGCGATGAAATATCTATCGGACCAAACTCCCGCGCATCCCGGGTGCGCACGGAGACCATGCCAGATTCAGTTTCCTTGTCTCCGATCACTAGCATGTACGGTACCTTTTGTATCGTAGCCTCACGGATTTTAAGACCAATCTTTTCATTTCTCAAGTCAGTTTGCGCTCTGAACCCTTGATCCAGCAGGGTTTTTTCCAGCTTTTCACTGAATTCACGCTGCCGATCAGTGATATTCAGTATCCTGACCTGATTTGGCGCCAGCCACAACGGCATGCGCCCTTCGTGATGTTCGATCAAAATTCCGATAAATCGCTCGAAGGAACCGAGGATGGCGCGATGCAGCATAACCGGTGTCTGGCGATCGCCGCCGTCATCAATGTAGGTGGCGTCAAGCCTGCCTGGCATCGAGAAATCCACCTGCAAAGTGCCGCACTGCCACACCCGACCGATGCAATCCTGCAGCGAGAATTCGATCTTCGGCCCGTAGAACGCCCCTTCGCCTGGCAACTCCTGCCACGGTAGCCCCTTGGCATCCAGCGCCTCGGCCAGCGCTTTTTCGGCCTTGTCCCAGCTCTCATCGCTGCCCACGCGATTTTCAGGTCGCGTCGAGAGTCGGTAGATCACGTCGGTAAAACCGAAATCGTCGTAGATCTGGTGCAGAAAATCGATGAATTCCGCGCTCTCTGACTGGATCTGCTGCTCACTGCAAAAGATGTGTCCATCGTCCTGTACAAAACCACGCACACGCATGATGCCGTGAAGAGCGCCAGACATCTCGTTGCGGTGGCAGGAGCCGAATTCCGCCAGCCGCAATGGCAACTCGCGATAGCTGCGAAGCCCCTGGTTGAATACCTGCACATGACACGGGCAGTTCATCGGTTTGATCGCGAACTGTCGCTCGTCAGACGAGAGGCTAAACATGTCGTCGCCGAATTTGTCGGCGTGGCCTGAACGCTCCCACAATGACATATCGACAATCTGCGGGGTGCGGATCTCTTTGTACCCGCGCTCGATCTGGCGTCGTCGCATGTGCTGCTCGATCGTCTGATAGATCGCCCAACCCGGCGGATGCCAAAACACCATGCCTGGCGCTTCATCCTGCAAATGAAACAGATCCAGCGCCTTGCCTATTTTTCGATGGTCGCGTTTCTCCGCCTCAGCCAACCGATTGAGATAGCCTTTTAGTTCTTTCTTGCTGGTCCAGGCCGTGCCGTAGATGCGCTGCAGCATCGCCTTGCTGGAATCGCCACGCCAATAGGCACCAGCCACCTTCATCAGCTTGAAATGCCCCAGCCGACCGGTGTCCGGCACGTGCGGCCCGCGGCATAGATCGGTAAAGTCGTCCTGCTCGTACAGCGACAAGTCTTCACCCGACGGAATATCGCCGATGATCTCAGCCTTGTAGGCCTCACCCAATTGATCGAAAAACGCCACCGCAGCATCGCGCTCCATCACGCTGCGAACGATCGGCTGTGCGGCTTTGGCAAGCTCTGCCATGCGCGCCTCGATCGCGTCGAGATCTTCAGGGGTAAACGGTCGTTCGTAGGCGAAGTCGTAGTAGAAACCGTCCTGAATAACCGGACCAATAGTGACCTGCGCCTCCGGGTAGAGTTGCTTGGCCGCCTGCGCCATCAAGTGCGCTGTCGAGTGGCGAATCAGGTGCAGACCGTCCTCATCGCGTGCAGTGACTATAGAAAGTGCGGCGTCGTGCTCGATCGGGGTGGTCAGATCTACCAGTGCATCGTCGATCTTGCCGGCCAGTGCCGCTTTGGCAAGGCCAGCGCCGATGTCGGCCGCCACGTCGGCCACGGTCACCGCAGTTGAAAACTCGCGCTGACTGCCGTCGGGAAGGGTAATAGTTGGCATGCTTTAATCCTGTCAGTGGTGACCGCTACGAGAGGCCACTTGGCGAAGGCTAAGGTGGGGATGTACATGTAGTGTAGACCATGCCGCAGATGCCAATGGCGCCCGAGTGCATAGGGAAAGTAAGGGAGGAAAAATGGTAGGCGCGATTGGATTCGAACCAACGACCCCCACCATGTCAAGGTGGTGCTCTAACCAACTGAGCTACGCGCCTGCCGAGCCACGTAGTGTACGCCACTGTTGCCGGTCACGCAATCAACCTCGACGAATAAATCTTAGCAGCTCCGCCGCGCACCCAGACCGCAGCCGATGTGTTGTAATAACGGTTTTGGGCTCAATGCAAAGCAAACTTGACTCCCTGACCGCGATCTCACCGGTCGATGGCCGCTACGGTGCAAAAACTACGGCACTGCGCCAGGTCTTCAGCGAATTCGGATTAATCCGCTACCGTGCGATTGTTGAAGTGCGCTGGCTGCAGACATTGGCCGCCCACCCGGGCATCGCAGAACTGCCGCCGTTCTCGGCTGATGCACAAGCCTCGCTGGACGCGCTCGTGGCCGACTTTTCAGAAACTGACGCGGCGCGCGTCAAATCGATCGAGTCGACAACCAATCACGATGTCAAAGCGGTCGAGTACTGGCTGCAGGAGTGCTTTGCAGACTCTGCGGAGCTGCAGGCCGCGCAGGGATTCATCCACTTTGCCGCCACCTCTGAAGATATCAATAATCTCGCCTATGCTTTGATGCTGAGCGACGGGCTGAATCTACACCTGCTGCCGCGACTCGATCGGCTGACCGACACCCTCGGTGCGCTGGCGATCGAGTATGCCAACACACCTATGCTCAGCCGGACCCACGGTCAAACCGCCTCACCGACGACCATGGGCAAGGAGTTGGCAAACATTGTTCACCGCCTGCAGCGCCAGAGCGGACAACTGCGAAAGCTGGACTGTATGGGCAAAATGAATGGTGCTGTCGGAAACTATAACGCGCATGTCAGCGCCTACCCTGAGGTCGACTGGCAGCAACTGGGAAGGCAATTCGTCGAATCGCTGGGGCTGACGTTCAACCCGTACACGACGCAAATCGAACCGCACGACTACATGGCAGAACTGTTCGATGCCTCCGCCCGAGCCAACACGATCTGTATCGATTTTGCGCGCGATGTCTGGTCGTACATTTCGCTCGGCTACTTCGGCCAAAAGGTGGTCGCTGGCGAAGTCGGATCCTCGACCATGCCGCACAAAGTTAATCCGATCGATTTCGAGAATGCCGAGGGCAATTTCGGCATCGCCAATGCGCTGTTCGGCCACTTCAGTGCGAAGCTGCCAATCTCGCGCTGGCAGCGCGACCTGACTGATTCGACCGTCCTGCGCAACCTTGGCGTCGCCTTTGCCCATACCACCATCGCGCTGGACTCTCTGCAAAAGGGTATCGGCAAGCTGGAACTCAACCCTCATCGACTGGACCAGGATCTGGAACAATCCTGGGAGGTATTGGCAGAGCCGATTCAAACCGTCATGCGCCGCTATGGCATCGACAACCCCTACGAGAAACTCAAGGCGCTGACTCGCGGCAGCCAGATTACTGCATCCACGCTGGCCGAATTCGTCGACAATCTCGACCTGCCGCACGCCGCGCGCGACGAGTTGCTCGCGTTGACGCCAGCCCGTTATACCGGATTGGCGGAGCGCCTGGCGCGCGCGATACCGGGAGGCGATGGCGATTGACATTCGTTGGCCGGACGGCCTTGGCACCCAGACATTTCTGAACCAATACTGGCAGCAAAAACCGCTGCTGATCCCGCAGGCGCTCGGCGAGTTCAGCAACCCGCTGGACGCTGACGAACTGGCGGGGCTGGCCTGCGATGACGACGCCAGCGCGCGCTTTATCGAACAACAACCGGACGGCCAGTGGCGCATGTGCCACGGCCCGCTCGATGATGAATTTTTTGCTTCGGTGTCCGGCAATCGGTGGTCGATTCTGGTCTCGGACATCGAAAAACTGCTACCCGATTTCCAGACCTGGCTGCAACCATTTCGCTTCATCCCCAACTGGCGCATCGACGATCTAATGATAAGCTATGCGCCGGTCGGTGGATCGGTCGGCGCGCACGTTGATCAATACGATGTGTTTTTGCTGCAGGCCGACGGCGTGCGCGAGTGGCAGATCGAGGATCGCCCGCGACCGTCCATCAATCAAGAGTCCGGTTCGGCGATTTCGCTGCTCAGCGATTTTAGCGCCGATCGCACGTTTGAACTGTCGGCCGGCGACATGCTCTACCTGCCACCGGGCTTCGCGCACCATGGAATCGCGATCGGCGACCCCTGCATGACCTGGTCGATTGGTTTTCGAGCTCCGAGTGCCGCAGAGCTGATACCCGCCATCATCCACAGCATGTGCGACGCGCCAGCCGCCCAAATTCGCTTTGGCGACCCTGGCCGCGCCCGCACCACAACACCGGGCAGGCTGGACAGTGACGACCTTCGCCAGCTTCGCGAGCTGGTGCGTGAAGCGCTGGTGGTGGACGATGACACACTCAATGGCTGGATAGCACGCGCGCTCAGCAGTGGCAGCGAGCCCAACCCGAATGACGATCCCGCCGAGCGTACCGCCACAGATTCAGGTCTTGTGCCGCACTTTTACAAACACTTCCTCTACACCGAGAATGGCGACGAGTCGCAGCTTTTTGTCGATTCAGAGATGTTTGCATGCAGTCATACGCTGGCTCAGGCAATCTGTGATGATCAATTGCTGCCAGGCGAGCTGATAGCGAAGGCAGACGCACGCGATAGCGAACTGATCCAGCAACTGGCCGCCCGAGAACTGCTGGTACCTTGCGACAATCGTCAGCACTGACCGCGGCAAACCACCAATCGGAGGTTCGCAATGCCTAACACCGTTATGCTCAGCGCTGTACTGTTGCTTACCTTTGCGCAGATGGCGAGCGGCGCGATCGAAGCACCCAGGCTGCTTGAGCTCGCGCGTCAGGTTTGCGTTGAAGCCGGTGATGAGGCTATCAAGTATGACGGAGTCATTGCCGAGCGATCGCCCATCGAGTTTCGCAATACCCGAATCGGTGAGCGGCTAACCTGGCAAATCGGGCCGGACGAAGTGCAGATCGAGTTGTTGTCGCTGCCCGCGCGGCCACCACAAACCGTGTTAACCCACACCTCGGTTACGCGGCCGCAAATTCGCATCGCGCTGGATCAAAGCTGTGCTGTGGTGCAGGCCCGACGCATCGCTTACAACAACGCAGGTGATGGGTTAAAAATTGAACATCTCGATGCCGAGCTTCGCCCGGACGGCGGCTATGACTGGCTAAATCCACCACTACCGAACACACCGTCGCAACCGGCACGCGGGCTGCGCGTCGGCATGCTCGACTCTGGCGTCAACTATCTGCTGCCGCATATCGCCAGACGCCTGGCCCGGCGCGATGACGGCAGCCTGGTGGGCTTTGATTTCTGGGACATGGACGATCGACCATTCGATGCCAACCCGGCTCGCTCGCCGTTTCAGGTGCAACGTCACGGCACCCGTACCGCATCCGTGTTGCTGGCCGAGGCGCCGGGTATCCAGCTTGTGCCCTATCGCTACCCGCGACCCGATATGTCTCGCATGGCGCAACTGGTCGAACACGCCGCCACTAATGACGTGCGTATCATCGGCATGCCGCTGGGCAGCAATCGCTATGCTGACTGGGCCGATTTTGCCCGGGCGGCAGAGGCACATCCGCAAATTCTCTTCATCGCCTCTGCCGGCAATAACGGCCGCGACATCGATCTGTCCCCGGTATACCCCGCCGGGCTCGAAATCGATAATCTGCTGGTCGCGACCTCGGCCAATGACTTCGTCACCCCGGCGGACAGAACCAACTACGGGCGCATCGCCGTCGACTATCTGCTGCCGGCCGAATCGGTCGAATCGATCGATTTCGATGGCAGCCCGGTGGTAGTTTCCGGATCAAGTTATGCTGTACCGCGGCTGCTAGCACTGGCCGCCAGGCTGTTATCCCGGCAACCCGAACTATCGACACAGCAGCTCAAAGCGCGCATCGCCGACTACTCGCTTCGCGCACGCACTGGCCGCTATGTGTCCACGGGATTTATACCTGACCCACTGGCGGATCAGGCGACGGTAGAGGTAGCGCAGCGTTACACACACGAACCACTGGCAGCAGAGCCTGAATATGTAATAAAGCTGGACGTACAGGTATTGAGTGCGCGCTGGTCGCGCAGCGATATCACCTCAACGCTGGACGACGCGTTAGGCATTCTAGCGCAGTGCGATATTGGCTCACCGCAAATCACGATCGCCGAGCTCAATGCCTCTGAATGGCTGACCGATCTGGCGACCGGGGCGGCCCACACCGTGTTATCAGCAACGCGAGAAACCGATACCGAAATAGCCGTCGTATTCGCCGACGACACGCGAATGCAGGAGGCCTACGACGCAGAGGCCTTTGGCCTTGGCAACACCGCCAACCGCCCCTGGCTGCGCAATAGCGTCTGGCTGACACACGCTACCATCGACCGGGATATCGCACTCGCCCACGAACTATTTCACGTCATCACCAACAGCGGCGCGCACATTGATCTTCGTGGCAACCTGATGCAGCCGCGAACCAGTCGCGGGCAGACTGCGCTGGATGCGGATCAGTGCACAGCGGCAGTTGAGCGCGGAGTTGAGCTAGACGTGCTGCGACAGCGCTGAATGCAGATCAATGCGGCCGGCGCGACGCACCTCTAGTTGGCCAGCGTCGCGTTGACGCGGGCCAGCAACAGATCGCGGTGCGTGGGTTTGACAATCGCAGCACCGAGCCGATGCGCCAGCACGACAGCACTTCTCACCGACGTCTGGTCCTCCATGCTTTTG
>CAZYDV010000020.1:0-34361 GCA_964646405.1 uncultured Granulosicoccaceae bacterium | reverse complement strand
ACCGCCAGCCGGCACAGTGTCGATGATGCGGCATTCTGGTTCATTGCGCTGGAGCGCTGCTGCCAGCAACAGCTAATGCTCGACGCCAGCGGCGTGCCGCAAACGCAAGTTTCTGCCAAACGTGCGCGCTACAGTCGCGAGCACGTCGGCAGTGATTACATCGGTTGGCTTCATTTTCAACCGCTGGTCGATGAAATACTGGCGACACAGCCTGACGTGCTCGATTGATTCAACTCGCCTGCGAGCCAATCAAAATGGATGGCGCGGCTACATGAGAACGAGCGCTTGAGGCGGCGTGTTATCGCACTGCTTACGTGTCTGTTCGGGTGCCTGCTGACGGTTGCCGCGGCGATCGCAGCCAGTGTCACCACCGTGGTGCCGATCGCACAGTACAGATTTGAAATGCGCCTGCCCGCCGATTCCAGCTTTGAATTGCTGGTGGCCGGACTGGAGGCGCCGCGCGTGCTGCACTTTTCAGGTCAGCGTCTGTTTGCCGGTTCACGTTCTGGCAAGGTCTACTGGTTCGATCCGCCCTATCGCAAAGCCCACGTGCTGGTGGAACTGGACGACTACCCGCACAGCGTCGTGGTGCTGGACGACACCATTTTCATCGCCCGCACCAGCGGAATCTACGCGGCAGATTATACCGGCCGGCCTGACGCGATCGCCGCCGAGCGCTTTCAATTGATCGTGCCGTTGCCGGGCGGCAGAGGCCACAACAGCCGGACGCTGAAAATCGGGCCGGACCGACGCTTGTACGTGAGCCTTGGGATCAGCGGCAATTGCAGTGATGAGTATCTGCATGTCAGCCGGCCGTTCCATGCGCAGCGTGGTGGTGTGTCGGTGATCGATCTAGGTTCGCAACCACCGACGTTGACCGCCTTTGCATCCGGATTGCGCAACCCGGTTGGCTTTGACTGGCACCCGCAGACGCAAATGCTCTATGCCAGCAACAATGGCCCCGATCATGCCGGCTTCAACAGTCCTGCCGAAGTCTTCGCGCGGCTGACTCCAAATTCTTTTCATGGTATGCCGTGGTATCAGACCGACGCGATGGGCAATGTGGTACGAGACAGCTGTGTTGAGTCTGAGCCGCCACTTGTTGCCGCCGATGTGATACGACCGGTGGTGACATTTGCCCCGCGCGTCGCACCGATGGATGTGGTCTTTGCGACGCACTCACAACCCTTCGCCGATATCGACAACGACGCACTGGTAGCGCTGCACGGGTCGTGGGCGACGGCTGATGGAGGGCGTGGCGACGGTGACCCCGCCACCCGACGCGCACCCAAGATAGTGCGGGTGAAATTCAAACAGGGCAAAGCGATATCAGTCGAAGACTATATCAGCGGCTTTCAGCTTGACAATGGTGCCAGGTGGATGCGCCCGATGGGGCTGGCATTCGGCCCGGACGGCAGCCTGTATATCACCAGCGATGGGGGGATTCAGGGGCTTTTCAGGTTGAACCGCGAACCGCAGTGAGACCGGCGTACAAGGCGCGCCGCCGGGGCGCGCCATTGTGTGTGTCAGGTGATATGGAACGTCAGATTGCCGGATCCAAATCCGGGAATATCTACCTTGAATGGTATGCATTCCGTGCTGCCATTGATCGCCGAGGCGAAGCCAAGATCGTCTCCGGGCTTGTGCAGTGTCGTCAGCTTCAGGTGAGGTGACTTCGAGTTCATCAGCACGCGTGTGAGAATATTGGCCACTTCGTAGTAGGCCTCCACCATGATTTCGGTGGGATCCTTGTCCTTGATGGCATCTTTGGCGACAGCGGGCGGCAATTGCATCATGCCGGAGCCTGAGTTGACGACCAGCGACAGATCTGCCACGCACAGGGCCACGGTCGTATCCTCGCAAACGTAGTTCGCGACGTAGCTGTCTTCGAGGTTGATTGCTTCACCTTCTTCAACTTCGGTGCCGTCACCAAAGATGCCGGTCAGCAGTTTCTTGACGTTTCCCTTCGAGGGTGTGATGTAATTAGCCATGATTATGTGATCACCGCGCCGAGCACTTGCTCGAACATTTCAACTGTGAATGGTTTAGATATCAGAAATTTCGCACCGCTGTTTTTTGCCAGTTCGCGCATTGGAGGCGTCGCCTCTGTAGTGATAAAGCCGAACGTGACGTTGTTTTCCTGTTCGCGCAGCGCCTGTAATAGTTCGATACCTGTCATATTTGGCATATTCCAATCCGCCAAAACCAGATCGGGTTTTTCTTCGTTAATTTTATCGAGGCCCAATTGACCATCCGCGGCCTGGATGACGTCATTGTCGCCGAACCCGGCTTGTCTCAGCGTCTTGATAATCATCAATCGCATCGCTGTACTATCGTCCACTACCAGTATTTTCACCGTACCAGCTCCTTTTTTGTTGCGGTTCCTTGCACCGAAATCAAATGGCGATTTCAGTGATACTGTTTAATATCCTTTTGTTGTTATTTACGACGGTAAGTGGTATTGCCGATGCACTCGTAGGCATTGGTAATATCATTGAGACTTTCCGAATGTCCAATAAACAAAAGATCGCCCCTAGTCTGGATGTCGGCGAACTTCGCAAATAACTTGACCTTAGTCTCATGATCAAAGTAAATAACTACATTTCGACAAAATATCACGTCGATTTTATGATCGAAATAGAATGTTCCATCCAGGTTCAGCACCTTGAAATCAATAAACTCTCTAATCGGTTTTTTGATTCTCACCTGCCCGTCTTGTTTTCCCACGCCGCGTACGCAACTCTGGCTGCGTTGTGAGTGGCTCAGCGGTTCGATTCGCTCCAGTGGGTAAATGCCCTGTTGCGCTTTTTCGATCACTTGCTTGTCCAGATCGGTGGCGATCATGCGGAACCCGCCCTCAAGCAGGTCCGGGAATTGTTGCAACAGGGTGATTGCGATCGAATACGGCTCTTCACCGGTTGAGCAGCCGGCAGACCACAATGTTTTATCGTTGATTCCCTCGCTGGCAAAGTGCTTCAGCAGGATATCGAAGTGGTGTTTCTCTCTGAAAAAGTGCGTGTGGTTAGTTGTGACCAGGCTGGTAAAGTCAGCGATCGGTTCGGACCCACTATCTATCAGATCGCAATACGCTGAAATGGAATCGAGTTCGAGCTCACGCACGCGCCGTAGTATTCTAGCCTTGACGAACTCCTGCTTGGCGTCGGAGATGACAATGGACGTATGCTCGCGAATAAGGCTTTGTACGCGCTTGAATTCGGTCGGTGGGGACGCCGGTGTTTTCCGGTGTTGCTCTGACGCTTGCATATCATCCTTGTATGCTTGTTGTATTCCACAATCTTGTTCGGTATCGGAATTCGTTGATTGTTCTTAAGTTAAATTAGCAGGTACAAGCATCTTAAGAAAAATTCAGATTAGTTGTTGTTAATGGCTGTTTCCCGGTCCATCGGCTGGGACTATTGCCGCGCCCGCGATGCGTTTTGTCTTCTGGGCTCCCTTGTGCGGTGACGTCGCTCCGGTCTGGTGTTGATACAGTAGTCGCCACACCCTTGTTTAGTCCGATGTAACGGCCACGGATCAAAGACCAACCGATACGGCCAGTCTAATAGCGTGCGGCTGGCGACACGGTTCGAGTGCTCCGAATGACGGGTACGTTTTTTGTCTGCCTGGTAGTGAGCAGCCGGCCATGCCGGGTTTTTTCACCGTCAGCGTAAAGGAGCTGCAATACCCGAATATTCATCGCTTTCGCGATGTTTTCTCACGCTGAACCCGGCTTGCGCTCCACGGTTAAGGAATTTTGCTCACTACCGTAATACTGTGAAGTAGATGCAGTTTTCTCTCCATGTGATCGGAGAGACCATAGCGTGCCAAGATGGATCGTTGAGAGATGCTATTCAAGGGATAATCGCCAGTCAGTTACTTTTGGGTAGGGTGACTTTCCGTAGCGGGCGATCTGTTGAGGCGACACTACACCGGCGCTTACTGTCGAGTGTCGGTAATTGGACGAATGACAGGCATTGGCGTTATCGCGCAATGCCTTGCGGTGCAGGGTGGGTGTTGCAGCGATAGGGAATCGCGTGACTCCAGGATGCCGCAGTAGAGACAAGGAAACCGTCAATGTCAGGTGATCTCGACCTAACCGAAATTTTTGAAGTATTTTTTGAGGAGAGTGCCGAAGGCCTCGAGGTCATGGAAAGTGGCCTGCTGGGGCTGGATTTCGGCGCGGCGAACCTCGATGTAATCAACGACATTTTTCGTGCCGCCCACTCTATTAAAGGAGGCGCTGGCACCTTCGGTTTTATGGAGATTTCCTCGTTTACCCATGGCGTCGAGACGATTCTCGATCAGATGCGCGATGGCACGCGTGAGGTTTCTGAGGATGCTGTGCAACTGTTGCTGGAGTCAGTCGATTGCATTGGTGCCATGATTCAGGCGCTGAAGGAAGGGCTGCCCGATGATCCGGCTCGACGCGAACCACTGGAAAAACGGATTGTACAGTTGCTGGCTGGCAAGGGTGACTCCGGCGCGGCGAAAAACGAGGCGGCAGACTCCGCCATTAAGGCCGATCATGTCGATACCTGGCAGATTCACTATGTGCCCAGCAAAGAGTTGCTGCAGGCGGGCAACGATCCGGTGTACATTTTCAGGGAGTTGAGGAAGCTTGGTGAACTCGTTGTGCAGCCGGCTTTCACTGATCCGCCTGAGTTTGAGTTGCTGGACCCCGAAGAGCTCTATCTGAGCTGGAAATTGACGCTGAAGGCAAACGTCGAGCGTGCTGCTATCGAGGAACTGTTTGAGTGGGTGTCTGACCAGTGCGAGCTTGAGATCGAGTGTGATGAGGACACGCCTGAAGCGGACAAGCCTGCGACAAATCAGCTGGCCCAGGGCAGTGGCGCACCCGCTGGAGCCAAAGCGCCTGCCACCGATGCGCCGCGCAAGGCGTCCTCTTCCGAGGCATCGATTCGAGTAGGTATAAACAAAGTCGATTCACTGCTTAATCTGGTTGGTGAATTGGTGATTACGCAGTCGATGTTGAAGCGTTTCGGCAAGGATTACAATCCTGAGCATCTCGATGAGTTGCGTGATGGCCTGAATCAGTTGGAACGGCATACCCGCGAGCTGCAGGAAAGCGCGATGCAGATTCGCATGCTGCCAATCAAATCGAGCTTTAGCCGATTTCCGCGGCTGGTGCGTGATATCAGCAATACGCTGGGTAAAAAGATCAATCTGGTGATGTCTGGTGAGCACACCGAGGTCGATAAGACGGTACTGGAGAAGCTGAGTGATCCACTGGTTCACCTGGTTCGAAACTCTCTTGATCACGGGATCGAAAAACCGGATGTTCGTGTCGCGAATGGCAAGTCAGACACCGGAACACTGCACCTGAGTGCTGCGCACGAGGGTGGCAACGTTGTGATTCAGGTAGAGGACGACGGTGCCGGCTTGAACCGCGAGCGGATTCTCACGAAAGCTATTGAGAAGAACCTGATCAGTGCCGGTGAAAATTTGTCGGATGACAGAATCGACAATCTGATCTTTCATCCGGGCTTCTCAACGGCTGAGGTGGTCAGTGATGTGTCGGGCCGCGGTGTCGGCATGGATGTGGTGCGGCGAAACATTCTCGATCTGGGAGGCTCTATTCGCGTCAATTCGCGCCCGGGCAAGGGTACGTCACTGAAAATCAGTTTGCCGCTGACACTTGCCATCCTCGATGGACAGCTTGTGCGAGTAGGAGATGAGATCTATGTGATTTCATTGCTGTCGATCATTGAGACCGTTCAGTTGTCGGCCAGCGATATTAAAACCATCAGTGGGGAGGGTGAGGTCTACCTGATGAGAAATCAGTACATCCCGGTGGTGAGAACAGCGGAGGTATTCGGGGTTGAACCCCGGACTGCCACGGACGCCGATCTACTGGTGATCGTAGAAGCCGAGAATGTGCGGTTTGGCATTCTCGTTAACGAACTACTGGAACAGCAGCAGATTGTCATCAAGAGTATCGAGAAAAATTACAAGAAGGTGGATGGCCTGACTGGCGCCACTATCCTCGGCAACGGCCGTGTGGCATTGATTCTTGATGTTCCGGGTCTGTTGCAGAATTTGATGAGTGCCGAGCCTGTGGTGTCGGAAAGCAAGCGCGAGCCGGTGGCGGCTTAGTGATTTCGCGTCGCCAGGAAACTGTCTAAAACCAATCAGCACAACAGGATTTGAACATGACAAATGGAGCCGATCAGCAGGAGCTGTCGATCAGCAGTGGGGAGTTTCTGACGTTTATTCTCGGCGGAGAAGAGTACGGTGTAGATATTCTTGCCGTGCGGGGTATTCAGGGCTGGGACGGTGTCACGAGAATACCGGATACGCCGGATTACCTGTTGGGCGTTATTAACCTTCGTGGTGCGATCGTACCTATTGTCGATATGCGTATCAAGTTCAACCTGAAGCGGGCAGAGTTTGATTCAACGACGGTTGTCATCGTTGTCAGAGCGGAGTTAGGCGGTGAGGATCATATCCTTGGCCTGGTGGTGGACGCGGTTTCAGAAGTCTACAAAATTGATCAGGGCACGATCCAGTCTAATCCTGAGTTCAATTCAGATCAGGCTAACGATATGGTCAAGGGGCTGATCACCATTGAGGAAAAGATGGTGATTATTCTGGATGTGGACATGTTGATCGAGGACTGGGCACCGGAGAACCTAAAGCAGGAAGAAGCCGCCTGACGGTTAGTTGATGTGTGTGATATCAGGGTATCAAGGAAGAAAACAAAAAATGAAACTTGTCTACAAAATCTCGATGGCCTTTTTGCTGGCTTCGATTGTACCGCTGCTGGCGTTGTCTGTCTTTGTGCAAATGAAGGTAGAGGATTCACTGGGTGAGAGCGTCTCCGAGCATCTGAAAACCATTAGAGGAGACAGCCAAAAGTCGATCAAGAGTTATTTTGGCACTATAGAGTCTCAAATCCAGCTGATGGTTCAGCAGGATTCGGTGAAAGATGCGATGCGCGGTTTCACTGAATCTTACAATGCGATCGCCGCACCGGATACGGCTGTTCTGCCTGGGGCCGACTCCTCGCTTGTGGCAGAGATGGCAGAGCATCGTCGTCTGGTGGATGCCTACTATCAGAACGACTTTTCCAGCACGCTACGGGAGAACGGTCAGGCTGTGGAATCGTCAGGTAGCCTGGTTCCACAATCCGATGCGGGGCAGCTATTGCAGAGTTTGTATATCGCTGGCAATCCACACCCGCTTGGCAGCAAGAATAATCTTGATGATGCGGGCGACGGTAGTGACTACAGTGCGAATCATGCGCAGTACCATCCGTTCTTTAATCGATTTTTGAATGCTTATGGGTTCTACGATGTGTTTCTCGTCGAGCCTGAAAATGGCACGATCGTGTACAGCGTGTACAAGGAAATCGACTACGCCACCTCGCTGAAAAACGGGCCACACGCAAACAGTGGTATTGCAGAGGCTTTTTCGCAAGCGCTGACGGCTCGATCGGTTGAAGGCTCCTTTCTAATTGATTACCAGCAGTATCTGCCGTCGTACAATGCGCCCGCTTCGTTTATCTCGGCACCGATTGTCGAGAACGGCAAGGTGCTGGGCGTATTGATTTTCCAGATGCCGCTGGACCGGGTCAATTCTGTGGTTAACGAAACGCTGGGTCTGGGAGAGACCGGACAGGCGTATCTGGTGGGGGCAGCGGATGGCAAACTGCGATCCCAGTTGCCCAGAGAAGAGCAGAACACTGTTCTGAGTAAGGAGGCCGACCTTGGCCAGCTGATGGAGGTGGTAGATGCCGGTGGGTACCTCGACCAGATAAACACCGATGGAATGGCCGTAGCGATTTCTGCAGGGTTGATTGATGTACTGGGCCTGGAGTGGCTGATCGTGGTTCAAAAGGATCATTCGGAAGCGTTTAATGCGCTGGCCGCGATTGAAAGGGCGATCTGGATAGCGCTGATTATCGGCCTTGTGTTTGCGATTGTGATCGGTTTGTGGACCACGCGCAACACTCAGCACGCCATTGGAGCCGAGCCGGACGAGCTCAACACCATTGCGGCTGAAATTGCGCGCGGTGACCTGTCGCGAGACTTTGGCGATGCGAGCCAGTTGTCGGGAACGTTGAGTGTGATGGCATCCATGCAGGCAACACTACGCGAGCGTATGGATGACGATCAGAAAAACATGAATCGCATACAGCGCCTGCGAGATGGTCTCGAGAAACTCAGCACGCCTGTCGTGTTGGCCAACAGTGAGCATAACGTCTCTTTCACGAATGCGGCCTTTCGCGATCTGCTGTTTCGCCATGCCGATGATCTGCGTTCGATTGTTCCTGGGCTCGATCCAGGCAATATCATCGGCACACCACTCACGCAGTTCAGCGAAGATTCCGCCACGATGTCGCGGACAATACAGAGCCTGCGGGGCGAGATGAGTTTCGAGCTAACAGCGGGTGATCGAATCTTTGACTTGCAGCTCAATGCCATTACCGGCGAGGGCGGTGAGCGGCTGGGCAGCTCTATCGAGTGGAATGATGTGACTGATCAGCGACGTATTATGGAGGAGGTCGATCATGTCGTGTCGTTGGCGAATCAGGGCAATCTTGCCATTCGTATTCAACTCGAGGGTAAGGCGGGTATTTACCATGGTCTGTGTGCAAGTATCAACGGCATGCTCGATGTCACGCAGGACTTTGTTGGCGATGTCAGCGAGTTTCTCGGTGCGATCGCAGGCGGTGATCTGACCAAGACAATCGACAAGGATTACGGTGGTACTTTCGCCGAAGTCAAGCGCGACGCCAATCGTTCACAAGACAAGTTGATGGAAGTCGTCAGCAGCATCCACTCGGTGGCGGGTACGGTCGGCACGGCAGCGCGCGAAATCAATATCGGCAATCAGGATCTGAGCCAGCGAACCGAGCGAGCTGCGGCACACCTTGAGGAGACCTCGGCCAGTATGGGGGAGATGACCTCCTCGGTCACCCAGAATGCGGATAACTCGAGACAGGCCAAGCAACTGGCGCTGGCGGCGCGTGAACATGCCGAAAAGGGGGGCGAAGTTGTCGGCCATGCAGTCGAGGCGATGGCCGGGATTAATGAGTCCAGCCGCAAGATTTCGGACATCATCGGTGTGATCGACGACATCGCCTTTCAGACCAATCTGCTCGCACTGAACGCATCGGTGGAGGCTGCGCGCGCCGGTGAACAGGGGCGAGGCTTTGCTGTGGTCGCCAGCGAAGTGCGCAATCTGGCGGGCAGAAGTGCGACTGCCGCCAAGGAGATCAAGGATCTGATCGAGGATAGCGTTAATCGAGTGGAAAACGGGGCCAAACTGGTTAATGAATCGGGTAAGACGCTGGAGGGCATTGTGTCGCAGGTGAAAAAGGTCACCGACATCGTGTCTGAGATTTCTGCCTCCAGCCAGGAGCAATCCGATGGCATTGGACTTGTGAACAGTACGATCTCACAGCTCGATGAGGCGACACAGCAAAATGCAGCGCTGGTTGAGCAGGCCTCAGCCGCTAGTCAGTCAACCAGTGACCAGGTGGCAAATCTGATCAAGTTGATCGGCTTTTTCTCAACGTCTATGCCAATGGATCAGTCACTGACACAGATAGATGATGCGGTGCAAAAGAAGGCAGTGCCTGCAGTGATGACTGATCAAAGCAGTGTTCCGAAGGCGTCGGCAGCCAACGCCCGGCATCACCTGCCGCCAGCGAAGGTGGCAAATTCGGACAGCGACGACGAATGGAAAGAGTTTTGAATTTCACATTTAACCTTTGCACAGTCTGTTAGAGAGGGACCATGCCCAGGAAAAAGAAATCTACCGCCAAGGCGGGACGGTCAGCCGTCGAGACTGAAGACGCAGGCAAGAGTCCGGTGAAAAACGCCGCATCCAACGATGCGAGCGAGCCGGATACAGCCGAGCCGGCAGCCCCAGCAGCAGAGGAGTCGGCCGCCGGTAAAGACGGATCTTTTGTCGTGATGCTCGATGACGATTCGGGTTCTGCCAGCGATTCGGGACAGGCTGCAGATGATGGCTCGTTCGTGGTGATGTTGGACGAAGAGCCCGCCACAAGCGCTGCCGCAACGGCATCGCCGGGCGATGGATCGTTTGTCGTGTTGCTCGATGACGAAGAAGACGACCCTGACTGCGTGCAGGCGTTGTCCGACGGCGTATTCGGGATAACGCTGCCTGCGGATGTCAGGATTCAGAAAGTGATGACGTTGAAACCCGAACTGGTGGCAACACTGGGGGCCAGTAAAGTGCAATACGATGCAACGCGTGTGGCGTTGGTCGATACTGCATCGATTCAGGTTGTGGCAGCGCATCTGGTCGCACTGGATGCCGGTGACACCTGTGTCGAGTGGGTCGGTGCATCGGATGAATTTCTCGAGACAGCGCAGCTTCTCGGATTTGATTTCTGTCAGTCCGAGACTGCCGCTGACGAGCAAGCGCCGCAGGCGGCCTGACCGAATCGAGTGAAAGAGCATCAGCGGCAGTGCAGCAGACGTTGAATTCGATCATCACCAGAGTGACTCGGGTGCTGGTAGTGGATGACTCCGCGGTGGTCAGACAGGTGCTAAGCCGTGTGATCAACCGTCATCCGCAACTTACCGTCGTAGGCACCGCGGCGGATCCCTACATCGCCCGCGACAAAATCAAGCAACTGGCACCGGATATTCTGACACTGGATATCGAAATGCCGCGTATGGATGGTCATCAGTTTCTGCGGAATCTGATGCGGTTGCATCCGATGCCGGTGGTGATGGTCTCGTCGTTGACCGGTAAAGGGGCCGAAGCCACATTGCTGGCTCTGGAACTGGGCGCTGTGGATTTCATGTGCAAGCCCGCGATCGATGTGGCGGACGGTCTGGCATTGTTCGGTGACGAAATATGCGAAAAACTGATCGCCGCCGCCAGGGTGGATCCGCAGCGGTTGCAGCGTGCGGCGCTGAGGCAATTGCCGGAACGACGAAAGACGATGGTCACGGATTTTCGCAAGACCAATCAACTGCTCGCGATCGGTGCCTCGACTGGCGGGACTCAGGCGCTCGACGTGGTGTTAAGCAAATTGCCGCCGGACACGCCGGGTACGGTGGTGGTACAACACATTCCGGGCTCGTTCAGCAGCGCCCTGGCCAAACGTCTGAACGACAACAGTGCGATGCTGGTCAAGGAGGCTGCAGACAACGAACAGATACTTCAGGGTCACGTCTATCTGGCGCCCGGGTCACAGCATCTTCGTGTAATTCGCGACGGGGCGTTCTATCGGTGTCGTTTGAGTGATGACGAACCGGTCAATCGCCACCGCCCGTCAGTCGATGTGCTGTTTGATACGGTCGCCCGGTGCGCACCGAAAAACGCCTTGGCGGTAATACTCACCGGTATGGGCAGCGATGGTGCCAGGGGCATGCAGAGCATTCAGCACACCGGCTCGCCAACGATCGCACAGGACAAGATCAGCAGCGTGGTGTGGGGCATGCCTGGCACTGCCGTTTCTTTGGGCGCTGCCGACAGCGTGTTGCCGCTGTCGGAAATTGCCGCGCACATCTGTGAACATTTCTCGGTTAAAAAGGTCGCGTAGTCAGCTCGACTGCACCTTTTTACGGTACATGCCCTGGGCGATGCGATCGATTACCATCGCGCAGAATAGAATAGCCAGCCCACCGAGCAGTCCCTGTCCCTTCGCGGCGTATTGAAGGGCTTCCAGAATCAACGCCCCCAGGCCCTCCGCGCCAATCAGCGATGCGATCACCACCATCGACAACGACATCAGAATGGTCTGGTTGATGCCGGTCATGATCGATGGCATGGCCAGTGGTATTTCGACGTTGCGCAACAATTGCCACTTCGAACAACCAAAGGCCACAGCCGCCTCCTTGGTTGCCTCGGGTACGCCACGCATGCCCAGTGCTGTCAGGCGAATCACCGGCGGCATGGCGAAGATGATGGTCGCCAGTACGCCGGGTGGTTTGCCAGTGCCAAAAAACGCGATAATCGGAATCAGGTAGACGAACGCCGGCATGGTCTGCATAAAGTCCAGCACGGGTTCGGCGATAGAGTAGGCGCGTTTTGATTTTCCAAACCAGATCCCCAGTGGTATGCCGAAGAGCACACACAAAAAGGCGCCGGCGCCGATCAGCGCCACGGTGATCATTGAGATTTCCCAAAGACCCATAAAGGCGAGGTAGAGCAGTGCCGCTGCGGTGAATATTGCCACCCGCAACCCCGCCAGTCGAAAGGCCATTACGACGATCACGATCATGACAACGGGCCAGGGGGTATCGATCAGAATAATCTCCAGGCCGTCGAGCACCCAGCGTATCGCTGCGGTGATGCCGTTGAATACATCGCTGAAGTTGGTCGCCAGCCAATCGAACCCGGCGTCGCCCTTTTTCGCCAGTGCCGCGAAGTACTCTTTGTTGATCGGAAAGCGTGTAATCGGCAGCGATTCGCCCAGCACGCCGCCAGTCAACGCGCTGAGTTTACTATCGGGATCTGCGACGGTGAACCGAAAAAGCGTCAGTGGCCAGATGGCGATCAGCAGTATGGCGCCGAAAAATGCACTGCCGCGTTTAATGCCTGATTGAATGGCGCTGTTGGCACGCCATCGCAGATACTGTTTTTCATAGGCGATATTGGCGTAGAAGCCCTCCAGTAACTTAACCACCAGCAAAAGGCCAAGGCCTGTGAGCAAAATGGAAGTCGCCTCGGTCGCTGCGAAGTCAGCCTTTTCTTTTGCGCCGGCGGCAACGCGCTTGAGATTTTCGGCGATGCGCAGTTTCGCCTCGGCCTCGTCCGGTTGACCGGCCGCGACGAGGTCTCTGGCCTGTTGTTCGCGTTTGGCGATGTTGGTCAGCAGTTTTTCGTAGCGCGCGAGTTGGTCGGCACCCAGTTCACCCCAGAGTCCACGACCAATCTGTACCAGCGCGAAGA
The DNA here is from genome assembly GCA_964646405.1 of uncultured Granulosicoccaceae bacterium. Taxonomy (GTDB): domain Bacteria; phylum Pseudomonadota; class Gammaproteobacteria; order Granulosicoccales; family Granulosicoccaceae; genus CAKZSB01. The sequence continues at coordinate 21,464 of CAZYDV010000020.1, read as the reverse complement.
GTTCAAGTACCAGGAAGGTCCAGAAAAATCCCCACAGACCGCGCAGCGCACCCCAAAGCGGGCCAAAGACGGCGGCCATCATGTTCCAGCTGAACACCCATCCGTTGGTGCTTTGAATTTTTGCGAATGCGGCGCTGTAGTAGTCGCGGTTTTCGCGGGTGAATTCTCCGACTGAATCTTCCAGTGAGCGGCGTTCGGGTACCATGCCAGTCTCGCTCATGCCTTGCCTCCCTGAATTCCCCGTAGCAGGGTGGTTTTGTCTATCACGCCGACGTCCTGGCCCTCGTCGCTTTGAATGACGATCGGATGATCGGTAGTGGTGGCGATATCGATCAGCGCATCGAGATCGGTACCATGGTGCGCGCGCGGACTGAGCGTTAGATCGTCTGCCGATTGAGCCTGGTAGTGATTGATGTCTTCCATAATCGAATGGGCAAACACGAGCTTGAGCTTCGAGATGCCCTCGACGAAATCGCGGACGTAGTCGTCGGCCGGTTTGGTGACAATTTGTTCCGGCGTGCCGATCTGCACAATGCGACCGTCCTTCATGATCGCAATACGATGGCCGATGCGAATGGCCTCGTCGAGATCATGGGTGATGAATACGGTTGTTTTGTTCAGCTCGGCAGACAGTGCCATGAATTGCTCCTGCAGCTGCCGTCGAATCAGCGGATCGAGCGCGGAGAAAGGCTCGTCCATTAGCAGCACCTCCGGATCAGAGGCCAGCGCGCGCGCCAGGCCGACACGCTGTTGCATGCCGCCGGACAGTTCGCGCGGAAATCGGTCTTCGTAGCCATCGAGGTTGACCATGCTCAGACAGCGTTGCGAGATCTCCCAGCGGCGTGATTTAGGCTCGCCCCGGACTTGCAGCGGAAACGCGACATTATCACGCACGGTGCGGTGTGGCAGTAGCGCCATGTGTTGAAAGACCATGCCGATGTGGCGTGCGCGCATTTCGCGCAGACCATCGCCACGCAATGACAGCATGTCTTTGCCGAGTACGGAGATTCGGCCGGCGGTCGGCTCGATCAGTCGATTCAGATGGCGCACCATCGTCGACTTACCTGAACCGGACAGGCCCATGACACAGAAAATTTCACCACGCGAAACGTCAAAAGAGCAATCGGCAATGCCGATGACACAGCCAAATTCCTCGAGCACTTCGGGCTTGCTGAGGCCCCGCGCTTCGATCGCCTGCATGGCCTCAATATCGCGATCGCCGAAAATCTTCCAGACATTCTGCAATTCGATGACAGGATCGCTCACGCAGGATCTCCGGATTCAAGTGGGGTGTGCAGGGGGACGGCAGCGGGGGAGGCTTCCCCCGCTGCGGATACAGATTTACTTCAGCCAGGCGTCTACGACGTCACCGTTCTCGGCAACCCATTTGGCTGCAAAATCGGCCGGATCCTGTTTTTCCACCACCAGCGCGTAGGTCATTGCGGAAACGGTGTTGGTATCCAGTGCAACCTGCGACAGCATCTTGGCAGCTTCAGGTTGGTCGGCTTCCAGTGAGGCAGCGTAGTGGATGTGCAGCTTGGCGGTGTTCCAGGCAACGCCCGCGTCGGATTTTTCCAGCCACTCCGGATCATCGGTCGGCTGAATTACGTTCCACTTGGCGTCATCGTAGGCCGGCTCGGTGAGAATAACCAGCTCGTGCAGCGCGAACATGTGGTGCGGGGTGTAGCAAAAGAACACGATGTCTTTGTCCTGTGCCACGGCGTTGTCGACTTCGGCCAGGGCCAGAGACTCATCCATTTCTTTAAGGTTCATGGTCTCGGCATAGCCATAGGACTTGGCGCGAATTTTTTCCACGTTGGTGGAGGCCCAACCGGCTGCTCCGATCCAGATCTCGCCCTTGCCATCGCCATCGGTGTCGAAATGCTTGGCCATATCCGGATTGCTGAGCTCAGACAGCTCAACGATGCCGGTGCGATCGGCGGTGCCTTTGGTCACGCACATCGCCTGGTCACCAGAGACGCCATTCGGATTCTGGCGGACCGTGCCTTTGTCGCTGACGTATTTCTGATTCAGGTTGGACTGATTGGGCAGCCAGACTTCCGGGTGTACGTGCATAGCGCCGGTATCCATCGCTTCGAACACGACCGGGTTAGTGCCGTTCTGCAATTCGACTTCAAGACCGAGGTTTTCTTCCATCGCTACTTTAAGGACGTGGGCAGTGGCGAGTACCGACGGCCAGTTTGGCACGCCGATGACGACGTCGGCGGCTTTGGCGATCGAGCCGAAGGCGAGTGCGGAGCCTATTCCGGCCGCAACAACGAGTTTTCTAAATTTCATTGATGACTAATCCTGCATTGATGTGCATGAATGCAGCAGAGCGGTTCTGCCGCGACGGGACGTTCTCATGGATGAGCGGCCAGTGTACCGATGTTGAGGTATCACTGAAAGCAACAGGCTACCCGTCGGCGTCGGCCAGTTGTCAATGGTTGCAGTCGCGCGATGAGTACCCGATTCAAATTGCGTTGACATCTTGCTCGGTAGTGTGAGGCCGATCGCATGCGGTGGGTGCCTGTCGCAACGCGGCCCTCGACTGCCGATGGCGCGCAAGGTTTGCGTCATTGCGACATGCAATGTTCTGCATCCTGGTGGCCTAACCGGGTGAAGAATTCATTATGCCATTGAAAAATAAGGATATAAATTGAAAATGTCGGCTGGCAAGTGGAACCGCAAGATGGATTCCGGTTATATTAGGCTGTGAAGCTTGCCCACCCACAGACGGAGCAGAAATAAGTGTCGGGTGCTGGCAGGCAGTATAAAAAAGTTCGGTGCCAACAAGCGCCGGAATGCACATGCTGAACTGGAGATCCTGAATGTCGAAACGAGTTGATCCGAATTTCAACCCAGCGTTGACCCACTACAACGACCTGTCTCAGAAAGACAAAGAGCTGGTTGAGGAGGCAATCCGCACCGGTTACTCCCGCCGCTCGGTACTCAAGCTGATGGCGGCGACCGGTATTACGCTGGCCACTGCCCAGAATCTTCTGAGCACCGGTGGTTCTGCGATGGCGGCGACACCCAAGAAAGGTGGCAGCTTGATTATGTCGTCCAACCTGCACGGGCCGGATGACCAGCTGGACCCTGCGCTGTTTACGTCCACCATCGACTACACACGTGGTCGGGCGACCTACAACAGCCTCACACAGTTGGGTAACGATCTGGCGCCACAGCCGGAACTGGCCACCGAATTTCTACCTAATGATGACGCCAGCGAATGGACCTTCAAGATCCGTAAAGGGGTCAAGTTCCACGACGGTGCCACGCTGACTGCCGATGACGTCGTCTACAGTATGCGTCGCCACCAGGGCGAGGCGTCAAAGTCGGTCATCAAGTCGATCATGGCCACGGTCAAGGAATGGAAGAAAACCGGCGAATACGAAGTCAAAGCCATCCTCGAATCACCCAACGCTGATCTGCCGGTGCTGCTCGGCCTGTTTCAAAGCAAGATCATCAAGGTTGATACCGACGGCGCCGGCAACGGTACCGGTCCGTTTAAAATGGATTCGTTCGAGCCTGGCGTAAAGTCGGTTCACAGTCGCAACGCCGACTACTGGCGCGATGGTGCCAACCTCGATGCGATTGAAATTACAGCGATCACCGATCCGGTTGCCCGCGTCAATGCGTTGCTGTCGGGGGATATTCAGCTCGCCACACAAATCGATCCGAAGGCGATCCGTCAGGTTGAAGCTACCGATGGCGTGAGTCTGTCGTCTATTCCAGCCGGTCTCTACATGGGTATCTGTGCGCTGAAAAATGCCTCACCCGGTGAGAACGACGATTTCGTCAAGGGCCTGCAGTACATCCAGGATCGCGAGCGCATCGTCTCCAAAATTCTGAAAGGGCACGGCACGGTCGGTAACGACCAACCCATCATGAGTGCACACGGCGCGGATTTCTGCAGTGAGCTGCCGCAGCGAGAGTACGATCCGGACAAGGCCAAGTTTCACTTCAAGAAGGCGGGTATCAGCAGCGCTGAACTGTTCGCCGCACCGGTTGTGGCCGGCGTCGTCGATGCGTGTCTGCTGGCGCAGGCCAACTGTGCGAAGATCGGCTTTGATCTGCAGGTCAAGCGCGTGCCGACCGATGGTTACTGGGGTGCGGTCTGGATGAAAGAGCCGCTCAATGTGGTGACCTGGAACATGCGTCCGACCGCCAACTCGCAGCTTGCCATCCAGTTTGCACCGGGCGCTGCATGGAACGACACGTTCTGGAACAACGATCGCATGGGCGAACTGTTGAAGTCATCGCTGTCGGAACTCGATCCAGACAAGCGTCACGCCATGTACTGCGAAATGCAGACGCTGGTGCACGAGAACAGCGGTATGGTCATTCCGGCGCACGTCAATATTCTCGACGGCATCAACGACAAGGTCAAAGGCATGCCGACCGTGCCGCTTGGACAGCTCGGTGGTTGCGAGTGGCCTGAGTTTGCCTGGATGGATGCGTAACGGGCGGTTGGCTTGATCAACGGCCGAATCGCCACGGGCCTGCGTGCTTTTGCATGCAGGCCTTTTTTATGCCTGAATCTATTCCGTTTTCCGAGCCGGTTTGCATTCATCTGCGCCATGCTTCTGGGGCGCGCAGTGGCTGCCCCGCTCACGGTGTCGGACACCAGCCTTTGCAAAACGCTCAATGTCTTGGTTCAGTGTTACCGGTGCGTCGTTGCCCGCATCGCCTGCATCCGGAAATCCTAAAAGCATGCATAACAGAGATCATCAGCCATGATGATGAAAATGGTATTGCGCCGAATTCTCATTGGAATTGGCACACTTTGGGTAGTTTCAGTACTGGTGTTTATCGGCACCAGCATACTACCGGGCGACGTCGCGCAGATCATATTGGGCCAGAGTGCCACCCCGGAGACACTCGCCGCGTTGCGTGCCGAGCTGGGCATGGACAGGCCCTGGTATGTCCGCTATTTCGATTGGCTGGGCAATCTTGCGACCGGCAATCTGGGGACATCCAAGGCCGGCGGCGCGAGTATTTCCAGTTTGATCGGCGGGCGCCTGGGGAACACGATGTTTCTGGCGGGTATCGTCGCTGCAATCTCAATTCCCATTTCAGTGGCGCTGGGGTTACTGGCCGCGATGTATCCGGGCACATGGCTGGATCGCATTGTCACTTTCGCCACACTGAGCCTGATTTCAGTGCCCGAATTTTTCATTGCCACCTTCATGGTGCTGATACTGGCCGTCCAGCTTCAATGGCTGCCGGCGATCGCCTACCTGAGCGGCAATGAGTCGGGGTGGCAACTGGCGCGGGCGCTGGCGATGCCGATTATCACCCTGGTGATTGTGGTGTCTGCGCAGATGATTCGGATGACGCGAGCCGGCATTTTGAACGTCATGAATTCGCCCTACATCGAAATGGCAATCCTCAAAGGTGTGCCGCGGCGGCGAATTATTCTGCGCCATGCGCTGTTCAATGCGATTGGTCCGATCGTCAATGTCATCGCGTTGAATCTGGCCTATCTGGTCAGTGGTGTGGTGATTGTTGAAACCATATTTGCCTATCCGGGTCTGGCCAAGTTGATGATCGACGGCGTGCAAACGCGCGATCTTCCGCTGGTTCAGGCTTGTGCGATGATTTTTTGCGCAACCTATGTCGTGTTGATACTGATCGCCGACATTGCGTCGATACTTTCTAACCCGCGCTTGCGCCAGCCCAAGTAGACGAACGGATCACCTCATGAATGAAAGCAACATTAAGGGCGAGGATATTGTCGAGCGTCTGGACCGCTTTGACGAACTGCCGGATGCGCCTCCTCGCAAGCGAATCAAGCTCTCGTGGGTGGGCAAGCTGGCGGCGCTGGTGGTGGCCGCCTGGCTGGTGATCGTCGTGATCGGGCCGTCCGTCGCGCCGTTTCACCAGATGGACTTTGCTGGTGACGATAGCTTTTTACCCGGCGATGGTGAGTTCCTGCTCGGCACAGATTACCTCGGTCGCGACACCTTTTCGCGTATTTTGTGGGGGGCCAGAACGACCATCGGGATATCGTTATTATCCACGCTTGGCGCCTACCTTATCGGTATAACGCTGGGCATTGCTGCGGCCGTCAGGGGCGGTTGGACCGACACCATTATCAGTCGCGTAAACGATGCGATTCTGTCTTTGCCCACGATTATGCTGGGGTTAATCGCGATAGCAGCGTTCGGTTCTTCAATACCCATACTGATCATCATGGCAGCGGTGATCTATGCGACCAGTGTTTTTCGGATTGCCCGCGCGCTGGCGCTGGATATCATGGTGCAGGATTTCGTTGAATCAGCCAGGGCGCGTGGTGAGGGAACCTGGTGGATTATCACGCGTGAAATTCTGCCCAATGCGGCGATGCCGCTGGCCACCGACTTTGGCCTGCGGCTGGTGTTTGTGGTGCTGTTTATTTCAAGTCTGAGTTTTCTTGGTCTCGGTGTGCAGCCACCGACCGCTGACTGGGGCAGTATGGTTCGCGAGAACCTGCAGGGCTTGCCCTATGGGTCATATGCGTCGATCTGGCCGGCCATGGCGATTGGCTCGTTCACTATTGCGATCAACCTGATAGTCGATGATGTCTCCGCCGAATCCGGTGGTAGCCTCGCGCGCAAGATGGTGTAGATCAATGGAAAAACTACTTGAGATAAAAGACCTTAAAATCGAAGCCAGACGCGAGGACGGCACGCCGATACCTATTGTAAAAGGGGTCAGCTTTGATGTGCACAAAGGGCAGGTTGTCGCGTTAATCGGCGAATCCGGATCCGGAAAAACCACTATTTCACTGTCGGCGCTGGCATACACCAAACCAGGGCTCGAGTTTGCCGGTGGTGAGGTGAGGTTGCACGGGGAAGATTTGCTCACGGCCGAACCCTTGCGCCAGCGCGACCTGCGTGGTCGCAAGGTGGCGTATCTTGCACAAAGTGCCGCGGCTACTTTCAACCCGGCCATCACCATAGGTGAGCAGGTAACCGAATCGGCCGTGCTGCACGGTATCCTCACCCAGGACGAGGCGGATGCACGCGCCGAGCGACTCTACCGATCACTGGAATTACCCAATCCCGATCGCATTGGCAACCGTTATCCCCATCAGGTCTCCGGCGGGCAATTACAGCGTTTGATGGCGGCGATGGCACTGTGCGGTAAACCCGATCTCATGGTGCTCGACGAACCGACCACCGCACTTGATGTCACGACACAAATTGAAGTGCTGAAAGCGTTCAAGAAGGTCATTCACGAAGAAAACGCGGCGGCGATTTACGTTACCCACGATCTGGCCGTGGTGGCACAGATCGCCGACCACATCGTCGTGCTGTACGGCGGCGAGGTGATGGAACAGGGCCCTGCCGAACAGATCATTAACAACCCCGGGCACGCCTATACACGCAAGCTGATGGAAGCGGTGCGGCCCAAGCCGGCGGCCGGACTTGGCACAGTGGTCACCGGCGAGCACGATCGCGATATTGCCGCACTGGTTGTGAAGGATATGTCTGCCGGCTATGGGCGCAAGGTGAATGGCGAGCCGGCGGTTACCGTATTGCGTGATATCAACGTCAAGGTTGAGAACGGTCACGTGGTAGGGGTTATCGGTGAATCAGGTTGCGGCAAGTCGACGCTGGCGCGCGTTATGGCTGGTTTGCTGCCGCAGGCTGCAGGGGAGGTGGTGCTCGATGGAGAAAACCTTGAGGCAGACCTGCAGGACCGATCGCGAGATGAATTGCGCAAAGTGCAGTTCGTTTATCAGATGGCCGACACCGCACTCAATCCGCGCCAGCGCATCGCCGATATTATTGGCCGACCGCTGGAGTTTTATCACGGTGTGACTGGCAAGGAGCGTCGTCAGCGCGTCAATGAAATTCTCGATATGGTCGAACTGCCGGCCGAGTTTGGCGATCGCTATCCGGCTGAGCTGTCCGGTGGTCAGAAGCAACGAATTAATCTTGCGCGCTCACTGGCAGCGTCGCCCGAGGTGCTGCTGTGCGATGAAGTTACCTCGGCACTGGACAGCATCGTTGGCGCCAATGTGATCAAGCTGCTCAACAACCTGAAAGACAAAACCGGCGTCAGCTTTGTGTTTATCAGTCACGATCTGTCGACCGTCGCATCGTTCGCCGATGAAATCGTCGTGCTCTACGCTGGTCGTGTGGTCGAGCAGGGGCCCACCGATCAGGTACTGACGCCGCCTTATCATCCGTATACCCGGCTATTGATCAGCTCGGTGCCCGAGTTACGCATAGGCTGGTTGGAAGATACTGTCGAGCTGCGAGAGATGGCGGTGGGTATTGCCAAGGGCGTAGAGATTACCGCCGTTGGCTGCCCGTTCTACAATCGTTGTCCGTCAGCTATCGATGGCACTTGCGATAAGATCGATGCGCCGGTCAGACAACTGGCCGATGGTCACCAGATTGCCTGCCATCTGGACGTAGACGACCTGCAGTTAAAGATCAGTCGCGAGGCGAGTTGAGCGCTGCCAGATAGTTGTGGTGAAAATCGGCGATGCCCCATTCCATCGTGGATAAGGGGCCAGGCTGGTAGTGATGTGAGTTGACGCCGGCCTGATTGTGACGAATGATGCGCTCGTCATCCAGTGTGGTGACATGCCATAGCCAGGTGAGCGCGTTCCTATCAAAGTCGCGACCTGCCACCGCATCGATGTTGACCATCCAGACGGTCTGAATATCGGTTTGTTGCAGGCCGCGTGGTACGAAGCGATAGCCAACCACATGATCCGAATAGGCCAAAAACGAATTCAGCACTCCGATTTGTATATCGGTGGCGCCGCCATCGAAATCTGTCAGCTCGCCCAATAGTGGTGCCAGCGGTTTGCCGCTTTGACTGCCGGTCTGATAACCTGGATACAACGGATAGCGGCGGTAGTAGGTCTCGCAACCCGGTGCAATGGTGTCGCTGCCACAGATCGACAACTCCTCTATTGGCAGGCCTGCGGCCTGCGACTTTGCCTGCATCGATGTGATCAGTTCGGAGGTCATCGAATCCGGGTCTTTCAGGCTGTGGGATTTGGAGTATTCGCGATGTGCCGGTGCACAGTGATAACACTCCATGTAGTTCTCCAGCGCGAGCTTCCAGTTGGCCTCGACCGGATAACTTGCCTGGTGCACGACTTTGAGATTGTTGAGTCTGAATGGCTGAGTCAGCCGGGCAAGTTTGTCAAGGTTGTCTTGTATCGGTGGCGGATCGGCGGCCAGGCTGACAAACAACAGCCCCTGGAATTCCAACAGGTGAACAGGCAGCAGGCCAAATTGAGAGGCTTCAAAACCCTCTGGCATTAACCGGCCGCCGCGCAATCTGCCATCGGTGTTGTAGGTCCAGGCGTGATAGGGGCAGGTGAATGATCTGGCGTTGCCGGCTGATTCCAGACAAACGCGTGAGCCTCGGTGTCGGCAGACATTCAGGTGGGCGCGTATCTGCGTTTGATCCCGCACAATGATGACCGATTCCTGTCCAAACTCGAACAGAAAAAAATCTCCATTGTCGGGCACCTGGCTGCTGTGGCCGACCCAGATCCATTGTTGTCCCCAGAATCGCTGTAGATCCCGTTGGTAAATTGCCGCTGACGTATAGAACTCGCGCGGCAGCGAATAACCGGTTTGTCGGGACTTCATTGCTTGCGCCAGTTCAGGGGCGAGTTCGGATTCTGGCGCGGCTGCTGGCGGGCTGTTATCGGAAGGCGTGCTCATGGCGGGAGTGTACGATTTTAGCGCACACCGGGGTCGAAAATTTTCGCTATTCAAACCCGTGTGCAATGGCTAGGCTCTCGCGTATCGATAGCGACGGAAAACACAGCATGCACCTGGTCATTGGCTATAAGAATTATTCATCCTGGTCACTTCGGCCGTGGATACTGATGAAAGTCGCACAGATAGAGTTCAGTGAAACCGTCATGCCGTTCATGCATGGCCAGATGCTGCAAGACTATGCTTCACAGCATGGCATCCCCGCCCAGGTGCCGGTGCTGGAGCACGACGGCCTGATTCTGTCGGACAGCCTCGCGATTGCCGAGTACCTGGCCGAGTTGTATCCGCAAGCCGCGCTTTGGCCAGGCGATCGAAAACTCCGCGCCCTGGCCAGGGCGGCCTCGGCAGAGATGCACAGCGGTTTTCAGGCACTGCGCAGTGCCTGCCCAATGAATTGCCGAGCGTCAAAATCGCTGGACGTGTCGGATCAGATCCGCGTCGAGCTGCAACGCCTGGCACAGATCTGGGCGCAGTTTGATCAGATTTCGGGTGATTCGAATGACCATGGCGGTGATTTTCTGTGCGGACAATTCGGCATCGTCGATGCCATGTATGCGCCGGTGATGTGGCGTGTGCGCGGCTACGGATTTGAAGTCAGTGAATCGTTTGCCCGCTGGAGCGACGCGATGCTCGCGTTGCCGCCGATGCAACAATGGCTCGAAGCGGCCAGACGCGAAACGTGGACGATTGCCCACTATGATGAGGTAGGTGTGGAACGCTGAAGCGATGCGCCAGATCACCCTGTGGTGATCTGGCGACAAAACGTCTTTAGATGCCGTAGATCAATCGTAGTGTGGTGCTGGTATCGGTGTTTTCACCTCGCACGCCGACGATGTCGCTGTTATCACGAGTCAATATGCCGAATGCGATCGAGAATCGATCAGAGACAGCCAGGCTCAAACTGTTGTCCCAGATCGTCAGGGTATTGAGGTCGCTGAGTTCCATTGACAGCACAGAGTTAAACGAGACGTTCTCGCGCAGCCGATTGCGATAGTCCAGTCCCAGATAGTAGACCGTGTCGTCGCTGGAGAGCGAGTCGATTTCGTCTGTGCCATCGCCATCGGCATCCAGGCTGATCAAATCAGTCGACTGCGTACCGACACCAACGCTGGCGCTGAATGTACGCTTTTCGGTGTCGAAAAAGGTGCGGCCGACGCCAAGCAGCAAGGAAGTGCGCTCGTCGATGTTCGCAAAATCGTCTGTGTCGTAGCCTACGCGGCCAAAAACAAATGTCGAGTTGCTGATGTAGCGATCGATCCGGTAGGCCAGTTCAGTTCGCTCTGCGGTCTCGACGTCATTTTCTTCGGCAAGATAGACTGAGCCCGTGAGGTTGTGTGTCCAGTTGTCACTTCGCTTGGCCAGGGTGATAGCCCCTGTGGTGCTGGAGTTTTCGGTGTTGCCGCTGGTGACGAAACCGCCGAGACTGGCGCTGCCGCTCCAGGTGCGGGTCAAGGGCTCTTCGGCCACAGCGGTTTGGGTGATAAATAGTGCGGCGACGACAGCAGCGAGTGTGGTTGCTTTCATTTCAGGTACCTTTCGATTGGGGACGATCTGATAGTCGGCTTCAGATGCCATAGATCAGATTGAGCGAGGTGATGGTGTCAACGGTCTCGCCGAGTTCGCCTTCAACATCGCCGTTGTCACGCCGCAGATATCCCAGCGACACCGAGAAACTGTCCGATACGCTATAGCGCAGGCTGCTGTCCCAGATTGTTAGAGTGTTGTTTGAAAGCTCTGTTGTGAGACTAGAGTGAAAGCTCAGTGCGTCGCCCAGCTTTGCCTGGTACTCGAGCCCCGTGAAAACCACGGTGCCGTCGGTATCCTCACTGCCATCGACAAACTCGGTCTGGCCAAAACCGACACCGCCACGTCCAGTCAGGGTGTGGATTTCATTGTCGATAAACGTCGAACCCATGCCGATAACGACCGACGATCTCGAATCGATGTTTGAAAATGTATCAGTGTCATAACGCAGGCGAGCGAACCAGAAAAGCGGATCGTCGAAATAGCGATCGAAACTGTAGCCCAGTTCGCTGCGATCAGCGCTGTCGACGCCGTTTTCCTCAGCGCGGTAGATGCTGCCAAAAACGTTGTGGCTGTTGTCGCCGCTGCGGCGGCTGACGCCAATGGAACCGGTGATGCTCTGGTTGTCAGTGTTGCCGCTGGTGACGATGCCACCGAGGCTTGCGCTGCCAGACCACTTACCTTCTTCGACATCAGTCTCGGCTACTGCAGTCGTGGCCAGTGACAGAGCGCCTGCCAATACGATGGATAGTCTTGTTCGATTCATATGTTTCGGTCCTGTCTCGCTCAATGTATTCGATGGAATGCCGCCGGCTGGCGAGCGTCCAATCATTGCGGCTCCGTGCGGCGTAGGACGATCGCCACGAGCCCCGAAAAGCTGCGGCAATGCTATCCGCAACGGGCTGGTTGCGCCGACGAGTGTTTCAAAAAACTAACAGTTGGATGGCACGCAACGAACGTACATATAGCTGATTCGAGGAGGGTTTGTGGTGAATTTCCGGAATATTGACTCTCATCGATCGATTTGTAATAATTTTGACGCATTAAGTTTGACAGTCAGATCGGGGCAGATGGCGTAGAGCGGGCCGGGTGTTCGTTCTATACTGCTGCTCATTTGCGGGGGAAGACATGTCTGTGCTGAACGGCTATCGGGTGCTGGATTTCGGACGCTTCATCGCGGGTCCGTATTGCGCAACACTTCTGGCAGATTTTGGTGCCGAGGTGATTCGGATCGAGAAGGTCGACGGCTCGGAAGATCGCTATATGAATCCGGTAGCGGAAGACGATAGCGGTGCTCTGTTTCTGCAGGTCAATCGCAACAAGCGCGGTATGACGCTAAATCCAACCCGACCGGCCGGACGCGAGATTGTCGAGAAACTGGTTCGCACGGCCGATGTCGTTGTGGCCAATCTGCCGCCGCGTGGTCTCAAGGCCATTGGCCTGGACTACGACACGCTCAAGGCGATCAAGCCGGATATCATCTTAACGACAGTGTCGGCGTTTGGTCGGGGCGGCCCCTATAGTGAGCGCGTGGGTTTTGACGGGCTGGGCCAGGGTATGTCTGGCGGCCCCTACCTTGCCGGCGTGCCCGGTGCTCCGGCGCGTGACGTGCTGCCCGTCGTCGATTTCGGCACTGCCATGAGCTCTGCCTACGGCACGCTGGCGGCGCTGCTGCATCGCGAGAAAACAGGGCAGGGACAGATGGTCGAGGGGGCGTTGTTGCGCACCGCGCTGACCTACTCCAATTCCTACCTGATCGAACAATCCGTCAAGCGACGTGATCGCGTGGGCACCGGCAATCGCAGTCAGTTGTCCGGGCCGTCGGATATCCTAAAGGTTCGCGACGGCTGGATTATGGTGCAGGTGGTTGGGCAACCGCTCTACGAGCGCTGGGTCGGGATGATCGGTCGGCCCGAGTTGCTCGATGATCCGCGGTTTCGCACCGATCTTGATCGAGGCGACAATGGTGAGGAGTTATCCCGTATTGCCGGTGAGCACGTGCGCGATATGACCGTCGTTGACGCGCTGGCTGCCTACGAGCAGGCGATGGTGCCGGCCGGGCCGTTGCTCAGTCCTCAGCAAACGCTTGACGATCCGCACGTGAAAGAAGTGGGATATTTACAACCGCATGATTATCCGGGCCTTACCAGTCCGGCTCCGCTGGCGGTCACACCGGTGCATCTGACCGACAGCGATGCCGAGATTCGCCATCGTGCGCCGACGCTGGGCGAGCACACCGACGAGATCATGGCTGAGCTGGGTTACGATAACTCGACCATCGAACAGTTACGCACTGAGCGAGTGATATAGCGGCAATAGACTCGACGGCCAGACACTTCCACGCAGACCGTATTTGTGCGCCCGAAAACAGCGGCGGTCGAAACTTTACCTGAGCCTAACTCGATAATCGTTTTTAAAGTGCCAACGCTCAGCAGACGTGTCAGTGCTTGCGCATTAGACAATCTTTACCAACATCCACAAAGGGATGAGCAGAAGGGCGTAACAAAGAACCTTTGACATAAGGATCAATCCGTCGGCAAAGAAAAAAGCGCCGGTGTGACGGTGTATGTTGTCTCTGCGCAGGCGCCTGTATCTGTATCTGAGTCGTTTAAACATCAATTACATTCCCTGTAAAAAAGTGTGTCCTGGCATTAGATTTTAACTGGTACTCGCTGTCAAGCTAACTGTTCATCGAAGTTTTATTGGTAGTTTACGAGCGATAGTTTTTATGTCATTTCACTGGCATGTATCAATGGGCAGTTGTTTTGAATTCGATACGTGTTGTGGAAGTGGCTCTTCTTGTAGCAACCGGCAGTGTATTGCGATGTCGAGCATTGGGTGTGTTGTTTGATATTCCCCTTGTTGCTAATGTTGATCAAATAAAAGGCGGTGTAGTTATCTTCGTCAATATTTGATCGGATGGTTGGAAAGTAAACGTTACGAATTTTGTTTCTCGTGATGAGCAGCAGTCTGTTATGAGTGGGGAGATAGATTCGCGATTAGTTTGAGGCATAGCAGTAAGGTCATGCCCTGTGCCCATAACGAATGTAATGATGCTGCTTGGTTTTATGCGATGTAAAAGTTCCCTTAGGATTTATCAATATGAGGAATGGAGTTACTGTCAGGTATTGTGCGGTACTCGGAGTGAAACATTGCCAATTGGTATTGTTTGGGTGACGCACCGCGGTGCTCGCGTGCATGGGCGTGGATATCCAGTGATGGCTCGGCAGGTCGGTTTGCAGTGCATCCTTGGCGGTTGCCGCGGCAATGGAGGTGACTATCGTCGTGACAGTATCGCAGGTGCTGTTCTAAAACTCAGGCCTTGCACGCAGTCGAGTTATGCGGGCACCGCTGGCCTTTGGCCTTATTCGACTGACCATATACTCGCATCGCGAATCCACCAGCGATTGCGATAGGGGGCGTTTTGCGCGCGCAGCCACACGCGTGTTGTGCCTGACGGTATATATTCGCTTTGGCTGGTGCCAGTGTAGTAGGAGCGGAACCGGTCGAAGTTGTTTTGTGGCTCTGGCTGGCGTCGTGGTCGGTGCCAGCTCGCTCCTTGATCGAACGACATTTCTATGCTGGTCGTGGTGTCTGGACCGTCGCCGATCGCCCCCGCCAGTGCGGTGAACCTTAGTTTGCTTTTCTCTGGTGCGGCTTCTGGAAACTCCAGGGTGATCAACTCGCCCTCGTCACCGTTGGCCGCATCGGTGCGGGCATCGGCCCTGATCATGCGCAAAGGCACGCCCAGTGCGATGTAGAAGTTATCCCAGTGGTAGGTGTTCGGATGGCAGGTGGTTTGATAAATAGTGCCAGGCTCGATGCTGCTGTGCGGCTGTTCGCCGCCACTCGCGCACGACTTGGTCGTGTTGTAGGCGTAGTGGGTGAACTGTACCAGCAACAGCGCGGGTAATTCGGGCACTATGTATTCACCAATACAGCCATCGCCGTACTGTGGCATGCACAGTGAGACCTGATCCCAAAGCTCGGGATTTGCCGCCCACGCGGCAGATTCAGGCGTTTTTTTGATCGTCAGTCGAAATTGCGCCCGGCTGCGGTTGTCGGTAACGCTGTGCAGCGTTGCTTGTTCGCCAGCGTTTGCGCGCAGGTGGTCGAGCATCACCTGGTTGTAGCTGGTATGGGTAATCACCCAGTGTGAATCCGGCGCGTTCTGGTACAGGGTCTGACGATCGGGATCACCCGGATTTGCAATCTGCGCACGGACCCAGGTCGCATTGGCATCGTCGGGTTGAATGTACTGGCCATTTTGCAAAAAGCGGCCATTGTCGATCATCATCGAGCGAAACACATTGATCGCGCCTGGCGCGTCGGCCGGTCCGGTCATCGCATCGTTCAAAACGGTGTTAATGCTTAAGCTGTTGAGTGCCTTGCCGTTCGCATCGGCGACGACATCGCCCTCGGGCAATTGCAGATGTGAGTCGAGTGGTGACAGGTCCAGTTGCCAGTAATCGCGACCAGCGGTGCGATACGTCGACACGGCGAATTCGACAATTCCATCGCCAGAGCGGGTATCGACCAGATGATTCGGCGTCAGGGTCAGCTTGCTGGCACCGGCCGCGTAGGCCGCCGTCATCAGGTGATCGGCGCACACGTAGACCATATCCTCATAACGCACGATGGCGTGGACACCGGCATCGTCGTGCAGAATGTTCTCGTTGGCGCTGTTCCAGTGATTGGCCAGGGTAAGTTCGTCGCCGCTGTAATCGACCGGCAGGGTGAAGAATCTTTCCATAAACGTATAGGCGCGCTCGCCGTTGCGGCTTGTGTTACGCGTTGCATCGAGATCGGGTGGTGGTGAACAACGCGCACCGTGTTCGCCCATAAAGGCGCTTTCATTCCACCAGTAGTGGTCGTTAAAACCGGCGCCGGTGCCCGGCGCAATGTAACCATCGCGCGAGTGTGCCGTGATATCCCAGTTTGCTGCAACGGCGGCGGTCGCTCGGGCATAGCGGCTGAAATCGATACCGTCGACAAGATCGGTATGCAGGTTCAGTACATTGTCGTTGTGGCTGGAGCGATCGGGGTCGGGCAGGTTAAAGATCTCGCCGCGTGTATAAGTGCGAAAGCTCTGGTCGCGAAAAGACATCGGTGCTATCGCGCCGGCAAGCTCAGTCGGGCTGGTGGCGGTGAAGTCTTCGCAGAAATAGGGTGTGGTCTGATCGGTGAACTGGGCGCAGAAGTTTTCTGTAGGCGGGGCGTCGATTGACGCTCCACCGGTGTCGGTGTGGTCGACCGTGGGTTGCGAGCTATCGCTGTTGCAGCCTGCCAGTGTGAAGGTCAGGCACACAATGAGTGGCGCGAATCTGTTGCTCGGGTGAATGCACATGATCGTTTGCATTTGAGTTTGCCCGACGCTTAAGTGTGCCGAGGGTAACGTGCCCGGCCTATTCGTTTCAAATGGGGTGTTCACCCTAATGACACTGCGGTATGCGATTCCTATCATTCAACTCAACCCTGCGGTACCGGGGAGAGCGTGCAGTCGGCCTTTACGGTCGGTTGTCAGGAGCTGTAAATCATAACGAAAGGGAACGATAAGATGCAAAATGGAGCGGGTGATCTATTTGGGTGCGAATGGTCAGGTAGTAGCAGATTGCTGATACGCATTGGTTTTTTGCTGTTGGCTTCACTTTTTTTTATCATGCCCAGCGGTGCGAAAGCCGCCGGCGCGGTATTCGAGGGGCAGGTACTGAGCTGTGCGAGCGCGTATCCCGGGTCCAAGCTTGATCTAGGCACACAGCAATGCTGGTCGTGTCCAAGCGCGCGTCCCAATCGTACAGTATTTTCGGTTGATGGCAACAGTGCCTGTGAACGACCGGCGTATAGGCGATATGCCAAAGCAATTTATCGGGGCAGAGCGGGAGGCTGGCTGAGAACCAGTTGTAGTCGGGGGTATTTCTGGGACCCCAATGGCAATTGCTACTCCTGCCCGTCTGGCATGCGTCGCACCACGTCGTCCGTCACCAGCAACAGGGCCTGCTCGCGGTGGTATGGCGCGTCCAGAGGCAGCGCGACGATTCACGGCAAGGCCGGCTGTCCGGCCGGTTCGTTTCGCAATGGTCTGACCAACAACTGTTACTCGTGCCCGGCGGGTTCATTTCGCAATGCCAATATCGGCAATGATCTGACACAAATTAATGCCTGCACCCACTGTGGTGGCGAGGGCGAGAAACCGTGTCCGGTAACGACATTGCGGGCTTCCTGTGATGAGGGGCTGGCTGAGGATTTCATCAAAGGGCAGTGTGTGGCTAACCGAGAGACACTGATGTATCGCGATGCCAAAGATCGGTTGGCCGCGATGGGAGAGGCCCTTGTCACGGGCATCGTCGACGAGGTGCATAATATGGTCTCGGATGTGTCGATGGTCTCTGCACTGGAGGCCGAAGACGGCAGCGACGCCGACAGGGTAGTTGAAAAGACTGAAGCTGCTTTTAACCCATGTTTGTCTGACGCCAACAATACCTGGACGCTGGGCGTTGTGAGAGCGGCGTCGTTTGGCATTGGTATTGGAGCCGAAGTTGGCGTCGCCGTTGATGTCAGTGTTGCCGGGCGCACCGGAAGTCAGCGACCGGTGTACGCCTACGGCGGTGCAGAGTGGACGCTGCAGCTGGGCGCTGAGAACAGCGTGGGCGTCAACTGGGGCTGCTGGCGATCGCAGAACAATGAACTCGGCGGCGACTACCATGGCGTACAGCTCGACTTTATCGCGATGGCGGAGTCGCTCAATTGGATCGTCGATCCGCCATTCGGTTTGGCTGTCGGTTTCTACTACAACCCGCACAGTGGCAAATTTGATCCGGCCAACGACTATTTGGGTTTCGTCATTTCGGCGACGGGCGGATACGACAAAGGCTTTACCGCGGTAACTTATTCGCGTGGCACCACCGGCCAGGTAACCGGCGCCTTCCCGCCACCGTTGTCCTTCCTCGGCGATAAGGTTTTTGATTCGTGGTATGCGTTCAAAGATAATCCCGCTCGCTACAACGAGTTTGTGATGCAGGGGCCGAACCTGATGAATGTTCGCTCGAGACTGGACAACGGCACTTTTGGCGCGTTTCACAAGTATGAGCGCAAGTTTTTCAATGGCAAGCAAAACGTGTTCGTCGCTCAGGGCAGCAACGCGACCTACTCCATTCTCGATAACAACGAGATTGTCTGGGAGGCCAACAACGGTTCGGGTACTCGGGTGTTCTTGACTCCCTCTACCAAGCCATAGCAGGGGCAACAATTCGGTGGAGTATCGCTGTCCGGCGATGCTCCATCGTATTCAGGCGGGTGCCAGTTCCGCCAGTGTTTCATCTACCGTTCGAATGTCACCCAGGCGGCTCAGGGCCTCCAGTGCGTTAGTGTGTTGTTGCTGTGTTGCGGTTGCGCAGGCGTCGCTGACAATCGTTACCCGATAGCCGATATCGGTTGCATGGCGAGCGCTGCCCTCGACCGCATAGGCGGTTGAAACACCGGCAAGGTATAGTCTGCCGGCGTTCATCGCCGACAACGCATCTGGCAGATTGCAGCCATGGAATACACTGTTGCGGGTGTGGGTGACCACCAGTTCACCGTCGAGCGGTTCCAGGCCTGTGAGAAATTCGGTGCCCCAGGTGCCCTCCTGCCAGGCGTTTAATGCGACCCACTCCTCGATCAATGGGGTATTGACCACGACATCGCGATAGTCGGGACTGACCGCCAGGCGAATGTGCACGATATCGATGCCAAGTTTGCGCATGCCCGTGAACAGTCTTCTTGCGTTGTTGAGTCGTTCCTCGCGCCATGGTGCATTGGCGGCAATGCCAACTTTGATCTTGCCATCCGGATGGCAGTTTTCGTTCTGGTAGTGAATCGCGAGTAGTACGTCGGGCATTGAATTGCTCAAGGTGTGGGATCTGGGTCTGATTGGCTTGCCGCCAGTGCCAGGCAATTCTCAACCGATTCGATCGAGCCGACCGTGGTGTGTGAGCGCAGGCTGGTCGCCGCGGCGGCGTGAGCAAGCGACAGGGCTTTGTCGATCGGCCAGTGTTCATGTATTGCGTACAGCATACCGGCAGCGAACGCATCGCCGGCGCCGACCGTGCTTGCAATGGAGGCAGGGTCGATCCGCAGGGCGTCGGCATGGTGGGTTTGTCCATCGCGGCCGATATAGTCGGCGCCGGTCGGGTAGTGCACGATGACCTGTTGCATCGCGCCCATGTGCAGTACTTTTGCCGCCGCCGCCCGACAGCGATCAGGCTGTGCGATACCGTCTACGATCGTCTGCATATCGGCCAGCGCGCCGATCTCATGGTCGTTGACGATCAGGGTGTCGAGCCAGGGCAGACACGGCAGACAGAGTTCGCGGTTGCGCCCCGGATCGATTGAAACGAGTTCAACATTGGTGAGCAAACCAGCCGCGCGCGCCTGTTTCAAAATGCTAACCCATCCGTTTGCGTCAGCATCCCTCGGATTATCGAGGGCTCGATGCACACCGAGCAGGCCCAGATGCAGTATTTTCGCGCTAGTGTGGCCGAAGTTGAAATGATCCGGGGTCAGATGATCATTGCAGCCAGTGTAGTGGAAAAACGTGCGCTTGCCGCTATCCGCCACCGTCATGACATCGGTGTAGGACGTACCCGCACTGTCTGAGCGGTGGAGTTGTCCGGTGTCGATACCAGCCTGTTTCGCCTGTTGGAATAGAAAGTCACCATCGGCATCCCTGCCAATCAGACCGATCGCCTCAACCGGCATAGTGACGTCGAGCCGTCTTAGATCGATGCCGACATTGTGCGCCGAACCGCCACCCTGATGGTCTGTGGCGCGGATACGGGTGAGTTCCTCTTCGGCCGGCCACTCGTCTATCACCTTGATGCGATCGAGTGTCCAGCACCCGGCACAAATGAACCCCCGTCTCTCGTTCACGGTTAGTCCATCAGCACAGGGTCGGTGATCGTGTTGTCTTCAGCCAGCGCTCGCACCGGCGCAATTGCGTGTTTTTGCAGATAGTCGTGATACTGCTGCACCGCATCGGCGGGCGTCGACTCGCGTTCGATTGTGCTGCGCATCAGTCGCACGAGCTCACGGGGGGCTTCGGCGAGATTGATCTTGCGTCCAAACAGGGCCACCCTGGCGCCGGCCTGTTCAGCTTGCAGCGCGAGTTCGAAGGTATCGCGGGTGGTGCCTTTTGCGCCACCGAGAATACCAACGACAAGATTCTCGGGATCGTATTCTGCCAGTTCACGCATTGCTCTGGCCCCATTGAATTGAATTTTCAAAAACAGCGGCGCATCGGTGCGGGTGACGCCCGCCACAGCCTTGATGATCATGTCGTTGATATAGTCACCAAGATCACAGTCGGCGATACCGATATCGAAGGCCGGATTGAATACTTCGAGGAAGTGACTGAAATGGTGTGGGCGAATCGTGTGGCGAAAGTCGCGATAGGCCTGCAGACTCGCGCGGTCTGATTCTGTGTGGTTAGAAAATGTCATTGAATACAGGCCGAGCTGACAAAAAGGGGACACAGCCTCGATATCGGCGGTGGCGAACGGCAGGCTGCGAGATTCCCGATAACAGGAACCCCTGGCACTCCAGATGTCAGGGGTGTCGTTCATCCGCACGGCCGGCGTCACCGCGCAGTTTTTAAACAGACCCTCATCTGTCAGCAATTCGCCGCTTGAGGCAGACATCAGCATGATGTCCACCAGTCCGCTGTGCGTCATGTCGCGAATGTCGTCTAGATAGACGCCTCTAGGGCGCGGCCTTCCATCGCGTGTGGGTGCCGGCGACATCAGGCCAAACGCCATGTCGCCGTCTTTCGCGTCGGCGATAATGAAATCCCGATGTTGGTATTGACCGCCACGAATTCGCGCGAGCTTGGCATCGAGTGTTTTGGCAGGGTCAGTCATGATTCGTGCAGGCTTGTGCGAGTGCTGCGAAACGACAGGTTTGTTGTGTTGTGATCACTGTAGATTTAGTTTCTCACAGGCAATTTCACGCAAGCGGTACTTCTGAATTTTGCCGGTAACGGTCATGGGGAATTCGTCGGTGAACAGCACGTAGGCTGGAATTTTAAAGTGCGCAATTCGCTCGCGGCAGAACTCTTTTATCGACGTTTCGCTGGGTGAAGTATTGGCCGCGGCGCGCACAAAGGCGCAGACCTGTTCGCCATACTTTTGATCCGGCACACCGACCACCTGCACATCCTCGACC
>CAZYDV010000019.1:0-35574 GCA_964646405.1 uncultured Granulosicoccaceae bacterium | reverse complement strand
CAGTCCACTGGGTCTGGCTTGTTCCTGCGTGTCGGATTTGATCTGTACCTTTTGAGTCAGTATCGGAATCTGGCGCTGTTTCGCCATCTCGCCTGGACGAGCCTCACGCGGGTTTGACTCGCCCATTGCACTGCCTTGCGGCAAGCCGTTGGCTGCTGCTGATTGCTGCGACTGGCTTCGAACATCGTTGATCATCAACGACTTGAACCTGGCCATGATATTGGTCAGATCAAAAATGCGTTGGTCAAAATCCTGTCGGATTTCTTTCTGCAGATCAGTAATATCCTGGGCCAGACGAGTGGATTTGCTATCTTGTTCCGGCTGATTTTCATCAGGGGATGGGTTTGGCATAGAGCTGTCACCGACTCGCTAAAAAGGTCGCCGGTGTTCAGTGAACCGGCCTGTTGTCTTAATAACGGCCGGGTTAATAGGCGGTTTAGGTCGAATCTGATGCCCGTGCATAATGCGGGCAGTGGTGAGCAAATTGACGCAGGCGTCGCTGATTCTCTATTTAGGCGACCCCGGTTTTGCGATTGTCAGCGTGCGCTGACAAATTGACTCCTGCCGTCAAAGACGTCGCCATCCCTTGCCACGACCGCCCAGGTGAAGACGTAGTTACCGGCGTCTATGGGATCAAAATGCAGTTTGAACGCTTTGTTGAAACCGCGCGGCAATGAGTTATTGAGCGGAATGACCCTGGCATCCTCAAGATTGATTTGGGCTGTGATTTGCTCGGCCGCCTCTGGGTTTACGGCAAGCAACCTGAAGCTGGTCAGCCTGACCTCTCGGGCAAACGACAGACTGATTTCATCGAGGCCTGCGGCCACTGTCGCGCCATTGTCCGGGATGAATTTGTAGCTTGCCGTGCGAGCCAGCGTGCCGGCGCTGAATACAATCATCAATATCAGCAGTACTGTTCGAGTCATTCCTGTTCTTGTGTTGCCTTGCTGTCGAGTGTGGTTGAATCGGGCTCCTGCTGTGATCCGGATACACGAAAGTGACGGATACGGTCCGTTACCCATCAAGATTGCATTTTTTGTCGCAACAGGCAACGTTTACGGACCACGTGCACAGTAAATTCTTCGAAAGGGCCTTTGGGGTTTTTGATATGCGGCGACGTAATAGTGACCACAATGGCCGGCAGCGGTTCGCGCCGCCACGTCAGATAAATCGATCCAGCCACATTTTGCGTGGCGTCAGCAAGCGATTGGGAGAGCAACGATGAGCAACGCCCACGTGCGCGGCTTCACTGCGGAGGAGTTTCAGCAACGCCTCTCGCGCACTCAGCGCGAGATGATCGCGGCAGACATTGATGCGCTGTTGCTGACGACCGAGGCCGACATTCGCTACTACAGCGGATTTCTGACTCAGTTCTGGCAAAGTCCCGCGCGGCCCTGGTTTCTGGTGGTGCCCGCGAACGGTAAGCCGATCGCAGTAATCCCCGGCATTGGCGAGCAGTGCATGCAGAGGACCTGGATCGACAATATTCGGTGCTGGTCTTCTCCGGACCCACTGGACGATGGAGTCTCGTTGCTTGCCGATACCCTGCGAGAATGTCTGGGTAGTCGCGGCAGACTGGGCCTGCAGATGGGTGCAGAAACCTGGCTGCGTATGCCGCTGGCAAGCTTTGAAACGGTTAAAACTAAACTTGCGAACACTCAGTTTGTCGATGCTACCGGTTTGGTTCAGGCGCAGCAGCAAGTCAAGTCGGCGGCGGAAGTCGCGAAAATTGCGATCGCCTGTGAAGCCGTGTCGCGTGCGTTCGAGCGGCTGGCGTCGATCTGCACTGCTGGCGATAGCGAACGGGCAATTTTTAAGCAATTTAAACACGAGTGTCTGAATCAGGGGGTAGATGACGTGTGCTATCTGGTGGGGGCAGCCGCCGCCGGTGGGTATCGCGATATTATCTCGCCACCGTCAGATCGCACCGTGTCGATCGGCGATGTGCTAATCCTCGATACCGGTTGCACGCACGATGGCTACTTTTGTGATTTCGATAGAAATTTCGCGTTTGGCGAAGTGGATCAGGCGACGGCAGATGCCTACTGCCGCGTACACGAGTCGATCGACGCGGCTCTGGAATTGGCGCGCCCTGGCGCGACCTGTGCGCAGCTCTATCAGTGTATGCAGGCGGTACTGGGCGCTGCCGACACAAGCGATGGAGGCAATGTCGGCAGAATGGGCCACGGGCTGGGTATGCAGCTGACCGAGACCCCATCGATCACACATTTTGATCAAACCGAAATGGTGCCCGGTATGGTGATGACACTGGAGCCGGGTCTTGCCTATGGCGACGGGCGGATCATGGTCCATGAGGAAAACATCGTGATCACTGAGACCGGCTGTCAACTCCTGACCCGACGCGCCGCTGCGAACATTCCACTAATCTGATAGGCTTTGTCGATATCTGCAGTACTGGAAGAACATCCCGATCCGGTGACGGGCCCGGATTTCAAATCCGGTGAAACGCGTCAGACGTGTTTAGTGGGTTCGACTCCCACGTTCTTCCGCCATTCTTCTCCAACGGCATCAACCTTTACTCGCGCGCGAATCAAGTTGCCGGCCGAGGTGTCGCCATTTTGCTTTGAAGTCCTGTCAATTTGCGGCTGCCACGGCAGCGATCGTACGCAGGCGGACCTCACACGGCATATGGCGTCTACCCGGGATTCAAGCACATGGCTCGTTCATCCGACTCGTTTTTTCTTCTTGCACTGCTGAAAGACAAGACCTTTCAGGCGCGCGAGATCCGGCGGGTAATCGCCTTCGCCTCGTTGTACCTGCTGCTGACGACAGCCCTGCTCGGCGTCTTTTACCATCAGATGCTGGGTCAACTGGTTTCGGGATCATCGCCGATGCTGTTTGTCTCGGAAGATATGAACATGCTCAACGAGCAGGTGCCTGGCCTTGCGGCCGTACTGGGGCGCTGGGTGCTCTACATGCTGGTGATCAACGTGGTGGTGACCAGTCTGATCAGTGTCTACATCATTCGCAAGCTGGGCCATCCGCTGCTGGCGGTAAAGCGCGCGTTGCGAGAGATTGGCGCTGGCAAGCTCAATGTGCGCATGCGTGCCACCGACAACGAGGAATTTGCCGATATCGCCGATGCGCTGCAATCAGCGGTAAAGCAAATCAACCGCAAAATTGACGAAGCCAAGAGTGAGATCAACCTGTTGCACGAGATGCAAAAACCAGCGGCCAACATGGAACAGCTTGAGGAAGCCGTCAGCAACTGCAAAATTGCACTGGACTACTTTGAAACGCAGGATCCACCGGCCAGCAACGACAGTCAGGCGGCAGCCTGATCGGTCGCGGCCCGCTGGAGGCTTGATCATGCGTCGCATCAACGATTCATTGCAACGGCTGCTGGTGGCTGGCGTATTCGCCATCTGTGTTTCATGTGGCAGCAGCAACAATGAAATGAAGTTATTTCCGATCGATGAGTCGGGTAGTGGATTGCGCATCTCCCAGCAGGAGTATCGATTTGGCACCAGCGAAGTGGGTGACTCGACCACCCATACCTTTGTCATTGCCAATGAAGGGGCGGATACCTATCCGCTGAATTCGCTGCGCATACAGGGCCGCAATGCCGAAGAATTTTCTGTCGGTGACGATGCGCTGGTGCTGGAACCAGGCGATAGATTTTCTTTTGACGTTGCCTTTCGACCACAGAGTGCGGGCCAGAAACTGGCCACGCTCGATATCGACTTTGACACCATAGTTTCCGATACTGCCGCAAGCGTGGCGACTGAGGCGGTCTTTTATCAGGCCAAAGCGTTTGAGCAAACCGGTGACCTGATGGCTGCAGAGATGGAGTATCGGCGCTATGTCAATGCGGTACCCACTGAAAACAACAAAACCCGTGCAATGGTACGCCTGCCACTGTTGGCAGAGGCGGATGTCTATGGCACGGATCAGGGTTTCGATGATTACCGACAAGCACTTGATGAGCGCGATTTGGGCGAGCACCAACGAGCAATCAGTCTGTTAAATGAGGTGATCGAGCTTCACCCGGATGGCTACCTGGCTGACGATGCGCGTTACATGGTGGCCTATATAAAAATTAACGATCTGGGCGAGTACCAGCAGGGCCTGGATCACCTGGTGTCGCTGATGCAGCAACACCCCGAATCGAGTTACGTCGACACCGCACTCTACGGGCAGGCCGTGGCGCATGCAGGCCTGGGCGACCAGGAGGCGGCGCGCGGTGTACTGGATGTGCTGCTCGACAGCCACACGAGTATGAGATTCGGTGAGCAGGGCCTGCGCTTTCCTAAAGACAATTTTATCTCGCGCATGTGGTTTGAAAAGTCTGAGGATATGCTGCTCGATTTGTAGCGCCGTTTATTGGTCTGCTGTTATGCGGGCCACGTCCGGGCGGGCAAGGCACCGCTTTGCCAGTTGCTGTGTATAGCGGTTTATTTTCCTGTGTGTTGGCATCCAGCCGCTCATGAATCGGTAGAAGTCGGTCCAGGCCACGGGATAGAGGTCGCGCCACTCGCGCTCCAGCTCATCGAACGCGGGCCTTGACCCCATACTAGTCCGCAAGCATTCGAAGTAGTCGTCGAGAAGTGTATCGGCATGACCCTCCAGTTGAGTATCGCTCAGGCAGCTACCCAGAAAATAAGCCACGTCCTTCATGCCGCAGCCCTTGCCGGTGTACTGGAAGTCGACGCCTGCCACGCGCTTGTCATCGGGATGAAAGCAGAAGTTTGCAACTTTAGCGTCACCATGCACGATGGTTTGAAATCGGCAGCCCGACAGCAACGCATCGATTGCCGCCGCAGATTGACGCAAGGGACCATCTGGCATAGCCGCCAGTTCGTCAGGGCGAGTAGCCAGATGCCAATAGGTGCCAGTGTCCCATAGGTCGTCGCATTCGGTGTGCAGAAAATCGGCGTGCAGTTGAGCCAGCCACCGCAGCACGATGCGACATTGATCGAGGCTGAGTGTGTCGTGACGTTCGCTGTATCCACTAGCGTCCAGATCTTCCAGTATCAGCCAGATTTGCGTGTCCTGGCGGTGGCTTGCCAGGCTGCGTGCAAGTGGCGCGGAACAGCGTTGGCTCCAGTGGCGATACCACGCTTGCTCGACCCGGTAGGATTTGAGTTTACGCTGATAGGCGACATCTGACGCCCAGCCACGCGGGTGAGACTCGATAACAGGTGGCTTGATATGTTTGACTACGATCGAATGGTGTTTACCACCCTGCAAGTACACCCGATAGATATGACCGTAGCCGCTCCACAACTGTTGAATGATCTCGACATCCGCGATGCGACGAGCACCGGTGCTGTCGATGATCAGCGTCTGGGAAGTCTGATCCAGGGTGTGGTTCGACGAGGGACTTGGTGATGGCAATCGGGATTCGATCCTGCTGTGCGTGGTGGGCGGATACCGTAACAGTTCAGTCCCAACTGTGCGACCATTCGCGACTCCTAAACGGCCGGGTAGTGACCAATGAACGAGCAGCAACTCAAAGACAAACTGATCGCCGAGTTCCCGCCGTGCGTGAAGTCATTAGGTGGTCAAATGAGCGCAGTCGACTGCGAGGCCGGTACCGCCACCATGACGTTTCAGATTCCGCTCGACTACTGCCACTCGGGCGATATCGTGCAGGGCGGATTTGTCGCTGCGATGCTCGATGCCACCATGTACAGCGCTGTGGCTGCACGTTACCTGGGTGTCCAGGCCATGCCCACGCTGGAGCTTAAGGTCAGTTACCTGATGCCGTCGCGGGCCGGTGCTTTTCGTGCGACGGCAACGGTCATCAAGGCAGGGAAGTCAACGGTTTTCATCGAGGCTCGGCTTTACAACGCCGATGGCGAAATGACCGCCACCGGCTCATCTACCGCGCGGGTGTTTGCCGCGGCCGCGAAGAATTAGTCCAGATTGATTAACCAGTATTGCTGTAGCTGGTGCCGGAGCCGTTGCTGCGGCACATCCCGCCATGGCCGACGGCTCTCCTGCAGAGCCTCGGCGCGGTCGATGCCCATGTCCGCAAGCAACGAATCCGGTAGCTGCGAGAGCGCCCGCCGCTCGCGTCTCACTTGAGCGCGAAGATGCTGCAAGTCCAGCCAGTGCCTTATCCGTTTGATCGATAGCCGACTCGTCTGACCTGCCAGTGGGGTCAGCTTTTCCGTTTGATCAATGCTCATGATGGCTCCTATCAATAATTGTTGAAAAATCGAGTTTTATTCAACGGATATTGACTTTAGCGGAGCCACCGCCTATAAGGAAAACGAAAATTATTGAATGGTTGCATCACTGGATTTGATGGGAGGCTACATTGGCCAGCAAGCGAACACTGGATCTTGGCACTTTGCGCAGCTTCGTGACTATTGCCGACACTGGCAGTATGACGCGGGCCGCGTCACGTCTGCACATGACACAGTCTGCGATCAGCATGCAGATCAAGCGGCTGGAGAGTAGTTTGAATCTCACTGTGTTCGATCGATCTATGCAGGGCATGACACCAACCGCCAGTGGAGATCAGTTGCTCGGTTATGCCCGCAAGATGTTGGCGTTGAACGACGAGGCGTGGGGCAGGCTGACGGCCGAAGAATTCGAGGGCCGAATATCCGTTGGCGTGCCGTCGGATATCATCAATCCCCTGATTCCCAGGGTACTTCGGGATTTCACCCGCGACTATCCGCGGGTACAGGTGCAGCTTGCCTCTTCACTGACGCAGAAACTGCTGCGCCAGTTCAATGAGGGTCGACACGATTTGGTTCTGACGACCGAGCGCGAACCGGGTCAGGGGGGTGAAGTGTTAAGTACGCAACGGTTGATCTGGACCGGTGCGATCGGCGGTGTCGCCTGGAAGCGCAGACCGTTGCCGATCGGTTTTTCCAAGGGCTGCGCCTTTCGCCAAACGGTGATCAGCACGCTTGAAACGCACGGCATTGAGTGGCGTGATGTGGTGGTGGCAGAAGACGAGATCGCAGGTGTTGCAACCATCTCTGCCGATCTGTGTGTTGGCGCCGAACTCGAATTTTCCGAGCACACTGGCCGTGAGACGATTGACCACGGTGGTCAATTGCCAACGCTTGCCGAACACTCGATCGTGCTCTATCGATCACCAGGGTCTACCGCTAACACACCCGGCGCCGCGCTGGGAGATTACATTGCGCGCGCGTTTCGCTGATACCGGTTATTTGATCGTCGTTGTTGACCTGGGACTGCGTGCAGACTGCTAGTGAATTTCTCCGGCACTCGCCATCGCAGCACGCAGTTTTTCAAAATCGAAATCATCTGACCGCGCGGCTTTTAGAATCTCTGCCTCGCGACGTGAAATCAGATCGATTGCCGCCGGTAGTTTGGCGACGGCATCGTGAGGGATCACCACTGCGCCATGGCAATCAGCGTGTACGATATCGCCGTGGCTGACGCTCATGTTGTGCACGGTGACATCGGTGGAAAAATCGACCAGATGCACGTGGGCGTGACTTGGGCCGACGCAGGCTGCAAGCAACTGGAAACCTTTGGCGCTATCCTGCAGGTCTCTTATTGAGCCATTGGTGACCGCACCGGCGGCGTGCAGGCCTTTGTGGATCGTGGTGTTCACTTCGCCCCAGAACGCACCATATCCCGGCTGGGTGTCGAGGTCCTCGATCACGACAATACTGGGTGTAGGGCCACCGTTGGCGATATATTCGTAGTAGTCCATGCGCATCGAGCGAGCGCTGGCCTCATCGGCTGTATTGGGCGCGGTGGCTCGAATGCGTGCGGTACGCGCGTAGCCAATGACAGGCGGCAGGCTGGGATCCAGGCTGACCAGCGGCTTGGTGGTGAAACCGGTTGCGCGCCGTTCGGGGCAGACGATTTCCAGGCCATTGCAGATTGTCGGTGTGTCCCACGCGACGAGTTTTGCGAGTTGTTCTGGTGTCGGTGCGCTCATTCTGTTTCTTTGTCTGGGCGATAGTTGACAAGCTTGGCAACATCTTGTCAGCTAGCGACCATCGGGTCAATCGAAGCACCGTTGCAGCCTTCAACCTCTGGACACCAATGAAAAAGGTCGTCGTTACCGAAAAAATCCATCCTGATGGAATCGCTTTGCTCCAGGCGCGCGAGGATATTTCACTAACGTTGCTGGATGGCAGCGATAATTCAAAGATCGCGTCCGAGATTAGAGATGCCAGCGCGGTGCTGGTTCGAACTGCACAACTGAGTGCTGCCGAACTGGCACCGGCGAATCAGTTGCAGGTTGTGTCGCGGCATGGGGTGGGTTGTGACAACATCGACGTGGCGCATTTGACGACACGTGGGCTGCCGGTTGCCATCGCCGCGGCGGCCAACGCGACGTCGGTTGCTGAGCACGTGCTGATGATGATGCTGACACTGAGCAAACGTTCGGCGCAGTACGATCAACTGACTCGCGACGGTTCGTTTCATGAGCGCGGTCGTCATCGCACGTTTGAAATAAATGGCAAGCATATTCTGATTGTCGGCTTTGGTCGCATCGGCAGAATTGTGGCGCCGCTGTGTCGTGCATTCGGGATGCGCGTGACCGTGGCCGATATCGAGCTGGACCGCGAGCTTGCCGAATCGCTCGGCTGCCAGGCGGTAGAGGATTTCAGACCCGCACTGGCCGACGCCGACTTTGTGACCCTGCATGTGCCGCTCGACGAGACCACTCGCCATATGATCGCCAGCGCGGAATTGGCCGCCATGCCATCCCACTCAATATTGATCAACTGCGCGCGGGGCGGCGTGGTAGATGAGCACGCATTGGCCGATGCCATATTGTCCGCATCGATCGCGGGCGCCGGTAGCGATGTATTTAGCGTAGAGCCCCCAGCAGCTGATAATCCGCTGTTAGGCCTGCCGCGCACTGTTTTGTCACCCCATAACGCGGCCAGCACCGACGAGGGTTTCATGCGAATGGCTACTGGCGCGGCACAGAACATACTTGACTGCTTCGATGGCAAGCTTTGCGCGCCGTTTGTTTTCAACGCGCGAGCGCTGGACTGGCCGCGATGAGCACTACTGTACATATCGGCAGTGGCGCCGGCTTTGCCGGTGATCGCTTCGATGCTGCGGTGCCGGTGGTCGCGACGCTTGCTGCACACTCCGGACCGCGCTACCTGATCTATGAGGTCATGGGTGAGCGCACGCTTGCCATTGCGCAGCGACTTAAACAACAGGATCCAGACAAAGGCTATTCACCGTGGCTTGAAACCTATCTACCGCATGTGCTGGCAGATTGCATGGCAGCCGGGATACGGATTGTCGCCAATTTTGGCAACGCCAACCCGCTCGCCGCGGGTCGAAAAGTGCTGCAACTGGCCGAGCAGGCGAACGTGGCGGTCAGGGTGGCTGTGGTGGAGGGTGATGACCTGCTGGCTTTTATGGAGCCGCACCAACTGCGGCAGTTCGAGCCGATTGAAGGCACCGATATGGCGGGTCGATCACTGCTCGCCGCCAACGCCTATCTGGGCGCACGACCGGTGGCGCGGGCACTGGATGGTGGTGCAGATATTGTCCTGGTTGGTCGATCGACTGATGCTGCCCTCGTGCTCGGACCCCTGATTCACGAGTTCGGCTGGCAATCTGATCAGTATGATCTGTTGGCCGCAGGTACGCTGGCCGGTCATCTCCTTGAGTGCGGAGCGCAGGTAACGGGTGCCTATTTTGCCGATCCCGGTTTCAAGGATGTCGAAGATCTCGATCGGGTTGGGTTTCCGATCGCAGAAATCGATGCCAATGGCGGCGTGGTCATTGGCAAGGCCGCAGGCACCGGCGGGCAGGTCACCCGGGCGACCGTCACCGAGCAGATGCTCTATGAAATGCACGACCCCGCTGCCTATCTCACGCCCGATGTGACGCTTGATATCACCGCTGTCGAGCTTGCCGATGATGGCGTTGATCGCGTGCGGGTCCGCGGCGCACGCGGTCATGCGCCGCCAGCGACACTGAAGGCAACACTGTCGGTGGACGGCGGCTGGCTGGCCGAGGCTGAGATCTCCTACGCAGGCCCCAATGCCCTGGCGCGTGCCAGGCTCGCTGGCGATGTGCTGCGCAAACGATTTATCACAATTGGTATTGAGCAGCCCTGTCGAATAGACGTGATTGGTGCTGGCAGCGTGTTCGACGATGACACCGGAAGCCGCTTGCCGCAAGCAGATCTGGACGGCAGCGGGGAATACCGGCTTCGCGCGGCACTGCGTTGTCAATCGAAGGACGTCGCGCAACGCGCCGTTGATGAAGTGTTGGCGCTATACTGTTGCGGCCCGGCCGCCGGGGCCGGGGTCAGGCAGTCGGTCAGTGCGCAGGTTTCAACTGCCTCGATACTGATCGATCGCACGCTTGTCGAGCCGCATACCCGCATTCAAGAGCCAACCGCATGAATATCATCACGGTGCCATTGCATGCTATCGCTCACGGCCGTGCGGGCGATAAGGGAAATCGATCGAACATTTCCGTGATACCTTACCTGCCGGCTGCGTTTACGACTTTGTGCGATCAGGTGACGGTGGAACGGGTGCGTAAACTGTTCGCTCATAAGGGTGCGACAACCGTTGTGCGCTACGAGTTGCCTCGGCTGCCCGCGTTGAATTTTGTTATCGACAACGTGCTTGAGGGTGGGGTAAACGACGGCTTGGGACTCGATGGGCACGGTAAGACGCTGTCCTATCTGTTGCTTGGCGAGATACAGGTCGATATAGCAATTGACTGCATACCCGAAGGCTCGCCCTATATCGCCAGTCTTGAGTGATGCGATTGTCGCGGCGGCAGGCGAAATTCGCCATCCAACAACACCGAAGGTAGAAAACTTGAAAAAACTCGCCACCCTGTGTGCGGCTCTTGCCGTCAGCTTGCTGGTGAACACGGTTGCACAAGCGCGCACGCTGAAGCTGCAGTCGGGTTCCAAGGCGGGGAGTTGGGCGTATCGATTCATGACCGATGACTGGCAGGGTCGTTTCAACACCATGACCGGTGGCGAACTGAAAATGGAGGTGCTGCCCAGCCAGGCGATCGTCCCCAATGGCGAGACCCTTGACGCGGTAGCAAGCGGCATTCTGGATGGGGATCTCAACTGGGTAACGAGCTTTGCGGATCGCGATCCGGCGTTTGCGTTGTTTGGCGACCTGATTGGCGCCTACGATAGCCCGGAACAGTTGCAGACCTTTTGCACCCATGGGGGCGGCAGAGAAATGCTGCAGAAAATGGTCGATCAATTTACCGAGAGCAAAGTTCACGTCGTCGGCTGTGGCGCCTATGCGCGTGAAGCTTTCGTCTCGGCGAAACCGATCGAGTCGGTGGCAGACCTCAAAGATGTTCGGATCCGTTTGCCGGACGGATTAGCCACCAGCATCTTTAAACGCGCCGGTGCCGTACCGGTCGCCCTGCCATTTTCAGAAGTCTATGCCGCGCTTGAGAAAGATCAGATCGATGCGGCCGATGCGTCGACGTTTGTCGTCAACAACGCTGCCGGCCTGCACAAGGTCGCGCCCTATCCGATTTACCCCGGCATCCACTCGATTGCTGTTTTGCAGTTCGTCGTAAATAAAGAACTGTGGGATACACTGAGTCCGGCACATCAGATTGCGCTGGAGACTTGGTATCTCGCCGCCTTCGCCAGTATGCGCAGAGAGGCAGAGCTGCAGGACAGGACGCTGGTTGCTGAACACAATGCGAGCGACGACGTCACAGTGGTCAGTTGGCCTGAAGATGAGCGGGATTCGTTTCGAAATCTGGCGATGCCGGTATGGCGCGAGTTCAGCGTGAAGTCTGTGTTGGCGCAGCAGGCGCTGGATGCCCACCTGAACTACATGAAAATGATCGGTTTGATTGTCGATATCAACTAGCGAAGATCACGCAGGAAAACACCCGATTGTGCCTTTGGTACGAAGTAGGTGGATTTGGGCGGTAGCAACACTTGACTGTCGGCAGCCTGCATAAACGCCTCTATCGTTAAAGGTGCCAGTACGAATGCAGCGCTGGATTCGCCGGCAGCGGCTCGCTGCAGTTCAGTCACATCGTCGCTTGCCGGCAGATTGATGATACGCGGGTCATCTGGTGCTGTGAGGCCAAAGCACGGGGTGAATATCTGGTCAAACAGTTTCTGGCTATCAAATCCGTCACCTGGCAACGGGGCTCTCCACCACTGCTGGTTCAGGTAGATAGACGTCTCACCGTTGGCCGGTGCCCGATAGGGGCCTTTGGCAGCACGGAGCTTGTCCAGTAGCTCAGACAGCCTTTTCAGATCACCATCGGCGGGTTGCGCTATCCATCGATTAAATCCTCTAAGGTGAAGCGAGTCGTGCGGGAACATGACACCAAAAAGGTGACTGCTTTGCGCGGATGGTGCTCTCTCGTGCACCGCAAGAGACGCCGCCGCACGGTGATGGCCGTCGATGATATAGAGTGTCTTTTCCCGAAATTGTGCCCGAAAATCGGATACGGCAGCGGGATCGCTAACTCTCCAGACAGTTTGTTCAACACCGTATTCGGGGGCAATTACGAGCGTTGGCTGCTGTGACTTGATCTGATGCATCAGGGAGGCAATGTGGCTGCTGTTTTGATACGCCAGTGCGATCGGGCTGGACGAGACACCGAGTTGGAACATGTGTTCAGCTAAGAGCTGCGCGCGGTGTTCTCTGACCTGCTCGTGAATGCGTACCGCTCCGTTGGCATAGTCTGCGATGGCGATATCGGCGATCAGGCCCGTTTGTTCGTGACGTTCACCGCGCAGCCGATAGACGTAAAGCGCCGGATCAGTGGTGGTGTCGAAAGCGCCGGTGGCAAGTATTCTGTCCAGCGACTCCCGTGCAAGCGTAAGCAGTTGCGCTTGCGTGACGGGCTCGCTGATGTCCTCTGGCGATAGCGTGACGTTGAGAAAAGACCACGGATTGGCCAATCGCAAACTGCGGCGCTGTTGCGGAGTCATGGCATCGTATGCCGGAGACGGTACGCGTTCGGACCAGGCTGCGTCGATCAACCGTGCCCGTGTTGTGGCGATATCTACCACGCGCGTCTATCCAGCCGAGCCATGCAACTGGTGCAGCACATCGATAACTCGATTGACGTCATCAATCGAGTTGTAGTGGGCGAAGCTGATTCTCAGTACACCGTCATCGGGATTAGCCAGACCGATGCGCTCCATCAGGCGGCAGGCGTAGAAATCCCCGCTGCCCGCGGCGATGTCGTGACGGGCGAGTTGCGATGACAGCTCAGCGGAACTGTACCGTTCTGAGACCAGTGCGATATTGGCCTCTCGCCCGTCTGTCGATCGTCGTCCGATGACGCGCAGTGGCAGATCGTCGATGGCGGATAGCAGTTTTTCGCACAGCATGGATTCGTGTTGATGCATGAGCTGAGAAATTTGCTGAGCCTTTGAGTACAGCGTGTCTTCACTGCGACCAAAATGATGCCGGTGGCTCGCGTCGAAGTATTCGCCCAGTCCCGCCAATGCTGCTATTGAAGCGTGATCCGGGCCGCTGGCGTCGAATTTTTTTGGCAAGGAGTTTTCGTTGAAGTGGTGGCATTGCGGATAGAGCTTGCCGGCAAATGCTTCGTCGCAGTACATGACCCCAAGATGCGTTGCATAAGTTTTGTAGGTACTAAAGCAATACACATCGGGCTTGAGTCGCGGGATATCGGGCCAGCAATGCGGTGCGTATGAAACGCCATCGATCGCGATGTGCGTCTGGCTGTCTCTGCATAGCCTGACGATTTCCTCGACTGGATTGACGGTGCCGACAATATTGGAGCTGTGGGTGACGCAGGCGATCACCGATTTTTTTGTCAGCAATTGCTCGAAATCATCGATGTTGAGTTCGCCTGATTGCGGATCGACGTGCCAGATTTTCAATTGGGCACCCTGTCGTGCACACAGACGCTCCCAGGCACCGATATTGGCTTCGTGGTCCTGATCAGTCACGATGACTTCACTGTCGGGGCCGACGATCGCGCTGCAGGCATGGGCCAGCGTATTGATGTTCTGAGTGGTGGATGCTCCCAGCGTCAGCGTATCCGGATCGATGCCCAACAGCTTTGCCATGGCGTCGCGGCCCGCATCCATCTGTTCGCCCGCAGCGCTCAAAATATCGCTGGCACCATAGGGCTGCACTTTGTTGTGGCGGTAGAAGTGCAGCAATTTGTCCAGTACCGCACCGGCCACATAGCTTCCGCCGGCATTTTCAAAAAATGCAGTTTTGGCAGCCAGCGATTCCTCGAAGGTGGGAAAGCAACTGCGGATGTATCCGACATCCAGTGTCTTGAGTGTGTGGCTGGACATTGACCAACTCTGGGTGGAGGTGGCTGCAGTTTACCGCAAGCGGCGCTCAGTCCGTGCCGTCGTAGTTTGAATAGCCGGGGCTTGCGTTTGCGCCCGGTGTCACTTAGAACGCAATGGCGATAAACAGGCAAGAGGGACAAGCAATGGGCTCTGGTTATTCTCCAAAGATCAATCCCGGACAGCGCGTGAGACCGGACAACACCCCGGACGACAACGATCGCGTTGAAATAGGGCCGACGGCGCTCGCGTACGACGAGTGGCAGGCTGCGGGCCTGGTGCCACCGGATCTGCCGCAGATGCGTGCAGACAGACTGCAACGACTTGTCGGTGCCATTGTCGAGCGCGATCTCGGGGGGTTATTGATGTATGACCCGCTCAATGTGCGCTACGCCACCGACACGACCAATATGCAGCTTTGGTGTGCACATAACCCCTGTCGTGCCTGTCTGGTACTGCCTGATGGTCACGTGGTGCTGTGGGAATACGGTGGGTATGCGTATTTGTCAGATTTCAACCCGCTGGTATCAGAGGTTCGCAGTGGTGGCTCGTTTTTTTACTTTGCCACCGGCAGCCGTACCGAAGAAAAAGCCGCAGCTTTTGCCAGCGTAGTCGACGACCTGCTTCGCGTGCATAGTGGCGACAATCGGCGCCTTGCCGTCGATAAAATTCAGATCGCCGGCGTGCATGCCTTGCAGAGTGCAGGCATTGTGGTCTGCGATGGCGAGGAGGTGACAGAGCGGACCCGGGCGATCAAGAGTCCGGAGGAAATTCTCGCCATGCGCTGCGCCATGCACGCCTGCGAGCAGTCGATTGCTGCGATGCGTGAGATGGCACGACCCGGTCTCACCGAAAACGACATCTGGGCCGAACTACACAAAGAGAATATCCGCCGCGGCGGAGAGTGGATCGAAACCAGAATTCTGGCCAGTGGCCCACGAACCAATCCGTGGTTTCAGGAGTGTGGTCCGCGTGTGCTGCAAAACAATGAACTGCTCGCGTTTGATACTGACCTGATCGGTTGTTACGGCATGTGCGCAGATATTTCCCGGACCTGGTTCATCGGTGATGGTGAACCGACAGCGCGCCAACGCGAATTGCACTCGATTGCGCTGGAACATATTCAAACCAATACGGCGTTGTTGCGACCGGGTCTGTCATTCCAGGAGTTGGGTGAATTGGGTCATCAATTGCCCGTTCAATTCAACGCGCAACGCTATGGCTCCAAGTACCACGGGGTGGGATTGTGCGATGAATGGCCGGCGATCAAGTATCCGATCGATTGGGAGGAAAGAGGCTATGAGGGTGTGCTGGAACCCGGAATGATGCTGTGTGTGGAAGCTTATATTGGTGCGGTCGGCGAAGCCGACGGCATCAAGCTGGAAGATCAGGTGTTGATCACCCAGACCGGCGTTGAAAATCTAACCCGTTGCCCTTTCGATCCGCTCTTGTCGGCCTGAACAACTTATCTGGATATCGCCTCGACCAGCCGGTCGAGAAAAGCGTCGCAGCGGTCGAGTTCTGACTGTTCTATGAATTCATCGGGCTTGTGCGCCTGATCGATGCTGCCAGGTCCGATCACGACCGTCTCTATCCCCAGGCGTTGGGAGAAGAGTCCGCCTTCTGTACCAAACGCGAGTTTGGTCAAACTATTTGCGCCAGTCAGGGAGCGCACAAACCTGACGACTTCGCTTTCGGCCGCGGTATCCAGCGCAGGATAGCTGTTGGTGAATGTCACGCTGATGCTGGCGGAGGGGAATGATTTCAGGTTCGGTTCTACGATCGCATCGCAACGGCTTTGCAGGCGCGAGAGAATCTCGCCCGGGTCGTCCTCGGGCAGGTTGCGGATTTCAAACTGCATCTGACACTGGTTTGGAACAATATTAAGCGCGGTGCCACCCTGGATGGTGCCGATATGAATCGTCGTATGTGAGATGTCGTAGTGCGGATCGTCAGCACCGTGCTCGACCAGATGCGCCTGCTCTTCGCGAAACGCATCCACGGTTGCAGCCGCCAGATGGATCGCGTTCAGACCCTGTGGCGCCATGCTTGAGTGACACTCGACACCATGACACTGCACCAGGCCTGCGTTCTTGCCCTTGTGAGCGACTGCAAGCTGCATGGAAGTGGGTTCACCTACAATACAGAACCGCGGCTTCACCGTGGCGAGTTCCAGCATATCCAGCATGCGACGCACACCAACACAGCCGATTTCCTCGTCGTAGCTGAAGGCCAGGTGTAACGGTATGTCCAATTGGCTGATATCCAGACGATCTACCAGCGCCAACACGCAGGCGATAAAGCCTTTCATGTCAGCCGTACCACGTCCGTAGTGTCGACCCTCTCGGGTATCCATCACAAACGGATCGCTGCTCCAGTCCTGCCCGTCAACAGGGACGACGTCGGTATGGCCGGAGAGCATGACCCCGGCTTTTTCTGAGGGGCCTAGCACGGCATACAAATTGGCTTTGGTCTGCTCATCATTGTGGGTCAGTGTGCTTTGAATACCGTGTTCGGATAAAAACTGTTGCACGAACTCGATCAATTGCAGATTGCTGTCTCTGCTGACGGTGGGATAGGCGATGAGCTTTCGCAACAATGCGTCGGAAGAACGGCTCTGTAACATTGAGATGGACTCGCGGTTGGGCGCAGGCCCGCATACAATAGCAAGAACGGCTTCGGATTTACGATCCGATCAGTCTGGAGAGAGTTGATGAATAGATTTGTGGTTTGTGCACTTTATAAATTTGTCCGATTGCCAGGCTACCGGCAATTGCAGACGCCCTTGCGTGAGGTGATGGTTGAGCACCAGGTTCGTGGCACGCTGCTACTGGCCGGGGAGGGAATTAATGGCACGATTGCCGGCAGCCGTGACGCGATCGATACCGTGCTCGACTGGTTGCGCGGCAAACCGGAATTCGCTGACCTTGAGTGTAAGGAGTCCCTGGCTGAAGAAATGCCTTTCAAACGGACGCGGGTAAAACTAAAAAACGAAATTGTCACCATGGGTGTGGAAGGTATCGACCCGCGACACAGCGCCGGTACCTATGTCGAAGCTGAGGATTGGAACACGCTCATATCCGATCCGCAGGTGCTGCTGATTGACACCAGAAACGACTATGAATGCAAAGTTGGCAGATTCCCGGGATCGATCAATCCTGCAACAGACACTTTTCGCGAATTTCCGCAGTACGTGCAGGACAACCTGGATCCACAGAAACACAAGAAGATCGCCATGTACTGTACCGGCGGTATTCGTTGTGAAAAGTCTACAGCCCTACTGAAACAGCAAGGTTTTGAGGAGGTGTATCATTTAAAAGGGGGCATACTGAAGTATCTTGAAAAAGTACCGCATGAGGAATCAGTCTGGGAGGGGGAGTGCTTTGTGTTTGACGATCGAGTGACGGTCACTAAGCACTTGCAACCCGGCAGCTACGACCAGTGTCACGCGTGTCGTCGACCCATCACAGATGAAGATAAAAAAAGTGAGTACTACCTGCCGGGGGTGAGTTGCCCACAGTGTACTGATGAGAAGAGTGCAGAACAAAAGACACGCTTTGCCGAACGCGAGAAACAGATGCAGTTGTCAAAGCAGCGTGGCGAGGTCCACATCGGCGCGGATGCCGCTGAGCAATTGAAACAGCGCAGGGCGCTCAAGAAAGGTATTGGGGCAGACAAGGGATAGTATCGTGTTGCACTATTTTTGTTGGGTAGCCCTGTGGGGTTACCCGGACCGACCGAACGCAACCCGGCGCTAGTGCGTCATACCGTAAATCATGTAGTTGACACCCAGACGATAGGCTGTGGAAGTGTATTGTGATTTGTACTCTTCCATGTCGGCATGCTCCCAGGCATCGCCCAGATCGACGTTATAGTTGATCATCACCATAACCCGGTCGTCATCATCGAGTATGGCTCTCCAGGCGGGATCCTGTCTTGAGGTATTGCTCTCAATCACTCCGCCGGTTTTTGACATGGGGCGTTCCCAGGTTGCACCTTCATTTAAGCAAAGTGCTCGCAAACCGGGGATTTGCACAAAGTTCTCAATGTCAAAATGCACGTGGAACACTTCGTGGTCTTTCGGTAGATCCACGATTTCCCGCTCAGGAAAAATCTGGTTCATCCAGTTTCTGAATTTGTTCCACTGATAGCTGCCGTGAAAATCATCGACGAGCAGAAAGCCGCCACGCAGCAGGTACTCTCGCATCCGCTCCGCCTCGAATTCGGTAAACGAAGCGAATCCGGCTTCGACCATATAAATGGCCGGGTAGTCGAATATGGCGGCGTCCAGCATGGATATGCTCTGCGAATCACTGTTGATATTGATTCGGGTCATCCGCTTGATCGCAGAGATAAAGTGCGGATCAGAGTCGGAACAATCGGCCTGCCAATGCGGAAACCCGACATAGTCGCCCAACTCGTGTACTGCGACCGGGTTATCAGCAAATATCAGGCGTGAAAATGTGAACTCGTGCGCTGGAACCGGCCGCACGAATGTAGAGCAAACAGGCCTTTTGGGGGCGACGCAGATGCCCTGCTGGGCGTGCGCCGGCGACAAACCTGCGATTGTGCCTGCGGCAAAGAGGCCAGTGATCAGTCGCCTGATTCTTGGAAATCCTGATTTCAGCAAAACTGCCTCGCACTTAAGTGGTGGTTTAGCGTGTAACGATTGGGAGGGAAAATTGGTGCCAACTGCGCCTTAATCAATGATAAAGCACATTTATCCTGATCGGTATGGAACGCGTTGCCCATCGGTAAGGTGAGTGGGATAGACTTCAATGATCGGGAACGGTCCGCGATCGTCCTGCAACGGACACCTTCAATCGGCAGTGGCTCTGGAGCGGCGACTGCAGGCTGCGCACTACAGTGCCGGCCGGAATACGGCGAAGATGTCTGTCCTGACTGTGCCTCACTAATGCTTTGAACTCGCTACCATCCGTATGAATTGCAAGAGAAAAAAGTTGTCATTGGTGCTGTGTGATCAGTGAAGTGGTATCGCCGGAGTCAATGATTCTGATGTCAATGGTTGTCGCGGGTGCGGCGGTTGTGCAAGCGGCGTTGGGGATGGGTTACGGCATGGTTGCAGCACCGCTGCTCGCGCTGATAGATCCGGTGTTTGTGCCTGTGCCCACGATTATGATCGGTATGCTCACCAGTTCAGCCGGTGCCTGGTCAGAGCGGGAGTCGATAATCTGGCCGGAAGTTCGTGCCGCCACAGTCGGGCGGCTGTGCGGAATCCTGTTGGCTTGTGTTGTTATCTTCGCTGCGATCGATGAGAGCCAGTTCATCCTGGTATTCGGCTTGTTAACCGCATCGGCCGTCGCCATATCGGCCAGCGGCTGGCGCTTGCGCCTGACGGAAAAATCGCTGTTTTCGATGGGCGGACTCTCTGGATTGATGGGCACTATTACCGGTGTTGGCGCCCCGCCACTCGCGCTGGTCTATAGCGCCCGTGCGGCGCATACGGCGCGTCCAACGCTTGCTGCCATCTTTGCATTGGGTTGTGGCTTTTCCGTGATGGGGCTCGCTGCTATTGGCTGGGTTGGCACACTGCAATTGCTGATCTGTGCGGCGATGTTACCTGGCATGTTGTTCGGAAC
Source organism: uncultured Granulosicoccaceae bacterium (assembly GCA_964646405.1). Taxonomy (GTDB): domain Bacteria; phylum Pseudomonadota; class Gammaproteobacteria; order Granulosicoccales; family Granulosicoccaceae; genus CAKZSB01. The sequence goes on along the minus strand of CAZYDV010000019.1, from coordinate 15,738 downwards.
GGTCGTTGGACGCCGATTCAAAGGGCTTGCCGCGGAGCGTTATCGCCCGGTCTTATTGTGGATTGCCGGTGTCTCTTCGCTCTTTTTGATCGCTGAGGGGCTGCGGCTCTAACTGTGGCAATTTGTGCGGCAACACCCAAACGCGTTGTTGTTTGGCCACTATGCAGAAGAAAAGCCTGATAACTTTTGCGCAAAAACTGTCAAAATACGACATATACCAGCTAAAATGACCCTATTTAGCCATGCATTGGTACCGATGGGGCATTGCTTTTTGAACAAAGTTCTGCAGTTCGAGTTAATGTCATGGTAATGTAGGCAGGCAGGTTGCCATTTTTTGCGAGGTGGCAGTCTGCACCAGCGCTTTAGCTGGTTTTTGAAGACGTTGTGGAAAAGATAAAGGGTATCAATAGTGGACAAGTCTACAGGAACAGTGAAGTGGTTCGATAACGCCAAAGGATACGGCTTTATTCTCAATGAGAATAATGAAGACGTATTCGTGCACTATCGGGCGATTATGGGAGAAGGCTACAAATCGTTGAATGAAGGTGAGCAAGTTGCCTTCATCCAGACCAAGAGCGAAAAGGGCTGGCAGGCGGCTGAGGTAGACCGGGTCTAAATTCCGGGCTGTACCCAATCGTCTGGATGACGGTGAGTGTCCAGAAGCCATAGTGGACTGCTTATTGCTGCCGGAATCGGTTTGCCCCTGCAGCAATAGTATGCCCGACAACAGTGCGTCCGTATCAACCGTAACTTACAAACCCTTCGCGGTGGCGGCGTTGCTTGTCGGTACTGTCTGCGCGCTGTGGTATTTCAACACGGGTTCAGTCGCACAGGTTGCGCAGACGTCGCCTGTAACATCCGAGCGTACCTGGACCAAGAGCACCGAAAACGGCGCGTTTGTCGTCACACTGGATGCGCAGTCGTCGCGAATTCCGCTTCGGGAGTTCCTCGAGTGGCGCGTTGATGTGCGAGATCCTGATGGAGTGCCCGTCTATCCCGCACGATTTGCCATCGGCGGCGGAATGCCCGGCCACGGGCACGGCCTGCCTTCGCAACCCAGAGTCTCCAAACATCTCGCTGACGGTCAGTATCTGATCAGTGGTATCAAGTTCAATATGGCTGGCGACTGGCTCCTAATGCTGGACATAGAGTCTGAATCCCAGGTTGATCGGGTAGGCTTTGAAATTCAGATTGACTTCTAGCATCTGGCGCGCCTGTAATGCCATTCGTCTAGAGTAGCAAAGCCACCTTATCGGTTAGCGAATTGCTTCGCTGACGCGCAATGCTCGACAATAGCCGTTACCCGTCCTCTTTTTTACCAACCAGTTTCGAGAACAGAAACGGCCCACACAGACCAAGAAAGGCCAGCACGAGGAATAACGCTGCCAGCGGCTGTGTCATGATCAACCACCATTCGCCGTCGAACATCTTTAGCGAGTTTTGAAGGTTGGTCTCTACCATCTCTCCCAGAATCAAACCCACCGCGATCGGCGCTACTGCAAAGCCGTATCTCCTCGCGAAGTATCCGATCACGCCGAATATCAATACGATCCAGACATCAAGAAGCGATGAGCTGAGCGAATAGGCGCCTATCACCGATAGGGCGAAGACGATCGGCCACAAAATGGTGAGCGGTATCAGCGAAATGCGTGCAAAGAATTTAGCTGCATACAAGCCCATCGCCATGAACATGATGTTCGCCAGCAACATGGCGCCAAAGATCTGGTAGACAGTGTCGACCTGTTCGGTGAAAAGGTACGGGCCGGGACGCAGCCCGTGCACCATGAGGCCCACCAGGATAATTGCAGTGGTTCCGCTGCCGGGTATACCGAGTACCATGGTGGGTACCATGGCACCACCAGTAGCAGCATTGTTGGCTGATTCGGCACCGGCTATTCCCTCAATCGATCCCTTGCCGAATTCTTCTTTGTTTTTTGACCATCGGCGAGCTTCGGAGTAGCCGATCATTGATGCCACGGTCGCCCCCTCTGCGGGCAAAATGCCAATAAAGGTGCCAATGCCGCACGAGCGCAATATGGTCTTCCAGATTTTTCGATAGTCGGCGCGAGTGGGGAGTTTTACTGCTTTCATCGCAACTGTTTTGACTTTGTTCATGAGCTTGCCGGATTGCACGAGCAATTCCGACATGGCAAAAAGACCAATCATCACAGGGACGAATGAAAGCCCTTCGTAGAGTTCATAGTTGCCGAACATGAAGCGTTCGATACCGGACTGGCGTTCCGCACCAATGGTTGCCAGCCATACCCCGAAAATACCGCCGATGAGATTCTTGATAGCGCCACCCGAGCTGATACTGGCGAGCATTGAAAGTCCGAACAGGGTCAATGCAAAATACTCGGGTGGACGGAATTCGTAGGCGACGCGTGCCAGTAGTGGGGCGGCGATACACAGCACGATGACCGAAAAGATTCCACCGACGGTACTGGACACCACTGCAACACCAAGTGCGCGCCCGGCCTCTCCACGCTGCGCCAGAGGAAAGCCATCGAATGTGGTGGCCGCTGCTGCTGATGTGCCTGGGGTGTTGATCAGAATAGCGGTAATCGATCCGGCGAAAGTGGCGGATACGTAAATGGTGGCCAATACCGTAATAGCGTGAACCGGTGGCATGGTCAGGGTAAACGGCAACAGCAAGGCTGCGCCGGTAGTGGCGCCCAGGCCTGGCAGTACCCCGATAATGACACCCAGCACGGTGGTGACGAATATCAGCATGATCAGATAGGGGTCGAGTATCACCGAACCCATTGCCTGTAGAGCTTCTGACATCGTTATTACCCGTAGTACCAGTTGGTCAGCACACCGCGCGGAAAACGAATCTTCAGTACGTTATCGAAGAGCAGAAAGATCAGTAGCGGAGTAAGCAGTGCGGTAGCCATTGCCACCAGCCAGCGTCGCTCGCCCCACAGCAGTGATAGCAGAAACATCGACACCGCGATGCCGATAAACATATCGAGCGTGACTGTCAGTATGTAGAACAGGCACATGATCAATATTGAGCCCCAGGTCGCGAACGGTGCGGTTTTGAGGTCGGGTGGTGGGGTTCGGTAGATCTGAACGACCAGAAATCCAATCAGGATCAGATTCAAAACCATCAGGAAGATGGGGAAAGCGCGTGGCTGCATGCTCTTGCCGACAATCATCGGCGGCGAGATATCAAGCTGCAGCGAAATCCAGATTACCACAACGGAAAAAGCTGCGAGGACGGCGGGTACGATGAGATGTCGGATATTCATTTTACGCCGCCGTCACTCGCGATTTTCAACCTGAAGCTACTTGACCAGACCCATTTCTTTCAATGCGGGTCCGAATTCGCCAACCATAGACTTAATTTGCTCTCCCCACGGGCCGGAAGGCTGTGGAGAAGAGGAATCGAGCCCGGAATTGGCAAGGTAAGCCTGGTACATGGAGTGTTCCATAGCGGTGCTGATGCCTGCTTCCAGTTCCTCAATTCTGGCGGCGTCGACACCGGCATGGGTGACAAAGCCTCTGGTGGTTGACAGTTTCAAATCGATGCCGAGCTCGCCGGAGGTTTTGGCATCCGGTATCGGTGCCATGCCGTTTTCTGCGAGAATCACCATGGGACAAATGTCGCCCGCTTCGACTGGTGCCGAGGCTTCAGACAGGTTGAGTACGCCGACATCGACCGCGCCTGCGACAAGCTGTGTAGCCAGTTCACCGCCACCCTTGAAGGGCAGGTAGGTGGGCATGTCGAGACCGAGACGCTTAGCCCACAGGTACACGGTGATGTGATCGATGGTTCCGGTCTGCGTGCCACCGAATTTCAGGCTGTCGCCATTTTTCATGCCGGCGACAAATTCCTCGGGTGTCTTGTATGCGGTGTTCTTGCAGTTGACCATCAGAATTTGCGGGTCGTTGGTACCCCTTGCAATGGGCGCCATGTCGTCGACGGTCAGCTTGGTTTTGCCGGCGGCCATGGTAATGGCGTGACCAACCGTAAAAGTGAGGATGGTGTTGCCATCGGCCGGACGGGTCATGAAGTAGTTCATTGCCGCAGCACCGCCACCGCCGCGCTTATTGACAACAACCATGTCCTGCTTGAGTGTCCGCCGTGAGCGCAACATCATCATTCGAGAGTTGACATCGGTGCCACCACCAGCGCCAGCGTGGGTGACCACTTCAATGGCCGGTTTGTCTTCAGCGATCGCGGTATTGGCGACCAGCAAGGTGCCGGCGAGTGACAGGGCGGCGGCAACGCTGGTCAGGGTGTATCGGGATTTTGCTTTCATGCTTCCTCCAGGTTGTGGGTTCAATGGGCTGAACCGGATGCTGTGAGTACCCCTTATTCTTTGCAGGGAAATCGCACAGCAGTAAAAAATTTTGTTCATAACGACAGTCGACCATCGACTGTCGGGACTATTGTCCCTTGAAATTCGGCTTTCGCTTTTCCATGAATGCGCGACGACCTTCGATATAGTCGTCGCTGTCGAAGCAGGTTTGTACCATGGCGGCCAGTTGTGGCAAATCGCGCTGATCGGCGTCTTTGACTACCGCCTGCGTAATGGCCTTGATCGATTCAATGGTCAATGGTGCGTTCTCGCGAATTCGCGTTGCGTAGTCTTTGATGTAGGTGTCGAATAGTTGATCGGGCAGCACTCGATTGACGAGGCCCATATCGTAGGCTTCTGACGCTGAAAACTGGCGCGCGGTAAAAAATATCTCGCGCGTGTTGGCGATGCCGACAATGTCCGATAAGCGCTTGATCCCATCGTAGCCGTAGCCCAATCCCAGCTTGGCCGCTGGTACGCCAAATCGCGATCGCTCTTCACAAATTCTCATGTCACAGCTCACCGCCAGCGCCATGCCGCCACCGATGCAGTAACCTCTTATGGCTGCGATCGTCGGTTTCGGGAAGTGGTTCAAGGCAGTGTAGAAACGACCTGACGTCGCCTGATAGAGCTCGACGTCTGCTTTGGTTGAGCGCTCGGATTCAAACTTGGAGATGTCGGCTCCGGAGGCGAAAGCCTTGCCTCCACTGCCGCTGACAATCAGCAGGCGGGTATCGGCGTCGGCGGCCAATTGTTCCAGCGCGCCGGCAGCGGCCTGCCACATATCGAGTCCGATGGCGTTGTGGCGCTGCGGGTTGTTGATCACCAGGTAGCCAATCTGATCGACCTGACCGGAGAGTATCTTTCCGTCGGCGTGGGAGTCGAGATTATCGGGAATCATATGGCATCACTTTCAGCGAGATCGGCAATGGCATCTTGCGGATACCCAAGGGCTGTTAGAATTTCGTCGGTGTGCTGACCCAGCGTGGGCGGAGGGCGCCGGATGGTCGATTGGGCATCGCTCATGATGATGCCCTGGCCGACGATTTGTGTCGGGCCGCGCTCGCTGCTGACCATATCGCGGGCAATGCCCAGATGCTGCACCTGGGGTGAAGCAAACACTTGATCGATGGAGTTGATTTCGCCGCAGGGCACACCTGCCTTGTTGAGCCGATCGATCCAGTTTGCGGCCGTGTCACCGCGCGTGCTTTCGTTGAGAATGGCGTTTAGAGCCTTGCGGTGCTCGCTGCGGCCAGCCGGCTCGGTGAAATCCGGGTTGTCCAGTCGTTCGTCTTGTAACTCTTCTTTAAGTCGCAGCCACATCTGCTGGCCGGCACAGGCGATATTGATAAAACCGTCGCTGGTTTCGAAAACACCGGTTGGGATTGAGGTTGGATGATCATTGCCCGCCTGACCTGCTACGTGACCGTCCATCAGCCAACGCGAGGCCTGAAAATCGAGCATGAAAACCTGAGCCTGCAACAACGAGGTTTGAATCCATTGACCGACCCCGGTTTTTTCGCGCGCCAGCAGTGCCAGCATAATGCCCTGCGAGGCCAAAAGACCAGAGCATAGATCGGCGATGGGAATCCCCACGCGCATCGGGCCTTCACCCGGTGCACCGGTAATGGACATCAGTCCGCCCATGCCCTGGGCAATTTGATCAAAACCGGGACGATCGGCAAACGGGCCATCCTGACCAAAACCCGAAATCGAGGCATAGACGATACGGGGATTTATTTTCTTGATGCTCTCGTAGTCGATACCGAGCCGGTGTTTAACGCCGGGCCGATAGTTCTCGACGATGACATCGGCCTGTTCGACCAGTTTTTTGAAAACCTCGATGCCCTTTTCGGACTTGAGGTTCAGCGTCATCGAGCGTTTATTGCGATGCAGATTTTGAAAATCTGATGAATCTCGCGATCCGCCCATCGCACCGCCGCTGGCGTTTTGCTCCTTGGCGGTCTGTTCGATTTTAATAACGTTTGCGCCCCAGTCAGCCAACTGGCGAACACAGGTTGGCCCCGAACGCACGCGGGTCAAATCCAGTACCGTGTAGTGATCAAGAACCGGACTGGCGGGTTCGAAGCCGTGTGCCAAACTACCGGGGGCATTGTCTGTCATTGCCAGTTCTCAACCATGTCGCATGCGATATCGAAAGCCGCGCGGGTCGCGCCGACGTCGGCAATACCCTGTCCGGCAATGTTAAATGCGGTGCCATGTGCCGGTGTCGCAACCGGGAACGGCAGCCCGCCCTGAACGGTTACTCCGCGATCGAAGCCCATTAGTTTCAGCGCTATCTGACCCTGATCGTGATACATCGTGACCACCGCGTCGATCTGCTTGTCACGCGCTTTCAAAAAAACCGTGTCCGACGGCCACGGGCCATCGCAGTTGATCTGCATCTCGCAACTCTGCTCGACGGCCGGCCGGATGATATCGATTTCCTCTGTGCCGAAATTGCCACTGTCGCCGGCGTGCGGATTCAGCGCGGCGACAGAAATTCGGGGGCGCCCGACGCCAGAGCGTTTCAGCGTATTGTCAATCAGCTGAACCGCTTCGATGATGCGCCCCTGATCGATGGTTTCGGCAACTTTTTTCAACGGAATATGGCTGGTGACCCGGCTGGTCCAGATGCCATCGAGCGTGTTCAGTTCGGAGATGTAATTCCGGACCCCGAGTTTCTCGGCCATGTAGTGCAGTTCGTCATCGTGGCCCAGTCCGGCCAAATGCATCGCGGCCTTGTTGAACGGGGCGAAGACGATGGCATCAATGATATTGCGCTGTGCCAGGTCCAACGCGATATCCAGCGTTTGCAGGACGGATTGCCCAGAGGCTTTCGTCTCAGTGGCGGTTTTGACCTCGTCGGCCGAGATGCTCTGGCAGGGTAACCATGAGATTCCCTGCTGTGACGGCACACCTGATGAGAGATCGGTGGCACTGAATTCGAACGTGGAGCCGGCTTGTGCCTGGCCCTGGCGAATAATGTGTTCATCACCGATCAGCAGCACATCTGCCTTCGCGCCAACGGCAGGATCGCAGAGCAGTTTGGCGATGAGTTCGGGACCGATGCCGCTGGGGTCGCCGGGAATCACCCCGATACGTGGCTTGCGGTTGTTAGTGACCATTGCGGTTTACCAGCGCGGACAGCGGATCTGTGAGTCGGTGCAGTCGCGTTCGCGCACGACTGACCAGAGAGATCGACGGGTGGTTTCGCAAGCGGACAGATCCTCCAGAAGCGGTTTGTATTTTGTATACAACGGTGGTGATGATACACGCAATCGGCCCCGGCTTGCCAGCGGGGCGGATGGTTTTCAACCCACTGCGACGCCGGCTTCTGCAGCGCGTGCGAGCATGTAGTCGCGGCCGACGAGCATATCGTCGAGGGTGCCGAAACCGTTGGTGTAGTGACCGGTGTATCCCAGCCCTTCGATCTTCTTGAACATGGCACCAAAATCCATGGTGCCCTCTCCCGGTTGCTGATGAATTTCGTAGCTGCCATTGTTGTCTGCCAGTCTGACCTCCCGGCACAGGCTGAAATCCATCGCATCGATAAATTTGTCGATACCGACGCCTGGCAGGAAGTGGGCGTGATTGGCCGTAAACGTCCAGCGTAGCGCCGGGCTTTGAATGGATGAGAAAAAATGCATGCACTCAGCCGGAGACACCGGCATGTAGTTGACTTCGGCGAGCACCGGTTCCCAGTTGAGATTCTCCAGTAGCAGCAGCGCGCCGTGTCGTTCGGCGTAATCGGCTATTCGTCGCAGGCGATCGATGGCGGTTTGCATCCGCAGCGTGCGGCAGGCGGTGAAGTGGTAGCCGCCGTGCACGACAATCCAGCCCGCGCCGATCTTGAGGCTCAAATCGATATAGGCCTTCAGATAGTTATCTACTGCATCGCGGCAAAACGGAGAAAACTCGGCGACGTTCACGCCAGAGAGCGTGTGCAGGCCAAGCTGCACGCCGGTGTTGTCCAGTGCCTGGCGGATACCCTTGCAACGATCGGCGTCGAAACTTTCAAGTGCGTTCGGAGCGATATCGGTTTGCGCATCGATAAAGGTCACATCGTTGGCAGAGGCCCACTCGATCCCCTCTTCAACTGAGACTCTTCGGCCGACGTCAACACCAATTCTTTGCTTGAGAGAGCGCTTTGTCACGCTATTGTTCCTCCGAATCCAATCGGTCTCCAGTAGAACGCAATGACCTGTCTGTGATCAAGCTGATTTTTTAATGTGATGCAGGCACAGCCCAGGACCTAGTTCTTACCCAGCGCGTAGACCCAACCGCCCACCGCCTTGCCGGGCATGTGGTCGCCGTGTTCCCGAGCCAGCAAGATGATTTGATCCTGTTGGTCGAGCTGTTTGATGTAGGCGTCCAGCGATCCTTCGGCGTAGTAGTGATCGTTAGTGGTCAGTATGATCAGGCCGCCAGCCCTGACAACCCGCAGGATTTCATCAAGTGCATCGGCGCGAAGGTGGCCGTACGCGAAAGCGCCCACAACGGTCACGGCATCGTAGGCACTTTCGGTCACATCGATGGGAGGGTTCGTTAGATCGGCATGAAATAGCCTTCCGTACACGCCCAGTGTTTTTGCGCGCTCGAGCATCTGTGGACTGATGTCACAGCCGTCAATTTGTCGATAGCCGCGCTCGGCGATTTTTGCTCCCGAGACGCCTGTACCGCAGCCGATATCCAGGATCCGCGCCTGTGTAGAATCCAGCAGTGAGGGCAGCATGGCAGCTACCCTGTCCGGCATGGCGTAACCCAGTTCGTCGACGATCTCGCTATCATAGCTGTCGGCCCATTCGTCGTAGATGTCGGCGATCTGATCTGACGTCGTCTCGTCCGTGAGTGCGTACATTTTGTCGAGAAACTTTTTTTCAGCCATGGTCACCGGGCCCGATTTTTTCTATACCAATACTTCACTTTTGCATAGTCCGGTGATTTCAACATCCAGGATTATTCGACTCCCCAGGAAACCACCCCTCTGACAACCAATCTACTCTACAGCAACGACCAGCCTGGCAGCTATCCCGATTCCTGGTATGCGGCAAGTGCCAGTGCGCCTGACCCCGCCCCCGCGTTGCAGGAATCAATCGAATGCGATGTCTGTGTGATCGGTGCCGGATTCACCGGATTGTCGGCGGCTTTGCATCTGGCCGAACGCGGCTACGATGTTGTCGTGCTGGATGCCCATCGTGCCGGTTGGGGAGCATCAGGTCGCAATGGTGGGCAACTGGGCTCGGGTCAGCGGCTCGATCAGGACGAGCTGGAGTCTCTCGTTGGTCTGTCGGATGCCCACCGTTTGTGGGAGTTTTCGCAATCGGCCAAGACACTGGTCAAAGAGCTCATCGAGCGTCATTCGATCGACTGTGATCTGACCCCCGGCATCCTCTACACCGATCATCGATCGCGGTTCAGCGATGAATCGCGTCGTTATGTGCAAAAGCTTCAATCGGAATACCACTATTCAGATATTCGCTGGGTCGGCAAAAAAGAGTTGCGTGAAATGCTCGCCACACGGAGCTACTTCTCGGCTGCGCTTGACCTTGGCGCTGCACATCTGCACCCGCTAAAGTACGCTCTAGGTCTGGCAAGCGCGGCAGCCGCTTCCGGTGCCAGGCTTTTTGAAAATACCGAAGTCATGAAAATCGTGCCGACCGATCCGGCCCTGATTGAAACCAGTCACGGCCGGGTGAAGGCCAGATACGTTGCAATGGGTTGCAACGGTTATCTGGGAACACTGAACCGTCAGGTGGCTTCTCGGGTCATGCCGATTAACAATTTCATTATCGCTACTGAGCCATTAGATCAGGCGTTCGCCAGTGAACTGATTCGCGATAATGTCGCCGTCGCCGATTCGAAGTTTGTGGTGAATTACTATCGGCTATCTGCCTGCAGACGTCTGTTGTTCGGCGGTCGGGAAAGCTACGGTTATCGATTTCCGTCCGACATAAAATCGTTCGTTCGCCAGGCGATGATCGAGATCTACCCGCAGTTGCATTCGGTGGCGGTGGAGTACGGCTGGGGAGGCACGTTGGCGATCACGATGAACAGAATGCCCTATCTCGCACGCTGTCATTCGAATGTGTTCAATGCTTCCGGATATTCGGGCCATGGTGTCGCTATGGCGACACTGGCGGGCCAGCTACTGGCCAATGTCATTGGTGGCACGGCCGAGCGATTCGATGTCATGGCGAGGGTGCCGGCTAAGCGATTTCCCGGCGGGCTTTTGATGCGTTCGCCACTGTTGAAACTGGCGATGGTGTACTACAGCTTGCGGGACAAAATCTAGCCTTGGCTATTCATGATAAAGGCGAGAATGGGAGCGAGATCTGCTTCAGGAACAAGGGCTGGGCGAGAAATCGCCGATGTCGTGAATGGACCGGGCCAGGCGGGTGGCGCGCTGTTCACGCCACCCGTTCCGGATCTAGCTCTTCTTGCTGAGAATGGTCAGACCTTTTAGTAGATTCAGCGCTTCGTTGAGCTGGTAGTCTTCCTCGGCCAGATTGGGTTTGGGTGCTTCGCTGGCAGCTTTCGCCGCCTCGTCTTTTGAATCGGTGTTCTCAAGGTGACCCGACAGGCTTGATTCGGTGATAGGATCGATGGTGGATTCTTCCCGCTTGGAGACGCGCAGGTTACCGGTGACAATGTCCGGCTTGATGCCCTCTGCCTGAATTGATCGACCAGAAGGCGTGTAGTAGCGCGCGGTGGTGAGTTTGACTGCGCCGCCATCTGGCAGGTTCTGGATCGTCTGCACTGAACCCTTGCCGAAAGTCTTGTTGCCCATTACGACGCCGCGGCCGTGATCCTGCATTGCACCGGCGACGATCTCAGAGGCAGAGGCGGAACCGCCGTTGACCAGAACGACCAATGGCGCGCCGTCGAGAATATCGCCTCGGGTGGCGGAGTAGCGCAGGCGTGAGTCAGTTTCGCGGCCATCGGTGTAGACGATCAGCCCTTTGTCGAGAAAGGCATCTGAAATGCCTACCGCTGCAGACAGAACGCCGCCCGGGTTGTTGCGCAAATCGAGTACCAGTCCCTTCAGGTTGCCGTCGAGTTCATCTTGCATCGACTCGATTGCCTTGATTGTGTCCTTCGGGGTTTTGGTCTGGAAGTGCGAAACACGAACATAGCCGTAGCTGTCTTCGAGGATGCGATTGCGCACGCTGGTGACCTGAATCACCGAGCGTACGATATCGACTTTAAGTGGTTTGTCTTCGCCTTCGCGAACGACAGTCAGAGTGATGGTGCTGCCGGGCTTGCCGCGCATCAGCTTGACTGCATCGTTGAGCGTCATGCCTTTGACCGGTTTATCATCGAGCCGAATGATCAGGTCGCCGGTGAGCATGCCGGCGCGCTGGGCTGGCGTGTCGTCGATCGGTGAGACCACCTTGACGAAACCGTCTTCCATTCCGACCTCGATACCCAGGCCGCCAAACTCACCGGAGGTGCCGATGCGCAGCTCGTTGAATTGTTCCGTATTCAGGTATGAGGAGTGTGGATCAAGACCACTGAGCATGCCGCGAATGGCGTGTTCCAGCAGTACATCATCAGAGACTTCTTCGACGTAGTTGCGTTTGATGCGTGCGAAGACATCGGAGAAGGCACGCAATTGTTCCAGCGGCAGAACATCAGATGAGTTGTCGCGAGCGACAACGCTGTGTCCGAGTGACAGCGTTATGCCGAGGACCGTACCAGCGGTGAGCAGTGTGAGGGGTCTGGCCCTGAGTGTCATGTTGACTCCACGGTCCCTGACGGGATGTTAGTAACTTGTAACGAGATTGTATCATTTTGCGTCAATTTTGCCTGTCCATGACTTTCGCGCAATGAAACACGCCTCAACGAAGCGTTCGGAGCCGTTCCGAAGTCTCTTTTTGTGACATGGACCGAGTATAGCGCGCTCCAATCGGTGTTTTGGTGGATTGGGTTGAGCAAAGCAAGCGAAAAACCAATACGTGTATCTATAGATGTTTCGCCAACAATAACTCTGCCACACAGCATTGCCGATCCGGCGTCGGAGGTTGTCGCCTGAAGTGGTTCGTTGGCTGTGGTTTCGCGTTCTCGGTGCACGGCATTTCAATTGAATTGGCGGACTGGCGGGGAGAGTGGCGCGACGCCGCGTTTTGCCCTCAGCCAGTTGATGGATGACAGGAGCTTTGGCTGGCTCATCAGCTTGCGTTCCAGATTTTGTTTGCCAGGCAGGTCTGCGACGAACAGCGCTATTAGAATTGTCAGCAGTCCCTGACCGGGTAGCACCAGCATCAGGATCCCGGCGGCCAGCAACAGCAGTGCGCACAGATTGCGAACGCCGCTCAGTAGTAGCGCGCGGAACGAGTAGTGGCGTTTGACCGGTGTCGGGCGCTGGCTAAAGTAGTTGGCGGGAATTTGGCTGACCAGCAGCGGAATGAGCGCCAGGCTGACCAGCAGCATCGCGATAGAAAGCCACCCGATCCAAACCAGCTGACCACTATATTGAGTTGCTAGATCAACTAGCGTGGCCATCGTTTAGTCTGTGTCTTCCAGCCATGCTATCTCCCTGGCGGTAACTGGGTTGATCACTGTGCTGCGCAGGCTGCTGGCCATTCGTGATGCGTAGTTGCTCAAAGGTACCCTGGCTGCCATCACCTCCGCGTGCCGTTGCGGGTGCAGAGGGTTGCGATTGGGGTTGGCATAGCCGATCGGATACAGTGGATTGCCGATGGTATCGTACTTGTCGGTCGCACCGACAGTGTGCAACAGTTCATGGGCGATGATGATGTTGTTTTGCTCGGTCTGACGGTCGAGCGAGAATGCGTTGACCACCCCGATCAATCCTTTCTGCAACCCGATCGAGTGCGCCAGCGGCACGTCGTCTTCGCCCTGCTGATAGACCACGAATATCCGCACCCGACGCAGATTTGAGTCGTTGTCTGGCGTGTTTCGGTAGACCCAGTAGCGCAGGTGCAGACCCCACAGCAATGTGCGTATCACCCCAGCGTCTGGTGGGAATTGGGGGGGGGACGCCTTGACCTGGTCGCCGAGCGTCACATTGAACGGTGATTGAACTGGTAGCTGGTAGCGCTTCGCCTCGCGCTCAAACCATCGGTTGATCTGGCTGAAATGCCCCTGTTGCAGTCCAGCGATATAATTGTGCGTGGCCATGGTGCCATCGCCGTTGATCGGATAGACCGATACCTGAAGCGGCTCGTGCCAGCTCCTGGAATAGATTCGTTGGTGTGTACTAATCGCCAGGATGCCCATGAACAGGCAGAACAGTGCGGCGGGTCGAAGAAACTGTGCACTGAATATCTTCATCCTCTATCTAGCTCCACTCAGCGATAACTTCCCGGAAGGTGATGGCATGCCGAAGCTGATTCGGCAGGGCATGGTATCGGCCCGATCTGCGTAAACTGAACGATTGGGCTTTGAGAACCGATGCGCTTTTCGTCGGGCGAGTACTTATTTGAACCATGCGCCAACGCTGTCGAATTACCGAAAACCGATTAAACTCCCGATGACACCGTAGACCCGATTGACGTTACAGCGGCACAGGGCGACAGGCAGACACTGTCTGCGGATAGGCCGTGGGAGTGTATTTAATGCAGGACAGTCAACCTCCAGAGACGATCTACCGGTCTGACTATAAACCTCCGGAGTTTCTGATCGACACAGTCGATCTGCGATTCGATCTCGATGAGCGGAACACTCGTGTCCGTTCTATGCTTGCTATTCGCCGCAATGACAAAGCAGTGGACGCAGTAGAGCACTTGCGGCTCGATGGTCACCAGTTGACGCTAGTCGAAATTGCCCTGGATGGATCCGCGCTAAGTGCCGGCCAGGACTATCTGACGGATCAGTTCGGCTTGACGGTCTTTAAGGTGCCAGACAACTTTGTGCTTGAGCTGATCACGCAAATAGATCCGGCTACGAACACGGAACTGGAAGGGCTGTATCAGTCTTCAGGTAATTTTTGCACCCAATGTGAGCCGCAGGGTTTCAGGCGCATTACCTATTTTCTCGATCGGCCGGATGTCATGGCCAGATACAGTGTGAAAATCGTGGCCGACCTCGATCGATTTCCGGTGCTGTTATCCAACGGCAATCTCACCAACAGCGGCACGTCTGATGATGGCCGCCACTGGGTGCGCTGGGAGGATCCCCATCCCAAACCCAGTTATCTTTTTGCCCTGGTCGCTGGTGATCTGGTGAATCTAAAAGACAGTTTCACTACGGCTTCTGGCCGGCTCGTGGATTTATACGTTTATGTGCAGGCGCACAACATAGACAAATGCGATCACGCTATGGCGTCGTTAAAAAAAGCCATGCGATGGGATGAGCAGGAGTACGACCGGGAATACGACCTTGACGTATACATGATCGTTGCGGTTGATGATTTCAATATGGGAGCGATGGAAAACAAGGGACTGAATATTTTCAATTCCAAGTTTGTGCTGGCGGATCAAGCCACCGCCACAGATGATGATTTCATCGGCGTGGAGTCGGTTGTAGCACACGAGTATTTCCACAACTGGACCGGCAACCGTATCACCTGTAGAGACTGGTTTCAGCTCAGCCTTAAAGAGGGATTGACGGTCTTTCGCGACCAGGAGTTTACGGCCAGTTTGCACTCAGAGGCGGTTAAGCGGATCGAGGATGTGCGACTGCTGCGCGAACATCAGTTCGTAGAGGATTCAGGGCCTATGGCTCATCCGGTAAGGCCTGATAGCTACATAGAAATCAACAATTTCTACACCGTTACGGTTTACGAAAAAGGTGCTGAAGTCATTCGCATGTTGCGTTCGCTAATCGGTGAGATGCAGTACGACGCGGGTGTTGCGCTCTATTTCGATCGTCACGATGGTCAGGCGGTGACATGCGATGACTTTGTCCAGGCGATGGAAGATGCATCGGGTATTGATCTGGCTCAATTCAGGCGCTGGTATTCACAGGCCGGTACACCCACACTGAAGGTCGATAGCAAATACGATGCTGTGGGTAAAACCCTGACGGTCACTTTGTCGCAAAGTTGTCGCGCTACTCCCGGGCAGAGCGAGAAACAACCTTTTGACATTCCGGTGCGAATCGCGATGTTCGATCACAACGGTACACAGCAACCCGTCAGGATGCGCGGGCAGACTTCAGATGTACCGCCCGAATCTGAACTCACGCTGCGTGTGAGTCAGCCTGAAGCCTCCTACACCTTTCTTGATCTGGAGGCCGAGCCGGTCCTGTCAGTGTTGCGTAACTTCACTGCGCCCGTGGAATTGGACTACGTACGTAGTCAACAGGAATATGCGTTTCTAATGCGCTACGAAACCGATCCGTTTGCGCGTTGGGAAGCCGGGCAGCGACTCATTTGCGCGCAGATCGAGCGAGCGATGTCGGCGTCGGCGACCGCCGATGCAATTGAACTGGATGAGCAGATCGCGATAGGGCTTGAAAGTCTCAT
>CAZYDV010000018.1:30354-38104 GCA_964646405.1 uncultured Granulosicoccaceae bacterium | reverse complement strand
ATCTGGCAAACCACCGAGCCCACGGCACCGGCCGCCGCCGATACAACCAGGGTCTCGCCTTTCTCGGGCTTGCCAACTTCCAGCAACCCGAAATAGGCCGTGATGCCGGTCATGCCGAGCGGCCCCATATAGGTTGCCAACGGCAGGCCGCTGTTATCCGGCACCTGCGAAAAGCCGCGACCGTCGGTGATCACATGCGTCTGCCAACCGGTCATGCCCTGGACGATATCGCCGAGCTTGAACGCCGGGTTGGCGGTTTTGACAATCACACCCATGCCGAGGCTGCGCATGACCTCGCCCTTCTGAACGGCCGGCAGGTAGCTGTCCATCTGCGCCCACATGCGCTGGGTCGGATCGAGAGACAGATAAAACACTTTGACCAGAAATTCCCCATCCTTCAGATCGGGTATCATGGCTTCGGTGAGGGTGAAGTCATCCTTTGAAAACAGCCCCTCGGGACGGTTTGCCAACAGCCACTGTCGGTTGAGTTTACTTTCCACTGATTTCTCGCTAAGCGGTATAGGCGAAGATGGTAACGCATCTGAACTACCGGCGAGCTAACTGCCGCCCAATGGTGGACAAACTCCTGGCCGATTGCGCCTCAAACCCTGGTCGCGTATGGCCAGACAGGCGCAAACCGGTGGTAACGTTGTCGGTCAGTAATACACCGCCAAACAATCCAGCCGTCCCTCAACTTCAATCCCTTTTGGTGGTCACGATGAAAGTGTTTCTCAGCCTTGGTTCCAATCTGGGTGATCGCCAAGCCAATCTACGCCAGGCGATTGCGATGCTGGCGCAAAAGGGGAACCCCCTTTTGCGTGCCTCGCCGGTAATTGAAACTCCGGCACTGCTGCCGGAGGATGCGCCGTGGGAGTGGAACATGCCCTTTCTCAATATGGCGATTGAGGTCGAGGCCAGTTGCACCCCGGAGGAATTTCGCAGCTACATCGCGGACATTCAAACAGCGCTGGGTCGCAGCAACGAATCGCGCTGGTCGCCTAGACCTGTGGATATCGACATATTGCTGTGGGGCAGACAGACGATCAACACCGACACACTGACGATCCCGCATCTGGACCTGCACCGCCGCCACTTTGTGCTAACGCCAATGATTGCACTTGAGCCAACGCTGGCCATTCCAGGCAAGGGCAACAAAACGCTGCTTGAGTGGTCGATGGATTTGCCCTACCACATGCCGCTGTGGATGGGTATCGTCAACACGACACCCGATAGCTTCTCGGATGGCGGCGAAAATCTGGCGACACCGGCGGCCGCTGCCAGCATCGATGCCATGATAGACGCCGGTGTCAACATCATCGATATCGGTGGTGAATCCACGCGTCCGGGTGCCAGTGAAGTCGATCACGCAAGCGAATGGTCACGCGTGGCGCCGGCACTGGAACATCTGCAGGATCGTCAATCCGACCCACTGCGACCACGGGTCAGTCTCGACACCCGCCATGTACAAGTCGCCGCGAGCGGACTGGCTGCCGGCGTGGACATCATCAACGATGTCACCGGCCTCACAAACCCTGCAATGATTGAACTGGCACAGGATAGCGAATGCGAGTGGATTGCCATGCATAGCCTCAGCGTGCCGGCCAGCGCCGACATCACCCTTCCCGCCGATCGCCACCCGGTCGACGAACTGCGCGCCTGGCTGGATCAGCAAATCGGCAAATGGAACAAGGCAGGTATCGATCTGAATCGAATCATCTTTGATATCGGTATCGGCTTTGGCAAAAACAGTTTGCAATCACTGAAACTATTACAGGCGGCCAGCGAATTTCGCCGCTACGGATTGCGCCTGCTGGTCGGACATTCACGCAAGTCATTTATGCGTCAGTTCGCCAGCGCCAACACCCACGAACGCGATATGGTAACGATAGGCGCAGCCATGCATCTATGCCAACAGGGAGTCGATATCATTCGCGTCCACAACGTTGCCGATCATATGGCAGCTTATCGCGGCTGGTCACATTTGGCCGGGTAACGGACATCGTTCGGCTGCACTGGTGAAAATCCGCTGGATTTTACTCGCCATCGCGGTGAGTGGTTTACTTGCGCTGTTACCGCAGTTTTTACCTGCGCGCAGCACCATCACCATCATGAACCAGATGGCGATCACCATCGTGTTCGCGATGAGCTACAACGTGTTGCTGGGTCAGGCTGGACTGCTGAGTTTCGGCCATGCCATCTACCTGGGCCTGGGTGGCATTTTCTGCCTCCATATCATGAGATTTGTACAACATGACGGCTGGTGGATTCCATTGCCACTGCTACCCCTTTTTGGCGGATTGTTCGGTCTTGCAATCGCGATGTTGTTTGGATCCTTTGCAACGCGCAGAGCGGGCAGCACTTTTACCATGATCACACTGGGCCTGTGCGAACTCGTTATCGCCAGCACCGTGGTGATCGGTGTGTTCTTCGCCACCAGCGGCGACCGAACCTATGCGCCCACCGTATTGGGTCACGATTTCAGCACTCAGCGTGAGGTCTATTATCTGGTAGTCGGCTGGATGTTGCTCAGTGTCGCCACGCTATATTGTCTTACGCGCACACCACTGGGCAGAATGATCAACGCGGTGCGGGATAATCCCGAGCGCGCGGAGTTCGTCGGCTACTCGCAATGGCTGCTGCGCTATCTGGCATTTTGTATCGGCGGGTTCTTTGCCGGCATTGCCGGTGGGCTCTGCGCCATCAACTACGAAATCATCAGCGGTGAAAACCTGGATCTGGCCGCCTCCGGCGAGATACTCATGGTGACGGTACTCGGCGGTACCGGATTTTTCTTTGGCCCCGTAATCGGCGCCATCGTGTTCACTCTGATGCAAACGGTGCTAAGCCTGCACACGGAATTGTGGCGCCTGTATCTGGGTATTCTGTTCGTCGCGATGACGATGTTCTTCCCTGGCGGACTGACCGGGTTATTAGCCTTGCACGCAGGCCCGCTGCGAACGGGCAGGCTGCACACTTTGTTACTGCCCTACTGCAAACTGCTGCTCCCCTCTGCCGTGGCAATTACCGCCGTCGTATCGATGTTGGAAATCACCTACCAACAACAGTCGATCAGCGCAACCGACAGCGCGTTGATCTGGTTGGGTCTGCCATTGTCCGGTCATTTTGCGCTTGCGTGGCTGGCAGTGATTGCCATCGCCGCGACCTGGATTGCTGCCAAACAAACGGGCCAGATTGCGATGGCCTGGCAATACGCCAGTGACGTACCGTTCGATCCGGCAATCGGCATCCATCGCCAACAGCGTTGGCACATCGAATAGTGGCCGCGCCCATACACACACTGCACAATGATTTACTGACCGAACCATCCCACCAGTCAGACAAGCCGTTGTCCTGAAAGGTCGCGCTTTACAGTGCCGGTCCAAGCGTCATCTTTGAGCCATCCGAAAAACGCGAAAACCGAAATCGCTGCAGATCGTAGGCCACCGCTTGCTCCATCACCAACTCGGCCACAAGCTTGCCTGCGGCTGGCCCGATGCCGAAACCATGGCCGCTGAATCCGGTCGCGAGTACCAGACCCCGTGGACTGTCAAGCGCATCGATGACTGGCACGATGTCGGGGGTGGTTTCAATCATTCCTGCCCATGCCTCCTGAATGGTGACATCGACCAGCGCCGGAAAGCGCTCGGCAATACGCGTTTTCATACGCTCGACACAGCCGCGATTGGCGATCGGGTTCAAGACTCTGGTTCGTTCGAACGGTGTGGTTTCATCGGCGCTCCAGCGGCGTGCTGTGCGCCAGGCGTCCGGATACGCTGCAGGTGCAGCGGGCCTGAGCCGGGTGCTGCGCCAGTCATCGATTATCGCGGGTATAAAGGGTTTGAAGTATTGAAACGACGACCTGCCGACGTAGTGCTCGCGAAAGTCGCACAGCGCGAGTGAGTAGCCGCCATCCTGCCGGCGGCGAAAGGCGATCTTTTCATCGGCCGCGTTGCCCTTGAATACATTGGCTGCCGGTGCCGTGGCAGCAACAGTACTGCGCACGGCCAGTTGTGGCAATTGCAAACCCAGATTGCCGAGAAACAACGACGACCAGGCACCGGCCGCCAGCACAACCCGCTCGCAACGCACCACACCGGCCTCAGTAACAACGGCAGATATCTCACCAGCCGTTTGTTCAATCGTGCGCACCGCGCAGTTTTCGCGAATTTTCACTCCAGCGCGTTGTGCCGCAATGGCCATTGCAGGCACCGCCTTCCAGGGCTCGGCGCGACCATCGCTTGCGGTGTACAACCCCCCGATCCACTGACCCGGCGTGCAATCCATCATGGCCTCGATTTCGGCGGTGCTCAACATGCGAGTATCGAGTTGATGCTGGCGGGCAACCTCAAGCCAGGCTTCAAGTTCAGCCAGTTTTTTTTCATTGCTGGCCAGATACACCACACCCTCGCGCTGAAAGCCGCTGTCCGCCCCCGTTTGCCGGTCCATCTCGCCCCACAGTCGACTGGCTTCCATCATGATCGGCAGCTCGTCCGGATCTCTGCCCTGCTGGCGAATCCATCCCCAGTTGCGCGACGACTGTTCACCGGCGACGCGTCCCTTTTCACACAACAGCACACTGCGCCCTTTTTGCGCCAGGTGCCAGGCGGTAGAGACGCCGACAATGCCGGCGCCGATGACAACTGTCTCGACGGTTGGGGGTAGTGCGTCGCTGAAACGACTGGGTGATTGTTCAGATAGCGTTTGAATGATGGAAACCCTGTCTGTGGTGTTAAGTGCCTGTGCCAGCTCAGAATGGCGCGGGGTCGCAAAACTCGATTATATGCCCCGACGGATGTTGAAACCGCAGATAGTCAGCGTGTAACCGTAGTCGCGTGCCGGGCCTGCCATAAAGCTCATCACCGACAATGGGTGCGCCAAGCCCCTTCGGGTGAGCGGCGTGCACGCGCAACTGATGAGTGCGGCCGCTGCGTGGAAAAAAATGCACTCTGGAATGGGTGCCGGATCTGCCAATTACCGCAAAGCGTGTAAGCGCCGGCTTGCCGTGTTCAAAGCATACCAATTGTCGAGGGCGATCATCCAGATCTACCCGCAATGGCAAATCAACCTGGCCCGTATCTGCCTGCACTACAGCCTCAAGCTCTGCGACATAGCGTTTGTCAATCTGACGTTGCTCAAACTGCTGATGCAGCACTTTATGTGCGCGGCGATTTCGCGCGGCGAGCAACAAGCCAGACGTTGCCTGATCGAGCCTGTGAACCAGCATGCGGTGATTCTTGCCTTCGTCGTATCGATGGTTTAGCCGAGACTCGACACTGTCGCTGTGCCATTTGCCAGGTACCGACAACATGCCAGACGGTTTGCTGACAACGATGATGTCGCGATCTTCGTAGACAATGCGTGGCTCGTGTGGCGTGAACAACGGCAGTGACAAGTGCGCAGCCGGCTCCACATCAACGCCGGTCAAAAGGAATGGCAAAATCGGTCCACACTTGCTGCGACAGGCCGGATAGAAACTGCCGTGTCGACGCAGGCCACACTGCCCAACTCCGGGCTCCCACCAGAATTCCGCCAGGCAGATCGGCCGCAGGCCGTGCAGGTTCGCATACTGCAACAGCTTGGGTGCAGCACAATCACCGGCACCGCCTGGCGGCAGTGCCGTATCAAAAAGTTGCGCAATTGTCGTGCGATCACTGTTCGTGGCACACAAGCTATAGCCATCAAACAATTGCGTCTGCAATTGTCGCGATAGTGAGCGACGCTGTTCACGCAGACCACGCAGTTTCAGGTCAAACGACTCACAGCCGGCTCGCACGGCCGCAAGCCTTGCCTCAACCGCTGACTTTTGCAATCGCAGCTCGCGTCGATCCTCACTGCTCTGTCGCGCGAGTGCGCCCTCATCGCAAGCGCCATTGGCACTTTGCCGGACCTGGTCACGCGCGCGCTTGCGCTCAAGGTTGCGTTGTCGCATGGCCACCATTTGTCTTTCGGTGCGACGCTGAGCCCGATGCAACCAGCGTTCGCGCACACGGGCCTCGCGACTGCAACCTGTCTCGCGAAGCCGCTTTGCCAATATCTGCAACTGGTGTTCACCCGGGGCGAGTATGCGCGTGCGTTCAGCGACATCAAACACAGGTGGCACAAAATCATCGTGGCGCCATTGGTCTGCCAGCATACCGGAGTAGCCCGACAGGTACCCGAGTCTGCCATTTTGATCGCGAACAACCAATACGCCGAACATCTTGCCGCCATCCAGCCGGTAGCAATGCGACGCGCCGATCTCTGGCAGGCGTCGCTGAAGATGTTCGGCTGCCGTGCGGGCCAGCGGGTGAGGCGTGCCATTGAACGGACTGGGGAAGCGAGTGGGAAGGTCGCCAGTGAAATCGAATGGTGTCAACACGCCCTGATACTACATCGGCATCGGATATTGCCGGTGTACCGCCTCAATGGCCTCGATTGCAGACTCGGGAAGTGTAAGCTCGGCCGCGCCGATATTCGTCTGCAGTTGCTCCAAATTGGTGGCACCTATGATGACAGATGTCATGAATGGCCTGGTCATGCAGTAGGCAATGGCCAGCTGCGCCGGCGCGATACCATGTTGCATCGCGATATCGATATAGCGCTGGAGCGGTACTTTGGAGTAATCGTTCAGCCGTCCGTTGAGTGTATCGTTCAGGTTTCTTCTGGATCCTGCGGGAATATCGCCACTGGCGTATTTACCGCTTAACAGACCCGCCGCCAGCGGCGACCAGGCCAACAAGCCAAGTTCTTCATGATGTGAAAGTTCGGCCATATCCAGATCAAAGAGACGGCACAACAGACTGTACTCGTTTTGTGTCGTCACCATACGTGGTAAATCGAATTGCTCTGACAAGCGCAGGTACTGACTGGCACCCCAACAGCTCTCATTTGATAAACCAATGTGACGAATCCTGCCGGCTGCGATGTGGCTCTGCAGTGCCTCCAATACCCGATGCATGTTGTCGAGCTCGGCGGCGGTATCCTGTTGCACCGGACTGTAGCCCGGCCACTGGCGAAAATGGTATGAACCTCTATTGGGCCAGTGCAACTGATATAGATCGATGTAGTCGGTTTGCAGCCTTCGCAAACTACCTTCGAGTGCAAGCTGGATTTTCTGTGGGCTTATCGGTATGCCGTCATGGATATACCGTGGACCGTCACCGGTAACCTTGGTCGCAATCAGTACCGAATCACGATTGCCGCGCGCCTTGCACCAGCTTCCAATGATCTCCTCACTGCGCCCCTGCGTCTCCTCACCCAAAGGTGTAGTGGGATACATTTCAGCGGTGTCGATAATATTGATACCCGCCTCGAAGGCCATGTCCATTTGTTGATGACCCTCGGCCTCCGTGTTCTGCGTCCCCCATGTCATGCTGCCAAGACACAGTTGGCTCACTTCAATGCCGCTACGACCGAGTTGTCGGAATTTCAATTGTGATTCCTGTCTGCTACCGCTTGTGCAAGAGAGCACATTTTGGGCGAATACCGATAAAAATGATATGGCCGTGAAAATCGATCATCCTGACGACGGTGCCGCAATGTCTGACAGGTAATCGCTATTTCAATGCTTTCACGCAAGTTATCGACAGCCAACAGTTTTTTACCGCCGGGATTGTGCAGACGAGGCGACCCTGGCCAGTTGCACAGTGGCAGTGACACCGTAATTCGCCTGAGGATCACCCGTAGTGCAATCTGCACGATTCCTGGTTAAACACTTACAAATCAAGGTAATTCGTCCGCTAACGAGAAGGTAACGAGAAGGTAACGAGAA
>CAZYDV010000018.1:0-30254 GCA_964646405.1 uncultured Granulosicoccaceae bacterium | reverse complement strand
TAACGAGAAGGTAACGAGAAGGTAACGAGAATTATCTCAGCCATTTGCCAATTCGAGTAGCGATGAATTATCCGACGGCGCAAAGGCTGGCGGGATGCTCGCCCCAGGCAGTGTTTGCGATTACCTACAATAAGAATCAGGATTTCCAAAGATGAAAAACAGTTTTACCACCACGGCACTTGCGCTGGCGCTGTCAGCGGCGATGGCACCGATCGGCAGCTCTGCCCTGGCAAATGCAGAATCACACAGCGAGCTGACCGCCAGTGTCAGAATCGGCCTCACCTACGAGGAGACCACCGGTAACGACGGAGAGATTTTCCTGCGCAACTTTGGTACGCGATTGAAATGGAAGGGCTCAAAGCCAATCAATGGAGATTTGACCGCGATCGGCTATGTCGAGCTTGGCCTGAACCCGGACACCAACCAGCGCAATGTACCGGCCGCCTCTTCAGGCGCCGATCGCACGCGACAACTCTGGGCCGGTGTGACGGGTAACTTTGGTACGGTACGCGTCGGCGCTCAGTACGCATCGTTCTACGACACGATTTCGAGCAACACGGACATCGCCTGGTGGGGTAGCTGCTGGACACAGTACGAATGCGCACGTGAGACAAACGTGATCAAGTACAACGCGACGCGGGGAGATCTGTCCTACTCGGCATCCGTCGTTGCACCAGAAGATGAAGACGACAATTTCGCCGATCAGTTCGAGCTCGGTATCAACTACGTGTGGAACGATTACACCTTCGGCGTCGCCACATCGATTCAGGCCGATTCCGGTGACGACGATGGTGGCTCACTGTTCGGGCTGATGGTCAAAGGTGACCTTGGTCCGTTGGGTGTTGCGCTGACGCTGCAGCGCGCCGATGCAGACTTCGCAGATGCAGCCAACAGTGGTGACAACCTGACGGTGGCCGCCACCTACGGAAGCTCGTATCTGATCCTGAATGACGGCGACAACGGTGAAAGCACAACCGATTTTGCCACGCTCGGTTACACCTACAAGATCAGTAGCAGCGCACTGATGTACTTCGAGTACCAGAATGTGTCCAACGAGGGTTCGGACGACGACACCATTGCACGCGCCACTTTTAAGCTGGATTTCTAGCCTGAAACAGTAACTGGCTTACGATGCCACGGGCCCGATCAATCGAGCGGGCCCGTCTGCTTTCAGGGCACCCATTCCTTGCGATAGTACACGCGATGAAAACCCGCCTCCAACGCCCTGCCCTGTTCACGGTAACCCAGCGCCGGATACAGACTCTGATTCTCCGTCATTTTCTCGTTGGTATACAGCTCAACCCCCGCCAACCCCAGCTCGGCTGACTGACGCTCGACAAACGCAATCAACGCACCGCCAATTCCGCTGCCCTGAAAAGCCGGCAAAACGGCTACGTTTTCCAAATGCAGGTAGCGACCAGCGGGATAACAGACCACATAGCCAAGCAACGTCACCTCGTCCGCACAGACATAAAGTTCTCCGCGCTGAATTGACGCGGCGAAATCGGCCACCATCGGTGCCGGCGGCCGCCCGATTAGATCGACATACTTTTCATAGGCTTCACACGCGCACTGCTGAATCTGCGCCAGATCCTGCACAGTCGCCCGCCGAATGGATTGCATAGCCTTGCCCTGATCACTGGCTGAAAACCCGATTGTAGTGCCCTGCAACCCCGGATCGCACACTTGACTTAATGTAAGCATTCACTTACCGTAAGTCATGGCTAACCAAATGATATTCACAGCCCTTGCCGACCCGACCCGGCGCACGCTGTTCGAACACCTCCGAGCCGGCGCACAAACCGTCGGTCAGTTATCTGCCAGTCAACCCGTCAGCCGCCCCGCCGTCTCGCAACACTTGCGGGTACTGCACGATGCGGGACTGGTCGAGGTCAGCCCCCAGGGTACGCGTCGGTTCTACTCAATCAGGCGTGCTGGTCTCAACGAATTACGCGACTACCTGGATAGCTTCTGGTCCGACGTACTGACCGCCTACAGCAACGAAATTGAACGAACCGTCAGCGGGAGAAAAAATGTTGGATCCAATCAGGAAGATGATTGAGGTGCCCTGCAGTCAGGAGCACGCATTCAGGGTGTTTGTCGAGAAAGTCGAGACCTGGTGGCCGCTGGACAAAAACAGCGTGTCAGCAATGAACGGTGGTGTCGCCAAAAAGGTGGTGATGGAGTCGAGGGAGGGCGGCAGAGTATACGAAGTCGGGCACGATGATCAGATTCACGAATGGGGTTCGGTCACTCTCTATGACCCCTATAACCGGTTTCGCATGGATTGGCACATTGGCCTGCCGGCTGAGAGCGCCAGCGACGTCGATGTTATTTTCACGGCGCTGGACGACAATCGGACGCGCGTGGAACTTACTCATGCCCGATGGGAAGCCTTTGGCGATAAGGCCGAAAGCATGCGCAATGGCTATGACAATGGCTGGGTGGGTGTATTCGAAGAAGCATTCCAGTCCGCCTGCCGCAACACGTGAATTTGCCTTTCAGGTGCGCCTGGTGGCAAGCCAGATCACGTGTCTGGTCCCTTTTTTTCCGTGAGCATATACCTGTTGTTGCGTCACCTTCAGGTTGCAGGCACTAAGCCTTGCAACGAACTTCGGATCCTGGCTTGCCGACCAGTAGGCCAGGACGCCATCGCGGTTCAATGAATCAACCGCCGCGACAATCCCGTCGTTCGAGTACAGCCAGCGATTGCCATCGGCGCTCAGCGCCTCGGGGCCGTTGTCGACATCGAGCGCGATGACATCGTAGGTTTTATCTGCGGCGCGCAACAGGTCTGCCACATCACCCGGATAGACCTCCGTTCGACTGTCATTCAGCGGATAGCCTGCGTAGTGCCCTAAAGGCCCGCGATTCCACTCGACTACTTCCGGCAGCAGTTCAGCCACCGTCACGATACTGTTGTCTGGGCTGCAGGCGAGCACTGCTGCAAGCGTAAAGCCCATGCCCAGACCACCGATCAACACGGTGGTGGAATCGCGTTCGGTGAGCATTTCACACGGTAACCGTCCCAGCGCATCTTCGGACGCATGACGGCGTGTGCTCATCAACTCACCGGCACCGGCCATCACGATGCTGCAGTCATCCTTGCCCTGATACAGGCTCAATCGGCGGCCCCCACCGGGGACCTCGGCCCGGCCCAACAGTACCGGGCGTTTCACGTGGCACTACTCATAGAGATGATTATCATATCGATCCATCGCCGCCACTTTTATCGCCCATGGCGCAACCCCGTCTCTGACGCCAGGGTATGACTGACCAGCAGTTCTAACCGGTGATAACCGCAGTAGAGTCTGTCGGCAAACTGCAGTGTCGGCGTGTCAAAAACACCTGCTTTCAGTGCGTTGTCGGTGTTCAATCGCAGCGTATCGGCAAGCGCGTCCAATCGCGTGCCAGCAAAGGTTTCCGCGTCCAGTCCACATTGCCCGGCAATCGATGCAATGGTCCCCTGGTCACCAATGTCGCGATTATCTACCCAGCGGGCACGGGCCATCGCCGAGACAAACGGTTCGGCCATCCCGGCCCGCTGCGCCTGGACACAGGCGGCTAGCGGTGCTGAACTATCCGTTGGCAACGGCGAATCGAGATTGATCGGGATACCCGATTGTTCAGCATGATCCTGCAGGTCCTGACGAATCCAGGCCGCGCGCGCCGGGCTGTGATCTGTGGGATCGATGGCAAGCTGGATCGGGCAATACTGAATATCCGCACCGCAATTGGCGGCCAGTTCCTGCGCGCGTGCCAGCACCAGGCAGATCCACGGCGATTGAAAATCGAACCACAGTGTCCACCTGGGGGGCTGCGAGGTCTGCCTGCGCAACAGACGGGCGAGTTCGACAACGGCTCGCTGGTGTTCACCGTCCATGATGGTTTTTCCATCCTGTACCACCTCGGCACGAAATCTCAGCCGGTTGCGCTCGTCGCGATGCGCCAATTCAACTTTAACGTCCATCGCTTGCCCCGGAAGCGCGGCGCCGCGGTGGGCCAGATCGAACTTCACACCCACCGTCGCCTCTCCGGCTTCCAGATAGTCATCGATAGCCCGGTGACAGGCCATTTCGATAAATAGAATCGTGGCCGGTGATGACACCACGTGCACCCCGCGATTGCCGACCGCGGAGGCGAGGTGTTCTGTGCCAGCGACAACGCGTTCGATATGTGTCATGCCTGGGCTGACCGGTTTCAATGCTTGAACCCCTCGACAAAGTTGCGTTTTGAAGTCGCTATCGTCGCACTTTTCTCGTCACGGCACACAACCGCTGCTGAAGGACAGCACGGGCCGGGCGATAGAGCTTTGACAGATTTGGCTTTGCGTTTGCTCTTTGGGGGTATCGGATGCGCGACAAACACACAGGTTTCACACTGATTGAATTGATGATTGTCATCGCTATCATCGGTATTCTGGCAGCGGTAGCGGTTCCCCAGTATGGCCAGTACAGCAAGCGCGCAAAGTTTTCCGAGTTAGTTGCCTCGGTTAGTCCGGTCAAGATGGCATTCAATACTTGCGTGCAATCTGCGCAGACTCTCGCAAACTGCGACGATTGGGACAAAATCGGGGTCGCCAAAAGCTCGATCGGCGGAGAGCATCTCGCCGATGTTCATTTTTATTCCGATGCCGCTGACTCGATTACGATTCAGGTGGATGGTGACACCACCACACTGAATGGTGCCGTCTACCAGGTGGACGGCAGCTACGATACATCGACCAATAATGTGAGCTGGCAGGTTGACTGGGCCGCTAGTACTTGCGACGACGCAACCACCAAATACTGCTGATCGAGTCAGTTACTTCGCAGCGTCGGGGTTGAGCGGCGCCGCGAGGTTTAGCATTTCCCACCCCTCGCGATAGTACTCCAGTATTGGCAACGACTGACTGCGATTTATTTGCACGTCCAGACGTGGCAAATCGCGTTGCGCGGCCAGTGCCTGTTGCATCGTATCAGCGCTGAAGTATCGACCCTTGAACGGGCTGTGCCCGGCCTGTGACAAATCGTGGTCTGCCGCCACAAAAAATCCCCATAGACCAAACGACGGCACCAGCACCTGAACCGGGCGCACGTCGTCAAAGACTTCTTCCAGTGTGCTTCCGATACTCCAGAAAGCGCGCCTGGCAAACCACGGTGATGTCGCCTGCGTGATCATCACGCCACCACGCGCCAGTCGCCGCGCCACGCGCTGGTAGAACGCCACTGTATACAGGCGGGCGATGGACTCGTGTTCGGGATCCGGCAAGTCAATTAACACTATGTCGAACAAATCTCCCTGCGCGGCAAGCCAGCTCCAGGCGTCTTCGTTGACAATTTGAACGCGAGCATCAGTCAGTGCATTCTGGTTCAGTTCCCGCCACATGGGCAGGGTTTGCCCAAGCCTTGTGATCGCGGGGTCAAGATCAACGATAACAAGCTGCGATAGCTCCGGATATCGCAACAGCTCACGCGCCGCTAATCCATCGCCACCGCCAATAATCAGCGCACGGCCACGGGAGGCTGCAAACGCCGCCGGCAGGTGGGCGAGCACTTCGTGGTAACGATATTCGTCGACGCTTGAGAACTGCAGATTGCCATCAAGGTAGAGTCGCAGATCGTCACCGCGACGCGTCACAACGATTTTCTGATACAGGCTCTGTTCACTGTGTACGACCGGATCTTCGTAGAGCGAATGCTCGAGAAATTCGGCCAGCGGGTTGGCTCTGAGCGCTACAATCACGAGCACTACGATCGCAGCGATCGAGCCCAGGGTCACGGCTTTCCGCCATGCCCCCAGGTGCTGGCGAAAGTTCCAGGCGACCACCAATGCAATGGCCAGATTCACCGCGCCAACTGCAACCGCCGTAAGCAAATGTCCAAGATAAGGCAACAGGACAAAAGGGAACAGCAGCGAGGCGACGAGCGCGCCGAGATAATCCCATGCCAGCACCAGGCTGATGCCACGCCGCAGGCCGCTGTGTCGCTCGAGAATGCGGGTCAGCAGCGGCAGCTCCATGCCGATCAGCACACCGATCGCGGCGATCACCAAAAGCATTGCCGGGTAGTAGTATTCAGTCCATGCGTATACCGCAAACAACAGCAGTGCGGAAATTCCACCCGCGACGCCAACCGCGATTTCAATGGCGACAAAAGCCCCCACCAGATCGCGCACAACACTCTGCGCCACCCAGGCACCTACCCCCATGAAAAAAAGAAAAAGGCCGATCGTCAGCGAATAGTGAACAACGCTGGAGCCAAGAAGATAAGTGGAGAGACTGCTGATCAGCAGTTCATAAACCAGACTGCAGGCGGCGATGATAAACACCGATCCACACAGCAGCACGAGTTGTTTGTCGGATAGTGGCTCGCCGACGCCGTGGCGCGCGTCAGTCATGGTCCCAGTCCAGCCCGACAGCAACCACCCGGCCGGGCCGGGCAGTTATCAGGGTAACTTTTTATCAGCTCACCAGAACGCTTGCGATAATAATGCACACACCCAACATCATAGAGCCTGCGAGTATCGCCAATGCGCGGTTTTCCTTGTGTGCCACCTCTTCAGCCAGGCTGCCGGGTGTCAGCCAGTCAACCACCTTAAAGCCAACAATTCCCATAACGATGCCAACCGCTGAATAGACCAGCGTGGACAGCAGCTCCATGCCAAATTCGGCCATCGCGTCTTGCGCCAACACCGGCAGCGAGAAAAACAATAGCGCAACCGTGATCAGCTTGCTTGTTCGGGACATGGGTTCTCTCCAGTATCTTTGAATTGAATTCTGTGTGAGCGTCAAAATCGATTTACGCATCCGACCTTCGATTCGAACTATTTGCCGGCGCGCGGGCCACCGCCCACATAGGTGCGGCCAGATTTCGAGCGCAGCACCTTGGCGCCGGCACCAGGCACGGCATCGGCACCCGCCCCCTTGGTGGCATACCATGAAGGCAGCCCGACGATCGCGATCATCAGCACACCGACGATCATGTAGTGCAGACTCTTCATCGCCCCTGCCCGTCGTTCGTAAGTGGACTGACCGACGGGCTATTTGTTTTTGCACCGCTACGGCGCGGTCCGAGCTTTAACGCAATGGAGGCGGCCGCAGATGCCAGTGACGAACTTTTGCCACGACTCAGCATCATCAGCAGCATGGCGACGAAGCCAGCCGCGACAAATGGTATCAGGGCGACTTTGCCACGCTCGGAAGTCAGTTTGAGATCAACATTCTGGGCTGTCGAGTTGACGTCTGCGCTGGCCAGCAATTGATAGGTACCGGGCTCATCGAAGCGAACATACCAGTTGCTCGACAGATCGTCCTCACTCCAGGGGCCATCACTATCGCGTCCGAACTCGTGCCAGAACTCGACGTATTTGTCGTAGATTTCCTGTCCATCGCTGTCCTCGATGAAGAATTCCACCCCGAACCACGCATTGCGTTGAATCGTGCTGATGCGGCTCTGAAGCTTCACGTTCACACCACCATCATCAATCTGGAATTGTTGTACTAGCACATCAGTGCTGGTGCGATCAAGGCTGGCGGACGCCGTCTGCGGACCATCACCGCGATCGAGAAACCAGTAGGTGCCCAACAACAGAAACAGCGTCGCGATAAACGCCTTGGCAGTATTGCGCCAGCGCTTCATGTCGCCGAGTTCTGCACCTCGAGCAAGCGCGCTCAACATGACTTTATTCGACAGTGGTTTTGAGCGTATAAATTCGATTTCCTTAACCGTGCCCGCTGCGTCCAGTTGCGATTCAACACTGATGTAGAACTTTTCCCCGGCAAGCTTTCCCCGCCCTTTCTGAAGACTGCCGAATTCTGCGCTGCGATGTTTGTCGTGCATAGCGGGCTGGTAGGTAAATTCTCCGGCGGCAAATTCCAGAGTCCACTCGCCGTGCTCCCAGGTGCGATCATTGAGATCTGGCAGTTTGGGATCGTCAGGGATGTATTTTTCAGCCCAGTAGCGCTTGCGGCCGTCGTCTACCAGCCAGCGCAGCTCACGATTTTCGTTCAGCATCCACCAACTGGTGTAGCGCGCCGCCGATCGCTCCCAGGTGCTGTCCTCTCCATCCCATTCGCGAATCTGTCCGCTATAGAGTTGCACACCGACGGCCTGCCAGCGCACGCCGTCGAGCTCGAGCATGTCACCGATAGTGAAACGCGCCTCCAGATCAAGCGCCTTGTTCCAGCGTGTGCGCTCTGGTTGACCGGCCGGGTGTTCGGCATCGCAACCACAGTAGTGGCAAATGACATGCACGGTGTCCGGGTGCTGCCGGGCAAGGCCGGCACCGCAGTTGGAACAGCGAAAAATCTTCGCCTGCCCGGGGTCGAGCACCTTGACGTGATCGAGCAGCCGATCGCTCAGCTTGCCTTTGATCTGTTCGAGCTCGGCGGCCATCTCCGGGTATTGCAGCTGCAAATCTGGAATGGCTTGCAGCGCCGCCTGATCGTGACCGGCGTCGGCATGTTGCTGCAGTGTGCCCAGCAGTTTGTCTGGATGGATATCCGCCAGCCGTTGTGACAATTGCATGTGATCTATTCCCAGGCAAATGTATCGGCATCGATCGGCAGGCTGTCGGTCATGCTGACATCATCACCACTGATTTCAAGCGAATACTCGCGCCCGCCGCCGACCACCTCGACACACAGTACCGCTTCACCCGGGACAATCGTCATCGGCAGCGCCCCCTGTGCGCCGGCAACCCGAGCATCGTTTTTCTCGGTAACGAAAAAGCTCTGTCCATCAATGTTAACAAACGAACCCACCGAGCAGGCGCGCAGGTCGGCTGCAGACGCCCGTTGCTCAACAGTGGTATGCAACTGGTAACTGCCATCGTCTTCTTCAAGCCACTGATGGTTGCCGTCCTCGAATTCCAGCCACCATTCATCCCAGTTACCGGAGCCATAGCCGAGCCTGATACGACCCGCGACACTGAAATTGCGCCCGTCAATCGCGCCTCTGCGCCCCACGTACAGTATCGACGGCGCATCCAGTGCGTGCTCGAAACCACCACTGGCAACCCAGCCGCTGTTACCCAGATAGACCCAGTTGTCACAGTGCGGGCATTGCAGACTGCGCGTGTGGGCGGTGACTGCCTCTACGGCCACACCGCAGGACGGACACGACAGGGATCGATGAAATGACATGAACACTCCGCAAACTTGAATCTGTATTATATGCTGAAACTGCCGAGCAACCGCGAGCCTGCGTGGCTGCGAGGTGATGCCCACGCACGAGCAATCCATTCAATCGAGCGGCAACTGCATGATCACATTTCTTAAAAACCTGTTCGGCGGCGGCGAAAAAGCAGCGGCAGAACCCGGAATGGTTAAGGCTGAAGGGGTCGAGTACAAGGGTTTTGTCATCACCCCCTCGCCGCTTGTTGAAGGTGGTCAGTTCCGCACCTGCGGGACCATCTCCCACACCGCCGAGGATGGCCAGGTGCGGCAAAGTCAATACATTCGCGCCGATAACCACAGCAGCGAGCAGCAGGCCATCGATCATGCGATCAGCAAGGGTAAGCAGGTCATCGATGAGCGAGGCGAGTCACTGCTTGGCAGCGAGCGCTGCTAATAAATCAGCCGGCCAGCGCTTAGGCAGGGGCTGCAAAGATTGGCAGCCTATGCCGCCGCCTGCTTTTGCCAACGCCATACCCGCAGCGGCGGAATGCTCAACCACTCCCACGCAACGCTGCGACTGTTTTCGGCGAGAAAAAACGTGTTGAGCTGATCCACGCGTGGATTCACCTGATAGGCCACAAAACGCCCACCCGGTTGTAACAGCGCGTGGATGCGCTGAATCAGCGCAGAGCCGGCACTGCGCTCCATACATGAAAATGGAATGCCTGAAATGACCACATCCGGTTGATCGAGCTGGTAGTGCTCGAGAATCGCTGATAACTCGTGCGCGTCGCCGTGGTGGGCAATGTAACGCTGATCGCTGATTTTGCTCGATAGCTGAAACAGGCCCTCATTCAACTCGATGCTGAGCAATTTTGCATCAGCCGGCATCGCCGCCAGTATCGAGCGCGTGGTGCCGCCATTTCCAGGCCCAAGCTCGACGATAGTTTTCGCCTGTTGAACGCCGGCGGCGCGCATAATTCGCCGCTTCAAAAAAACGGAACTGGGAATAATCGAACCCAACTGTCGCGGGTTTTTAAAAAATTCGCGAAGAAAGATCACCGCGTCGGACAGACTGCTCACCGTAGGCTCCGGGTTGATGGGGAGGTCGCAAATATGCAGTTTGCAATGGGGCTGCGCCGATTCGCGAGCGCGCAAAAGTAGCCGAAAGCCTCCATACTGGCAACCAGGCCTGTGGATTCGTAATTTACCCACCACCGGACAACGCACGCCTCAGATAACAGCGCGCTGACTCAAGGATCAGCTATTCAGGTCGCAACCGATGCTACTGCCTCCCGGAGTTGCGCCGATGCAAAACACGCTGGCTGCACTGGCCGTGTCGATGTTGTTGATCGGAAATGCCGGTGCCAAACAACCGTCTGTCCACGAGCAATTGCTCACCCATACCGGACTGACGCAACAGGCCAGACTGCTGCGCGAGCTGGTCACTGACGCCACGATCGACAACCGCGGGCGGTGCGGGCTCGACTCCAATGACACACCATTAGCACTGGCGGCATCGTACGAGGCCGAACGATTGCTGGCCGATGCCGCGGAACATCTGCAAACCCATCTGGCACCGTCGGCCGGCGCACGACTGCTTGGCTGGTTTGAATCTGATCTCGGTCGACGAATCTTCACACTGGAGAAAGCCGGCGCGGCGTCCATCGAGCCCACCGCCCCTACTCGCGCATTGCTTGCCGAACTGACCGACAACCGGTCCGGTACTACCGATCTGCGCGCGCAGGCGATCCTCGATATTGCCGAGAACACTCGAGTGGCCGGGTTCACGGCAATGCTGGGCAGCGAGATCGAATACGCCGGGGTGATCGCTAGCGGCTGTATCGATCACGGCGATGCCACTGCCCGTCGCGTCAAACGGATTCAGGCGGAGTCGATTCGTTCAGATCATTCGCTGTTGCAGCAGATTATCGCGTTCGAAGCACCTTTGGAAATGGCGCTCATGTTTCAGTCAATGAGCGATGCCGAGTTGCAGTCCTATCGGGATTTCACATCGCAACAGGCTGCACGCGATTTCTATTCGGTTCTAATCCGCGCCTTTATCGACAGCCTGCGCGCGGCCTCCGACCGGCTGGAACAGAAATTATCGCCCACAGCGCCTGTCACTGCATCCACCCAGGACTAACTGCAACGCCGCTTCAGGATTGTTCGGGCAGATATTCATCGCGCCAATTCAGCACGACGTTGAATGAAATAGAAATCCGGTTCTGCCTGGAGAGATTCGGGTGCACGAAATGATGCAAAAACGAGGGCCAAAGTAGGATCAGCCCCGGCTCTGGAAGCAAACTGAACTCGGCTTCAATCTGCGGGTCATCACGGATCGCCGTCATGTTGGCCTGCGCACGCGGGTCGTAGAACGAGATGGCTGAAGGCCTGCGATCGGGGCGACCGGGCAAGGGTTCCACCGAATCGGGCACGGCAACGTAATAGGTGCCGCTCAGATAGCTGTGCGGGTGATTGTGCAGATCGTGGTAATCACCGAAGCGATTGATGTTAGCCCAGGCCTGCAAGCGCCACTCCGATTGATACACCTGACCCTGCGCGCGCAAATAGTCGATGACGGTTTTGTTGATGCACTGCGCCAGCCATTGGATCGCCGGGTGATCCAGTTTCAGCAGATCGGCTTCGCGATAGCGGGTGGTCATCTCGTCGCGATCCCGGTCCAGCCGCTCAATCAGCTCCGCCAGTACGCCGTTAGCCGCCTCGTGGCCAGGCAATGAGCGACGCAACAGTCGGGTCGGCCACAGGCTGTAAATACCATCATCATCGGCTTGCATGGCGGGGGCTCGGTTTCAAAGAGGATTGGCACAATTGCGGTCGCCGCTACTCGGTGCGTCGGCTTGCTGCGCGCCGCAGACTGGCGGTACAAAGTACAATTTCCCATTGCAACTATGCAATACTTCGAGCAACTACTCGCCCGAGGAACGCACATGACCGCCGTTGCCCTGCAATTGTTCACAACCTCCGTCAAGCGCCTGCTTTTGCCACTGGTAGCGACACTGTCGCTCAGTGCAACGGCGCTCGCCGATGACCCGGCCGTACGCGTCGGCGTGCTGAAATTCGGCACCGTCAACTGGGAGTTGAACGCGGTCGAGCAC
This sequence comes from uncultured Granulosicoccaceae bacterium, assembly GCA_964646405.1. Taxonomy (GTDB): domain Bacteria; phylum Pseudomonadota; class Gammaproteobacteria; order Granulosicoccales; family Granulosicoccaceae; genus CAKZSB01. The sequence continues at coordinate 18,038 of CAZYDV010000018.1, read as the reverse complement.
CACGCCATCGACGCCGCCAACGGCATCGATATGCAGGTCAGCGGCTACGCCAATGGCAATGCGGCCAAAATTGCCTTTCAGGGCGGCGAGGTCGATGTCATCGTCTCCGACTGGATCTGGGTCGCAAGGCAGCGGGCCGACGGAAAGAATCTGGCGTTTTTTCCGTACTCTCTGGCGGTCGGCTCGCTGATGGTCAGGCCCGATTCGGGCATCGCCTCACTGCCCGATCTGGCGGGCAAAAAGCTGGGCGTTGCCGGCGGCCCGGTGGACAAGAGCTGGTTGCTGCTGCGCGCCTACTCACAACTGAAACACAATCAGGACCTGGCCGACATCGTCGAGCCCAACTTTGCCGCCCCGCCGCTGATCAACAAGCTGATGGCTAAGGGCGATATGGATGCGGCAGTCAACTTCTGGCACTTTGGCGCCAAGTTGAAAGCCGCTGGCATGACGCCGCTGATCGGCATTGAGGAGATGCTGCCGGAACTGGGTGTTGAAGGCCCGGTGCCGCTGTTGGGCTGGGTCTTTGATCGCGATTGGGCCGAGCAGAATATGGATTCCATCAACAGTTTTCTCGCCTCATCCTATGCCGCGAAAAAGCTGATGCTCGAATCCGACGAAGAGTGGGAGCGCCTGCGCGAACGCACCAAGGCCAAATCAGATGCAGAATTTGTAGAACTCCGCGACACCTGGCGCCTCGGCGCACCGAAGCGCTTTGGCGATGCCGAAAAAGCCGATGCCAGCAAGGTGTTCGCCATCATGGCCGCCAACGGTGGCAAGAAGCTTGTGGGCTCGGCGACAGAAGTTGACCCTGACACCTTTTGGGATGAATTCTCGATTCCGACTGAATAGACCCGCGACCGGTCGATGTCCGCGCAGCAGGCAAACCGGCGCAGAGTGCTGCGCCTGTTCTCAATCGTTGCTTTTGTCGCTGCCTGGCAGGTGGGATCGATTCTCATCAACGATGCCGATTCACTGCCGGCACCCCTGCTGGTGCTGCAAAGCCTGTGGGAACATCTGACTGAAGGCGAACTGCTCGAGAGCCTGCTCGTCACATTGCGTCGAGTTTTGATCGCGTTTGCCCTCGCGATGGCCATCGGCACGTTGCTGGGGTTCTGGATGGGGCGCTCGGTCACGGTCGATACCACGCTCGATTCGATCCTGATTCTCGGTCTGAACATTCCGGCCCTGGTGACGATTGTCCTGTGCTATCTGTGGATCGGGCTGAATGAAACGGCTGCCGTGGTCGCAGTGGCGATCAATAAAATCCCCACTGTCATGGTGACGGTGCGCGAAGGTGCCAAAGCGATCGACCGCGAGTTGCTGGATGTGGCTCGCGCCTATCGACTGCCACGCACCCGAACACTGACAAAAGTCTATCTGCCACAGCTATACCCCTACCTGATGGCCGCCGCGCGTTCCGGTTTATCACTGATCTGGAAGATTGTGCTGGTGGTCGAACTGCTGGGCCGCAGCAATGGCGTGGGCTTTCAACTGGGTATGTTCTTCCAGTTCTTCGATATCAAAAGCATCCTCGCCTACACCATCAGTTTTGCCGCCATCATCATGGCGATCGAGTTTCTGTTGGTGCAGCCGCTGGAACGTCGTGCCAATCGGTGGCGCAGCGCATGAAGCTTTCCATCAAGATCGAGGAGCATCGTTACAGCAATCGTGGCGATGTGGTTCTGCGCGATGTCAATATCAACACCGGCGCGGGTGAAATTGTCACGCTGGTCGGGCCATCCGGTGCCGGCAAAAGTACATTGCTGAATATCATCGGCGGACTGATGAAACCGCTCAAAGGCAATGTTACATTCTCCGATGAGAACGGCCGCGCCATGCAGCCAGGTACTGGATACGTATTTCAATCGCCGCGGCTGATGCCGTGGCTGAGCGCACGAGACAATATCAGTCTGGTCCTCAACGGCGACGATGCAGACCACACGGCAAACGAGCTACTCGAACGCGTGGGCCTGGCAGCATCGGCAGATAAATTCTCCGGACAGCTTTCGGGCGGCATGCAGCGCCGAGTGGCACTGGCACGCGCCTTTTCGGTGCGACCGCAACTGTTGCTGATGGATGAACCTTTTGTATCGCTGGATCAACCCACGGCCGAACTACTGCGTTCGCAGATGTTCGAGCTGTGGCAGGCCGACAAACCGCTGGTTATTTTCGTCACACACGATTTTAATGAGGCACTCTGTGTCGCAGACCGGGTGATCTTTTTCTCCGCCAATCCAGGAACGCCAGTGCTGGAAATAGCGGTTGATCTGCCCCGCCCACGCAGCCTGGATGATGACAACATCCGGCAATTGCGCCGAGATCTGCTGAGCCGACACCCGGACATTCTGCGCGGTATTGAACACAATCGGGATTCTTCATGAGCGAAGTACTGCGCGTCGATAATGTCGTCAAAGCCTACGGTGACAACGTCGCACTCAAAGGCGTGAGCTTCGACATTTCAGCCGGCGCTTTCGTCGCGCTGCTGGGCCCCAACGGCGCCGGCAAGACTACCCTGTTTCAGTTGCTGACCGGGTTATTCGCAGCCGACTCCGGCACGATTTCTGTCGATGGTTTCGATATTGCCAAAGAACCGGTGGCCGTATTGGCAAGACTGGGTGTGGTTTTTCAACAGGCCACGCTTGATCTGGATATGAGCGTGCGCGCCAATCTGAAATTCCATGCAAGCCTGCATGGCATTGGTGGCAGCAATCGCACCCACCGGATCGATCAGGAACTCGACCGCGCCGGACTGCTGCAGGACGCCAATCGACTGTGTCGTGAACTCAGCGGCGGCAATCGTCGCAAAGTCGAGTTGGCGCGGGCGCTGCTGGCCGAGCCGAAATTGCTGCTGATGGATGAAGCCACGGTCGGTCTCGACCCCGCCTCTCGCCAAACGCTGGTATCCGAGGTGCGCAGCCTGTGTCACGAAAACGGGACTGCCGTATTGTGGGCGACACACCTGGTCGATGAAGCCGATGCTGCAGACCGGGTAATCGTGCTTCACCGCGGCGACATCCTGCAGCACGATACGCCCGCAGCCGTCATTGCACAAACTGCAGAGACCAACCTGTCCGCCGCCTTCACAGCGATGACAACATGAGCAGCCAATCAAGAATCAGTCTGTCCCACGCAGCGCAAGGCCTGATTGCGGTTGCTGCACGTGAGGTGTTTAAACTGTGGAATCAGAAAGGTCGGTTATTTTCGGCGCTGGTGCGCCCAAGCCTGTGGCTGCTGGTTTTTGCCGCAGGTTTTCAGAATGTACTGGGCGTCTCGATCATCGAGCCCTACGAAACCTACATTCCGTATCAGGTCTACATCGTACCTGGGCTGATCGGTATCGTGCTGTTGTTTAATGGCATGCAATCGTCGCTGGCGATGGTCTACGACCGTGAAATGGGCATCATGCGTCTGCTGCTGACCGCCCCCTTGCCACGCTGGTATCTATTGACCTGCAAACTGATGGCCGGTGCCGTATTGTCGATATTGCAGGCTTACGCCTTTCTAATCATCTGTCTGATTATTCAGCTGGACGTACCGTTGCTGGGCTGGCTGACCGCGTTGCCGGCCATGTTGCTGGCTGCGCTAATGCTTGGCGCGATTGGCCTGGTATTGTCCGTTTATGTCAAACAGCTGGAGAACTTTGCCGGCACGATGAACTTTGTCATTTTTCCGATGTTCTTCATTTCCAGTGCACTGTATCCGCTGTGGAAGTTGCAGGAGTCCGGCGCGTTGATTATTTACTATCTTGCCAATATCAATCCGTTTACCCACGCCGTCGAACTGATTCGCTTCGCGTTTTATGGCAAATTCAACTGGCTGTCCTTTGCGGTGGTCGCTGCAACGTTAATAGTCGCCATGTTTTTTGCCATTCGCGGCTACGATCCTCAGCGAGGCGCGGTACGTAAGATTCGCAAACCCTAAGCAGCGCGCTGTGTGCAATCCGGCTGTGAGTTGACAACGATGGGCAATCAAAGTGAGCGATGACAATGCCACCTTCGACTACATCATTGTAGGCGCAGGTTCCACCGGTGCGGTGCTGGCGAATCGCCTGTCGGCCGAACATCGTGTATTGCTGCTCGAAGCCGGACCGCCCGATCGCAATCCGTGGATCCATATTCCCATTGGCTACTACCGCAACATCCTGCACCCGGTATTGAGCTGGAATTATCAAACCGAGGCAGAACCGGCGACCGGTAACCGGCGCATCACCTGGCCCCGGGGTCGTACATTGGGCGGCTCCAGCGCAATCAACGGCCTGGTGTACATTCGAGGTCAGGCCGAAGACTTCGATCACTGGGAACAACTGGGCAACAGCGGCTGGGGATATCACGATGTGTTGCCGTATTTTATTCGCAGTGAAAATCAGCAACGCGGCAGCAATCAGTGGCATGGCAGTGATGGACCACTGGAGGTGACCGATTCCATGCAAAGTGCACTGGCCGATGCGTATATCGATGCTTGCGGGCAGGCGCAGATTCGTCGCAACGATGATTTCAACGGCGCAGAACAAGAGGGCGCCGGATATTTTCAACTCACAGTGACACGCAGGGGCCGGCGCGCCAGTACGGGTGTGGCCTTTCTCAAACCCGTGCGGCAACGCAGCAATCTACAGATCGAAACCAACGCACTGGCAGAACAGATTATTCTCGATGGCAAACGCGCCACCGGTGTTCGCTACCGCCGTGGCCGACAAACCGTCACGGCACATGCACGCGCTGAAGTCGTGGTTTGCGGTGGCGCCATCAATTCGCCACAACTATTGCAACTCTCCGGTATCGGACCCGCCAATGTGCTGCAAAACGCGGGCGTCGAGGTGCTTCACGATCTCCCGGGCGTTGGCGAAAACCTGCAGGACCACTACCAGATCCGGGTAGTATACGAATGCACTCGACGCGAAACACTCAACGATGTCGCGAACAGCGTCTGGCGCAAACTGGGGGCGGGAATGCGTTACGCATTCACCCGCACAGGGCCACTGACAATTGGCGCAGGCCAGGTTGGCGTGTTTGCTAAAACACGCCATGAGCTCGACAGTCCCGACGTACAGTTTCACTTTATTCCGTTCAGCGCGGCGCGACCGGGCGAGGGGCTGCACAAGTACCCGGGGTTTACCGTATCGGTCTGTCAAATGCGCCCGGAAAGCCGTGGCAGCGTCCACATCAACAGTACCGACCCGACGCAACACCCATTGATAAAACCCAACTATCTGGCGACCGAGTCAGATCGTCAAACCATGCTCGACGGACTCCACCTGATAAGAAAGGTCGCACAAACGCCGGCGATACAACCGTGGATCAAACGCGAGGCCATACCCGGCGAAGAAGTGACCAGCGACGCCGATCTAGCCCGCTATATTGCCGAATTTGGCAACACGATTTTTCATCCCAGCGGCACCTGTAAGATGGGGACAGACTCACTTGCCGTGGTCGATCCAGAGTTGCGAGTCCACGGTATAAAAGGACTTCGAGTCGCCGACGCATCCATCATGCCTACAGTCGTGTCCGGCAATACCAATGCGCCGTGCATCATGATCGGCGAGAAACTCGCGGACATGATGTTGAATGAGGGATCAAGTATCAGCTCTGGCTGAGGATCCCACTTTCAACGCACAGCGACGCGGTTGTAACGACCTTTTGGTGTTAGGTATCCGTATCGCACTGACCAGCACGCAGTATCGCTTTGACCACCGTATCAGCTGCATGTAGCGCACCCTCAATCAAGCCCGGACTCACCGTCGACAACTCGGCACCGGCAAAGTGCAAATGCCGATCCCAGGCCGACTCGCGGATTGCTGCCGGCAGGACTTCTGGATGCGAAGGGCTTGTTGTGCGATCAGCATCGGCGCAAATACGACGCTCCAGCGCCCAATCCTGCAGGTGCAGAGATTGAGGGTTGGCAGCCGATTCACCAAAGCAATGCACCAACTGCTCAATGATCGCCATTTTTAGCGATGCCCTGTTGTTGCGCCTGACTGCCGCCGGCACTCCGACAAAGCCAAATAGCGCCGCGGGTTCGCCATCGGGACCACTGTGATCGTGTACCTCAACCAGCGGCCCAACCTGGCTTGCCACCCTGCCGGACAGACCAGCGTCTCGCCAGAAAGGCCTGGCGTATTGCACGACCACCTTGGCTTGCGCTGCCATCCACGTTGGCGCACAGTGCATCAGTTCGATACGCGTGCTGTCGAGCGAGGGTTCGAATGTGATGTCCTGACCGGTCAGCCGAGGTGGCAGAGCGACGACCACCTGTCCGGCCTCATGTTCAAACTGGGAATCGGTTGTTGAGACGATGAGGCAACTGCCAGAACGTTTTATCGCATGAACGGGATAATCGCACTCTATTCGCTCTGACCCTATTTTATTCTTCAAAGCATCGACGATCGCCTGTGGTCCGCCAGTCAATCGACTGATACCGTGCTGCACCGGTAAATCGTATCGAATCACTGGCGAATTTCTATCACGCTCAATCGCGGCCAGGCCTTCGACATATTGCGGTTGCCGCTCGATACCGAGTGTGTCAAGCCAGCGGCTCACAACAGGCTGGAATTCCGGCCAGCACCAGCTTGGCCCAAGATCTCCAAGATAGCGTTGATTATTGTTTGTGTAACAACTGTGAATGCGACCACCCACGCGCCCGGTTGCCTCCAGCACTCGGACAGACAGCCCGTGTTGCAAGAGGCGATAGGCGGTTGCCAGGCCGGATAGTCCAGCCCCAACCACTATCACATCGACTCGCGTGGATGCCATCCTTTGCATTTCTAGTCTGGTTTCACGCAATCCGCCAGCATGCACTCGACCGCACTATCGAACACCGCGTGATCACCGATACTGCTGGCGAGCATCATGGCGCCCTGTAGCGTGGATAGCAGGGTCTGCGCACGGGCGCGGGCGATTTTATCAGGCGCTTCAATTTGCTGCTGCAGCCAGTCTACATTGCATGCAAAAAATCGATTGACCACAGCGGCGACCTCGGTCGGCAGCCCCTTAGACTCTGCGCCGAGCATGGCGCACAGACATAAATGCTGACTGCTGACCAGAGATGCACGATAGGTCGCGCAAAAGGCCTGAATGCTGTTGGCCGTGGTGCCGTTTTGGCCGGCGCGCTTCTCCAACGCCTCAAAGAACCGCTGTTGATACCGCTCCACCAGCGCTACGCCCAAATCCTCTTTTTGACGAAAGTGGTAGTGCACACTGGCACTCTTGATCTCCAGCAAGTCGGCGAGATCGCGGAAACTCACCGCGTGGTAGCCACGCTCGCGCATGCTCGATTCAGCGGCGTCCAACAGCCGGGTTCGGGTATCTGTCATGGTGACAATTTAGTGGATTAGACAACGGAAAACAATCTATCAGTAGATAGATTTTAAGCTGTCTAGACATCTTATTGGGTAAAATCCGGCAATACCTATAAGTTTGCTATAATTTTTGCCAAAATTTATAGATTGATAAAGTATAAATATTCTGAAAATCTATACTAAATCTATACTCGACATTCAGAAATCCACGCAATGAAAATTCCACCGCCTCCACCGAAGCTAATCACAGCTCTAGGTGCAAGCACTAACCTGGCTCATGATGCCCAGCTGTCGGAAATGTTGGCGCTGCTGCCATCCGACATCGGAAGAGATAGATCAGGCGAATACCTTCACTGGGACAAGCTGAGGCACAAGCCCTTGCCCGCGGGCGTCAGCAGCCACGAGGTGTGGTGGATCTTAACAAAGTTCCGACGCACCAACGCCTATAGAAAGCTGCCGTTTCACAGTAAGTCAGGCGCAAATTTCGTCTATTGGCTGACAGACCCAATACAACACCGTCTCCATCAAATCGACCAACAAGCCAGTGGCAGAGTGGAACTTCCAGAGGACGTAACCAACGAGCGCACCAGAAACCGCTATCTGGCAACAACACTGATAGAAGAGTCCATTACATCAAGTCAGCTTGAAGGCGCTTCTACAACTTACAAAGTTGCCAAGGCAATGTTGCGCGAACGCAGGCAACCCAGAGACACCAGCGAGCGCATGATATACAACAACTATCGCGCAATGTCTTTCATTAGGGAGATCCGAGATCACACCTTAAGCAAAGACTTATTACTTGAAATCCACCAAAAGGTTACTGAAGCCACCCTCGAAGACCCTTCTTCCGCGGGAAGATTCCGTCTAGAGTCCGAGGATATCGGCGTTTATGACAACGCCAGCAACACTTTGCTTCACAAACCGCCAAACGCCGATGATCTGGAGGGACGCGTGGAAAAGATTTGCGCGTTTGCGAATTCCTCGGAAACGGATAGCGGATTCATGCATCCCGTGGTCAGATCTATTCTGCTCCATTTCATGATCGCTTACGATCATCCATTTGTAGATGGCAACGGACGAACCGCGCGCGCGCTCTTCTATTGGTCGATGGCGAGGCAAGATTACTGGCTAATGGAGTTTATCTCAATATCCTCTATCTTGAAAAACGCCCCAGCCCAATACGCAAAAGCATATCTGTTCACTGAAACTGATGATAACGACACGACTTATTTCATCGACTACAACCTCAGCGTAATCATTCGCGCTATTGCCAAACTGCAGGAGCATCTTGCACGCAAAGCGGGCGAGATCAAGCAGATCGAAGCCACGCTCGGCAACACTATGATCTCAAGGGAATTGAACTACCGACAACTAGCAGTGATTACACATGCCGCCAGACACCCTTACCAGACATATACTATTGAAAGTCATAAAAACTCTCACAACGTCAGCTACCCGACAGCACGATCAGACTTACTCAAATTGTCTGAGCTAGGTCTATTGTCACATCACAAAGTAGGCAAAGTCTTCGTCTTTGAAGCAAAGGACGATATCCCCAAACGGCTGGAGAGCCTCCGATCTGGCAGGTGACGGTCAAAATTAGGTAACCAGGATATCAGGATGATTGTCCGAACGAGTCTCGGGAATCGGCCGGTTGTCGGCGCTGTGATAGGTGTAGACCAGTGATTTCTTAACTCTTCCAGAACTGTTCTGCCCGGCTGCGTGAAAGGTGCGGCAATGGAAAAACAACGCGTCTCCGGCTTGCAGATGGGCAGGAATTGCCGCATCGATCAATTCGTTGTTCTCGGGTAGATCAGTGCGCAGAAACATAGCGGCATCGAACCGACCACGCTCCAGCTGTGACAGGTGCGAGCCAGGTATCAACAATAGCCCGCCGTTGTCCGGGGTCTCCTCTCCCAGCGCCAACCACACGCTGACGAGCTCGGGCTGATCAAACGACCAGTAGCGGATATCCTGATGCCAGGAGGTGACACTGCTGAAGCCCGGGTGCTTGGTCATGATGCAGTTGTGGTGATTCTGCGAGACCATGATCTGGTTGCTGCCAATCATTTGCTGCAGGCGCTGCACAACGCCCGCCGAGCGCGCCCAATCGCGAAAGACAGCGTCACGCGCATAGGCATTGAGCAGGCGCCTGGGCGTGTGTCCGCCAGGTGCGAGCTTGCTGGCTGGCGCGCCGGGATAGTGCACATCGGCCTCGTACTCGACAGGCGCAAGCGGAGGGCTGACCGCATCGTCGATGGTCTGATCGAGCGTGGCGACGGTCTGCTTGTCGGCAAGGCCGCGCTCAATCAGGAAGCCATCGCGACTGAATTCGGCCAGCCGCTGTTCACTCAGTGGTTTACTCATAATGCTCGTTTTTCCAGACGCTTGTGGTCAGGCACAGTCACCGTCACGCGAAGTTGATGCAGGTTACAATAGCCTGCGCTCCATCAATCATCCCATTTCTGCCTCCACCGTATCATGTGGACGCTCACCCCTGTGCTCAATGTCAAAAAAATCCATACGCGTCGAGAACGCCAATCAGAACAATCTGAAGAATCTCACCCTGGACATACCACACGGCGAGTTGGTGGTCGTAACCGGTGTGAGCGGTTCGGGTAAGTCTTCGCTTGCGTTCGACACCATTTACGCCGAGGGCCAGCGACGCTATGTAGAGACGTTCTCGCCATACGCTCGGCAATTCCTCGATCGCATGGACAAACCCCGCGTAGACCGCATCGACGGCATTCCGCCTGCGATCGCGATCGACCAGACCAATCCGGTCCGAACGTCGCGATCGACAGTCGGCACCATGACTGAGCTCAACGATCACCTGAAACTGTTGTTCGCACGAGCCGCCGAGTTGTATTGCCCAGGCTGCAGCCGACGCGTGGAACGCGAGTCACCGGAGCACGTCACTAACACGCTGCTCAACGATTTCACACCTGACACGCGCGCGATGATCACATTCAAAATCACCGTGCCCGATAACTTCAGTGCAGAGGAAATCGAAAACTGGCTGCAACGGCAAGGTTATACACGTCTACACAAACGCGGCAAGAAAACGATCGAAGTCATTCAGGACAGAGTCAAGCTGGCCAATACAAATCGCGGCCGTATTACCGAGGCACTGGAAGCGTCGTTTCGCCACGGCCATGGAATCGCATACGTCTATCCACTGGATGCCGAGCGCAAGCCGGGCAAGGCGGTGACGTTTTCAGCCGAATTCAGTTGCGCAGCCTGCAAGCGCCAATTCAGCGAACCCACGCCCAGCCTTTTCTCATTTAACTCACCAATCGGCGCCTGTGAAGATTGCCGTGGTTTTGGGCGCACCATGGGCATCGATTTCAATCTGGTGGTGCCCAACGAATCGCTGAGTCTGGCCGAGGGTGCGATAAAACCCTGGCAGACGAAAACCAACGCGATCTGCCAGCGCGATCTGATCAAATTTGCGCGCAAGCGAAAAGTCCCGACCGACGTGGCCTGGCAGGACTTACCAGCCAGACATCAGCAATGGGTGCTGCACGGTGAGGGCGAATGGGACGGCAGCCATTGGTACGGCGTGCAAAGATTTTTTGACTGGCTCGAGACCCGAAGCTACAAAATGCATGTGCGGGTACTGCTGTCAAAGTATCGCTCATACACCAAGTGCGTCACCTGTAACAGCGCAAGACTAAAACCTGAGGCGTTATGGTGGCGCGTGGGCACACTGGCCAATGCCAATGCGGTACTCCAACCGGCGGAGCGCTTTATTCCTGAGGGCACGACCTTGTCGGCGGCAAAATACCGCAAACAGCCGGGGCTTTTAATTCACGATGTGATGCAACTGCCATTGAGCCAGTGCCTTGAGTTTTTCAATGCTATTCAATTACCGGAGCCCTTCGATGAAGCGACGCGTTTGTTACTCGATGAAGTACGCAGCCGATTGCGTTATCTGGCAGACGTAGGCCTAAGCTACCTGACACTGGATCGTCAATCTCGCACACTCAGTGGCGGTGAGGTGCAGCGAATTAACCTGACAACCGCACTGGGCACGTCACTGGTCAACACTTTGTTTGTACTGGATGAACCCAGCATCGGGCTGCATCCGCGCGACATCAACCGCGTGATCGGTATTCTGCACCGGCTGCGCGACTCCGGTAACTCACTGGTCGTGGTGGAACACGATCCGCAATTGATACTGGCGGCCGACAAGGTGCTGGACATGGGCCCCGGGCCCGGTACCGGCGGCGGAGAGGTTGTATTTTATGGCGACGCTAAAAAACTGCCTAAAGCCCGGCAATCACTGACTGCCGACTATCTCAATGGCAAGCGGACACTTGCCAGATCGGCCACCCGAAAACCAACCGGCCAATCCATCATCTTACGCGGCGCGCACGAACACAACCTCACCGGTATCGATGTGGAATTTCCGCTACAGCAACTGGTTTGCGTCACCGGTGTCAGTGGCTCGGGAAAGTCCACCCTGGTTCAGGACACGCTCTATCGTGCATTGTGCCGGGCCAAGGGCAAGCCGACAGAACTACCCGGCGAATTTGCGGACATCAGCGGTGACGATCTAATCCAGGATGTCGTTATGGTGGATCAATCGCCCATCGGAAAATCGGCCCGGTCCAACCCGGTCAGCTACACCGGTGCCTTCGATGCCATTAGAAAGTTATTCGCACTCGATCCGGAATCAAAACAGCGCGGCTACACCGCCAGCAGCTACAGTTTCAATTCGGGCATGCGCTGCCCGGTCTGCTCTGGCAACGGTTTTGAGCACGTGGAAATGCAGTTTTTAAGCGACGTATATCTGCGTTGCCACGCCTGCAATGGCAGCCGCTATCGCGATGAATTACTCGACATCAAGCTGGTTCAGCCAGATACCGGCACATCGGCGAGTATTGCCGACGTACTGGATATGACGATCGACGATGCACTGGAATTTTTCGCCGATCACAAAGACGTACACAAGGCGCTTGCGCCGCTGGTTTCGGTTGGATTGGGCTATCTGACACTCGGGCAACCGGTGCCAACACTCAGCGGTGGTGAGGCGCAGCGCCTGAAACTCGCGGCCCATCTTGCCAAGGCCCGTAAAACTGCAAAATCGTCATCAGACCAGAACCTCTTCATCTTCGACGAACCGACCACCGGGCTGCACTTTGAAGACATCGCCAAATTGCTCCAGGCTTTTGAGCAGCTGCTGGATGACGGCCATTCGATCATTGTGGTCGAACACAACCTGGACGTGATCAGCAATGCTGACTGGATTATCGACCTTGGGCCGGAAGGTGGCACTGGTGGTGGCAAACTGGTGGCACAAGGCAAAGTGGGGAAGATTCGGGCCAGTAAGAAAAGCCACACCGGCGCGGCATTGATTGAATACGAGGCTTCACTCGATCACGTGAATGCCACGTCAAAACAAGTGGCCGAGGCCTCTGCCGACTACGCGCAAACTCGGGCTAACACCGACGATATCTCGATCATTAATGCCCGAGAGCACAATCTGAAAAACATCGAGGTATCGGTGCCAAGGGACAAATTCACCGTGGTGACAGGCTTGAGCGGCAGCGGCAAAAGTACACTGGCATTCGATATTATTTTCAATGAGGGCCAGCGACGCTACCTGGAATCACTGAACGCCTACGCACGGCAGTTTGTACAACCGGCATCACGACCCGATGTGGACGCGATATATGGCATACCACCGACGGTAGCGATCGAACAGCGCACCAGTCGCGGCGGACGCAAGAGTACCGTTGCCACGATGACCGAGATATATCACTTTCTGCGTTTGCTCTACGTGAAACTCGGCACACAATATTGCCCTGATTGCGAAGTACCAATCGCCGCGCAAACGCTCGATAGCATCGTTGCACAGGTGTCGAGCCAATGTAAAAACAAAACAGTCTCCATCCTCGCCCCGCTGATTGTCGCGCGCAAGGGTTACTACACAGATCTGGCCAAGTGGGCGAACGGTCGTGGATTTGACGAGTTACGCGTCGACGGTGAACTGCTGCCGACCGATCCATGGCCCCGACTAGACCGTTTTCACGAGCACGATATCGATCTGCCGATTGGACAACTGGATGTGACCGGCAGGAACGAAAAGAAATTAACCGAACTGCTGCAGCGCGCACTCGACTATGGCAAAGGCGTACTAAAAATCTCCATAGGCAACTCGCGCTCGGTCAAGGCGGATAAACTGTTTTCGATAAAGCGCGCCTGCACACAATGCGGCACCAGCTTTCCGGAACTCGATCCCAGACTGTTTTCCTACAACTCGAAACACGGCTGGTGCGAGAGCTGCTTTGGCACCGGAGAGCTATTGTCGGAATTCGACGAAGAGCAAACCGGTGAGGAATCATGGTGGCTGCAGGCCGAGGAGGAATCACTCCCCTGCCCTGACTGTGAAGGCATGCGACTCAACCCAACGGCGCTGTCGGTGATCTATCAGAAAAACAGCATTGCAGATCTAACCAGTCTGTCCATCGGTGCGGCCTACAAGCATTTCGAAAAACTAAAACTCAACGGCCGCGATGCCGAGATCGCGCGTGACATACTCACCGAGCTTCGATCGCGATTGCAGTTTCTTGAGCAGGTTGGCCTGAGCTATCTGACGCTTGATCGCGCAGCGCCCACACTCAGCGGCGGCGAGGCTCAACGAATACGTCTTGCCGCACAATTGGGATCAAACCTGCAAGGTGTGTGCTACATCCTCGACGAGCCTACCATCGGTTTGCACCCACGCGATAACCAGATGCTGTTGAATACACTGGACAGGCTTGGTGGCAAGGGCAATACCATCGTCGTAGTAGAGCACGATGAGGACACCATCCGGCGCGCCGATCATGTAATCGATCTCGGCCCGGGTGCCGGTGTGCGAGGGGGTGAAGTCGTGGCACGCGGCACACTGCCACAACTGATGAAGAACAAGGCATCGGTTACCGGCAAGGCGCTGGCTAATCCGTTGCAACACCCGCTGTATCCGCCGCGCAGAGAGGACTCGGGCTGGATCGAAATCAAAGGGGCCAGGCTAAACAATCTAAAAAAAACCGACTCGCGAATTCCGATCGGTAAACTCACGCTGGTGACCGGCGTTTCCGGCTCCGGCAAAAGCACCCTGGTTCGCGATGTATTGGGCGATAATCTGCGCGCGATACTCACCCAGGAGCGTAAGAAAAGAAAAGCGCCAAAACTACGTGGCTGCGACGCACTGGAAGGCTGGCAAACAGTCTCCCGCGTATTAGAGGTCGACCAGACACCGATCGGCAAGACACCGCGTTCCTGCCCGGCCACCTACATCGGTTTCTGGGATAACATTCGTCGTCTCTATGCCGATGCTACCGAAGCCAGAATACGCGGCTATACCGCCAGCCGTTTTTCATTCAACACCGGTAAAGGTCGCTGCGAGGGCTGCGAAGGCCAGGGAATGAAGCGCATCGAGATGAATTTTCTCCCTGATGTCAAAGTGCCCTGCGAAGTGTGTCGCGGCGCACGCTTTAACGCCGAGACCCGCAGCGTGTTGTATCGGGACAAATCAATTGGCGATGTATTGCAAATGAGCGTTGACGAAGCGGTTGACTTCTTCGACGCCCACCGGCCAATCTGGCATCCACTCAAACTGCTTCAGGACACCGGCCTGGGCTACCTGACACTCGGCCAGCAAAGCCCCACGCTGTCGGGCGGGGAGGCCCAGCGTATCAAACTGGTTTCAGAGTTAGCCAAGGCCGGCACCGGCGCGCAAGAGCGGCGGGGGCGAAAACTCAACCATACACTCTATATACTCGATGAACCGACCGTGGGGCTGCACATGGCGGATGTGGAGAAGCTCATACACGTACTGCACCGGCTGGTCGAGTCCGGCAACACGGTCGTTGTGATCGAGCACAACCTCGATCTGATGGCAAACGCCGACTGGATTATCGACATGGGCCCCGAAGGCGGCGACGGTGGTGGCAAAGTCATCGCCAACGGCACGCCGGCCAAAATCGTCAAGTCAAAACGATCAAAAACGGCGCCGTTTCTAGAGAAATTGCTTCAGTGACCCGATATTTGAGATCCTGAAGCACTCAAACAATCACGGAACTACACCCATGGCGAATATCGACAACAGCGACACCGAGGTGCTGAAACAGGCCATCGACTGGCTGGATGCCGGCCGCCGTGTGGAGCTGGTCACCGTCGCCCGCACCTGGGGCTCATCGCCCAGACCACCCGGATCACTCGCCGCCATCCGCGACGACGGCCATCTGGTCGGATCCGTGTCCGGCGGCTGTATCGAGAAACAACTCGCAATCCGCATCGATCAGGACGACCGGGCACGTGCCTTCGCGCACGAGATCAGCACCGACGAGGCACGCAAATTCGGCCTGCCCTGCGGTGGCCACCTCGAACTGGTATTCGAGGCTTTAACCGAATCTAACGAGCTAAAAGAAGTGCTTGCACTGCTGGATCAACGAAAGCGCATTGCTCGTACCGTCCACCTCGATAGCAACCAAACGCGCATCGAAACGGTAGGGCGAGACATCGACTTCAATTTCGATGAGCAATCAATCAGAAAAGTCTTCGGCCCCGGCTGGCGAATGCTGCTGATAGGCGCCGGGCAACTCTCCCGCTATGTCGCGCAGTTCGCACAGGCGTTGGACTACGAAGTGGTCGTCTGCGAACCACGCCCGGAATTCGCCAGCGCCTGGAGCGTGCCCGGCTGCACCTTGACAGACAAACTCCCGGACCAGGCGGTACTTGACCATGCTACCGACCATAACAGCGTCGTGCTGGCACTGACCCACGACCCGAATCTGGATGATAGTGCGCTTATTGAGGCATTGCCGTCAGATGCATTTTATGTGGGAGCACTTGGATCGAAGACCAACAATGAACGGCGGCGTAAAAGGCTGGTCGGCATTGGCGTTGAAGAGGAAGAAGTTCATCGACTGCACGGGCCTGTGGGATTGTCGATTGGCAGCAGGAGTGCGGCAGAGATTGCGGTTTCTATTGTGGCGGAGCTGATTGCCAAAAGACGTACGGCCACGTCTATACAACTTTGATTTTTCACTTAACTACTGCGCATCAATAACCACGGTAATTGAGGGCGTATTTTTCACACTATTCGATGGTTTACGAACGACCACGTTGTATTAGTTGGCCGTGATGGTTGGCCAGTAGCAAAACACCATGAGTGAGTGGTGCATACCGGACGCGAATATCTGGCTTGGAATTTGCGTTCATCTAGTTAGCGTTTCCATGGTTTGACAGATCGACACAAAAAAAGTAAGTTCTCGCTTGGCGATAAGGGATTTCACTGCAATAAATGGCGACAACCTGAACCCGTCAATTATCACCTATGAAGTGCCAGCTAATCCATGGTACTAGTATTGGAGAAAATAGCTTTGATCTACACTAGTGCCAGCACTTCATAATGATTAAGAAGATTAACCATGTCACACCATTTTTTCAGGCTGGCAGTGAGCATCGCTGTAATTACCTCCGCACTAGTCGGCTGTGGCGGCTCAGCCGATCTTACAGGGGATACCAGTGCGACCATCTCTCCCGATAATTTAGCCACTGAAACTGGCGATGGAGCCGAGCCTGTTTCTACCTCTGAGCCCTCTACGACTCCGGCGGCACCGTCAGAGGTTGAACCGACCCAACCTTCCTCTGCTCCACCGACCACCGAAACTACTTCTGAAGTAGATACCGATTCCACGCCATCGCCCTCCATCGCCGCCCCTACCCTGAGCTTCATGGCGGAGCAAACCAGTGTGATACAGGGTGGCAACACACTGCTGCTGTGGCACGCCACAGAGGTCTCACGATGCCGATCAACTGCGACTCCCGCTCACCCTGACTGGGTAGATAACCAGCTTCAGGACACTACTGATGATGGATACAACATTACCAGTCTGCAGAGCGATACCGCTTTTACTATCACCTGCCGCGGGATTGATGACAGCCTGATCAGCGAGACGGTCAATGTTATCGCTACCCCTGCACCACAAACTGCCGCCGCACCCACCTTAACCTTTGCCGCACAGGACAGCAGCGTGAACCAGGGTGGCAGCACCCGATTGCAATGGGAATCTACCGATGTGTCAAGGTGTCGCTCCGAAGCCACCCCAGACCATCCGGACTGGACAGACAATCGACTGCAGCCGCTAACCAGTGACGGGCATACCCTCATCAATCTGCAAAGTGACACTTCGTTTACTTTGACTTGCCGCGGCACCGACGACAGCCTGATCAGCGAATCAGTCAACGTCAGTGTTATCACCGCGCCCCAGCAGCCAGCGACCAACAGCACTGATAGTATTGCCTTCAACAGCACCGAACAGTTCAACGATTTACAAGGGTCCCTGCAGGCTGCAGTTTTTTTTGCGCAAAGTCAGATCATTCCGGCCAGTCCGGATCCATCCGGTCGTCAACCGCGGCTGATCGGCAATCGCAACGCACTGATCATGGTGAAGCCACAGTCGCCGGATGTTGATTCGAGCCAGCCTATGTCTGTCACGGTCAACAATGCAAATGGTCAGGCAGTGGGTTCTATACAGCTGAATGACCCAGGCCAGTTACCATCAACAAGCTATTTCATCAATACCGTTGCCGATGTTGACAGCGTGGACTTCTCGCCGCAGTCTGGCTCCACCCTCTCAATAACAAACCAGAGCGAATTTAATCAACTCAGTGATCCCGATGGTGAGTTTCTGACTGCAAGACTCACCGAGAATGCGCTCATTGAAATTACCACAGCCAACGGTGCATGGGT